>DATGMB010000093.1:0-8540 GCA_035293845.1 Bryobacteraceae bacterium
GCCGCGGAAACCATGCCGGTAGAAAAACGCATTGTTCACGATGATCGTTCCGCCATACCAACTGGGGTACCAGCCCCAGCCGCCCCAGCCCAAACCGCCCCACCACGGTCCGAACGCCAGGCCGACATCGATTCCCGGATACCAGCCATAGCCGAAACCGTAAGCAGGATAAGCCAACGCCGGATAGACTCCCCACGCCGGGGGGCCCCAGACATAAGCGGGGTTGTAAGACGGAACATACCAGATGTCCGGATTGGCCGGTTCAATGGTGATCACCTGCTCCCCATTCTGCATCTGGGTGCTCACGATCTCCTGCGGTGTCGAATGCAGCGCGCCTTTCGCCATCGCCTCCTGACGCATGCGCTGCACGGCCTGCATCACGTCCGCCTGCTGGGCAAGAAACGCATCGCCGAGCTGGGCCGTCCAGTTCATGTTCTGCGTGAGGTAGCTGAGCACCTGCGGGAACGCGACCAGTCCCTGAACGCTGGCGTCCCAGCTCTGATTCTTGGCCTCCTGCACGAGTCTGGAGGCCTGCCAATCCGGGTGATCGCTGACCCATTGCTGGGCTTGAGCGAGTTCCGTAGGGTAAGTCGACGCGGCCAGTACTTGCGCCAGTAACGGATCGGGATACAGGGCAATCGGCGCAACCAGGTCGTCGAGCTGCTGCGGAGAGAGAAGCGCCGGAGGCGGCGCTTCGGGCGTCTGCGCCGAACACAACGCAGCACCACCGAGCAAAATGAAGACGGATAAAACGGATAAAAGAGCACTTCCGAAACGGCTCCCCGCTTCACGCCAGGGAAGGCGCTCCGAAAGGCGGCTCGCTCGAATCGTCACGGTGGGTCTCCTTTCATCCACTACTTGAGGACGTGCATTTCGAGTGCCGCTCCCAAGTGGCTGAATCGATTGAGACGAACCGGGGGCTGCGGTGGTGCTATGCAGCCAGGCTGGCTGTGGCGAGCCGCCGTGAGTCGCGTTGTCGTCAAAAATCCACGTGCAGCCCCAGTTGAATAATCCGCGGCGCGTTCAACTGCGAGCTCAGCACGCCGAACGACTGCGGCGATTGCAGGCTGACCGAAGGATCCGCGAACTGCACCGTATTGAACGCGTTGAAAAGCTGCGCGCTGAACGTAGTGCTCCACCGCTCGGTGAACTGGAATTTGCGGGAGAGCGCCACATCCAGGTTCCACCGCGAGAGGCCGCGCAACTGGCCGCCGGCGCCGCTGGTCGTATCGATTCCCACCATCGCGGGGCGGAAGGAATTGAATACCGCCATCGGGTCGGCGAATAGGTTCAGTCCGGTGCCGCCCGCCGCGGCATTGCTGTTGATGCCGACCTGCGTCTTCGAATCGCCGGTAATACCCGAGTGCACGCTGTTGCCGAAATTATCCGCCCTGAGGAGCACCGCGCCGCCGGAGTTGGCGCCGCCCCCCTGCCCGAATTCCTGGCCCGAGCCGGTCGCGACCTTCAGCGGAAGCCCGCTCGAGATGTTCAGAATCGGCGCGATCGACCACCCCTTGATCGCGTAATTCAACGGCCCGTGGCCGTGTCTGCCGAACGGCAGATTATACAGCGCCAGCAGGTTGAAGACGACCTTGCGGTCGAACGCCGATGTCCCGTAATCGTATGCAAGATTGTACGAGTAGGAGGCCGCGGTATCGACGTCCTGGTTCAGCCCGCGCGTGTCGAGCGAATGCGCGAACGTCAAGTTCGCGTCCAGCGTCAGCCCCGCGAAGCTGCGGGTGTGATAGGAAATGAATCCGGCGTTGTAGTTGGACCAGCCGGCGCTCGCCCAATAGAAAAACGTCGAGGATACCTGGCTGGTCGCGGCCGTCGCGGGCCCGAAGTGAAACGACGGCTGAATGCCGTTCCAGACCGTCGTGACCTGCTGGTTGCGGAAAGAGCTGCCGTACTTCGCCACCACCCCCGCCGTGCAGCTCGCATTGGGCGCTGCGCAGAATGCGCTCCCCGCCAGGGCCGACTCCAGAAACGGCTGCGGCGTCACCGCCGCGCCCGCCGCCATCTCCGCCGCAATGGCGTCGTACGCTTGAGCGTAGCTTTGGCCGCTCAGTGTCATCATCCACGGCACGCCATTCACTTCGAGCGGATTGTAGATATTATTCGCATGCCGCCCGATATATCCGATTTCGAGCAGCGACTTACCCGGCAACTCCCGCTGGATCGTCACATCCCACTCGTGATTCCGCCCCGGCTTGTAAGTCGGATCGATCTGGTACGTGGTGTTGGCGATCGGCTGGTTCGCGCCGGGGACGGAGCCGGGGATCTCCGGCGCGGCGGCGGAGGCGCTGAGCGCGGGAATCGGCACCGTGGAGCCATCCGTGCCGATGCGGAAGCCGGTGCTCGGGTCCGAGCCGAGACTGCCCAGGCACTGCCCGGTGCGTGAAGGACCAAGGCACGTCAGCGTCTGCTGGAAGCCGAAGGTCTGGAATTGATTGCCGACCTTCTGCACGCCGTTCAGCCGGTCGAATAACTGGCCGTAGCCGCCGCGGATCACCATCTTTCCGCCCGCAAATTTCGGCGTCCATGCCAGCGCCACGCGCGGCGCCACCGTATTCCAGACCGTGTCGTACGGATACTGCCGGCCGGACATGCGGAGCGGCTCGAAGCCGACCACCGGGTTGTAGACCTGGCCGCTGAGCGCGGCCTGCTCGCGCGCCGCCAGGTAGTTCTCCGGAATAATTACCGTATTGGATTGCGCGAGGATGGAAATCGACTGCTTACCGGTCTGATCGACCGGCGGCACATCCACCGACCAATTCACGCCGTAATTGAGCGTCAGCGTGGGGCTGAGCTTCCAGGAATCCGTGGCGTACAGACTGAAACTGTCGTAGTGGACATTGTTGAAGAGCGTCGTGCCCTGCGGCAGCGCCTGCAGGTTCGATCCGCGCACGCCGACCTGCAGCCCCTGGTCCACCAGCCCCAGCACCTGCGAGTAGAGGCTGTTCCAATTGCTGATCTGGTTGGATGGCAGACAGGCCGTGGTCCGCGTGGACGAACACGCCGGCGGCTGGTAAGCGGCCGGAATGTTGAGGCCGGCCGATTGCTGAATCAGATAAGCCGGCTCGATCAGTCCGACCTGCCCGTCGTCGCGGAAGAAGTTCACGCCCGCGTGGCTGAACGTGCCGCCCGCGCGGATAAAGTGCGTTCCCTTCAGCCAGGAAACGTTATCCGCCAGGTTTTGGTTGTGGCCGTTCCAGAGGCGCTGGCGGGCGCCCGTGGTATTGAGATTGATCGGCAGCAGGGGATTGGTCGTGTTGCCGCCGAGCTCCAGTGCCGCCGAGGTCCCCGGCACCTGCGGGAACGCGCTGGCCGTGTTCCAATACCACCACTCGCGCGTATAACTCAGGTTCAGCTCGTTCGTCAGCGTCGGCGTAAGAGTGCCGGTAAGTCCGAATACCACGTACCGCGGCTGCTGCGGCAGGTTCGCGACGGAGGTGGGCTGCCCCTTCACATCGCCCGCCATCAACCCGCCGATATCCACCTGCCGGTTGACCGCGGAAATTTCCTTATAGATCCGGTAGCTGCCGAAGGCCTGCCACTTCGAGCCGAACGAATGATCGAGCCGCACCACGCCGAAGTTCGAGCTCGTCGGCAGCGGCAGCGCCGCCGTAAAACCCGTGGTGTTCAGGCCGTCGCCCTGGGACTGGTCGTTCCCTTCGGGCTCGTACTTGTTCCAAAGCTGGCTCACCAGTGGATTGATCCCCAGCGCCCGCGGATCGCACGCCGAATTGCCCTGCGCGCCGCACAACTGCGCGGTCGCGAGGTTGTATGAGACGACATTGCCTGAAGCGTCCCGGAAGCGCAGAATGCCCTGCCGCAGCGTATCGGTCGGAACGATGCGGGAATACACCTGCTGCGCGACCAGCCGCCGGCCCTCGTAATTCATGTAGAAATACGTCTTGGCCGAACCTTTGAGCCCGGGAACATACCCGCCGAGACTGCCGCCGAAACGGTTATCGCGGCTCTGCGGCCGCGCCTGACCCAGCCGGTTCGACGTCCACGAGTTCGCGTTCAGATCGCTATTCTGCAGGAACTCGTAGGCCGAGCCGTGAAAATCGTTGCTGCCGCGCTTGGTGACGAGAACCGTCTCGCTCCCGGACGCTCCGCTGAAACTCGCGGTATGGTTGCTGGTCGAGACGCGGAATTCCTGGATGCTCTCGACCGGCGTCGGAATCGCGGCCTGCGGCCCGCCGTTGAAATTCACGAAGTAATCGCTGTTGGCCGAGGTCCCGTTGGTGACATTGCCGCCATCGAGAACGATTGAGTTCTGGTCGCTGTGCGCGCCGGCCACCTGGCCGCCGTAGCTGCTGCCCTGCGTTGAAGCCTGCTGCGGCACCGACGTCGGCTGCAGCAGCAGCAGGCTGGCCACATTGCGCGTCAGCGTCGGCACCATCAGCAGCGTCTCGCCGCCGATCGTGCTTCCCACCGAGGAATCCAGCGTCTGCAGCTCCGCGCCCGGCGTCGCGCTCACCTCCACCACCTGCTGGGACGTCCCCACTTCGAGCTGCAGGTTCACCGTCGCCGACCGTCCGATCTCGATCGCCACCTGCGGCACCGTCACCTCGCGAAATCCCGCGTGGCTGGCCGTCACCGAGTACGTCCCAGGCGGCACGCCCGGAAACGAGTACTGGCCCGCGCCATTGGTCACCGCCGTGCGCGAAATGCCCGTGGCAGTGTCGCGCAATTCGATACGCGCGCCGGGCACGACCGCCCCGCTCGGGTCCGCGACCGCGCCGATCAGGGTTCCGGTGTTGGCCGATTGCGAATAGGCACAAGCCGCAAGAGCGGCAAAGAGAAGACCGATCCGGGCAAGTTTCCCGGTTCCAAGAGTTCGCATTCCGGTACAAGTATCACTTTTTGCGGCTCCGTGGGAAACGCCGGGAGCACGACAGCGTCATCCGGGACCTCCGCGGCATACGGCACGTCGTGCGGCAGCCGGCCCGCGGTCGTCGACGGCCAGGAATCGGCGCCCACGCTCAATCCGGATACTTCTCGCCGGCCTTTGCCACCCGAATCCAGTGGTCCGCGAACTCGTGGTGGCTGCCCGGCACCTCGTATCTCGGCATGTGGCACGTCACGCACTTTTCCGCCGCCACCTTGCACACCTTCTTGCGGATAGCCTCGTTGGCCGTGTTATGGCAGGCCGCACACTTGGCGTCGTATGCTTTCGGATCCGTTGACGGCGGTGCGTGCGGATCGTGGCATGCCGTGCAGGCGATCCGCCGGTCGCCCGAGAGGAAACACGAGCTGTTGGTCAGCCGGTAAGGCTGAAAACGGATGTTCGCCGTGCCGTGAATCTTCAGCAGCATGATCGTTTCCCACGTGCGGTGGCACGAGCCGCACAGGTCGTTGGTCTGCTCGGCATTGAGACCTTTCAGGCTGCGGATCGTCCCCGGCTTCGGCTTGCCGTCGGCGATGCTGGCGATGTGCGCCGCGCCGGGACCGTGGCAATCCTCGCACTGCACGCCGTTTTCGAACTTGTCGAGCTGCAGATCGTTCCCCCGCCGCGCCGCCGTGGTATGGCAGCCGAAGCAATCGCGCGCCTCGCCGGGACTCATCAGCCGCCCCAGCGCCTGCTCGATGTTCACCGGACGCAGGTTTTGCGCGCCCACCGTGAGGTCCATCCGGTCCAACTCCTTGTAATAGCTGACGCGGCTCTCGTAATACCGCCCGCCGGATTCGTAAACGTAAGTCTGCCCCGCCTTGCCCTGGCCGAAAGCATAAAGCAGCGTCGCCTCTGCGCTCTCCGCGCCATCGGTGACGCGGTACCGGAAGCGCCCGTCCGCGGTCTTCTCGATCGTGTAGCGGTAGGGCCCGTCGCTCCACTCCATCCGCGGATGCCGCGTCAGGATCTCGCATTTCCCGATCGGCTCGAGCGCCCGCGACATGCTGCTCGCCACATACGACCGCGCCTGCGCCGGATGGCAGATCGCGCACTGGCGCGATCCCACATATTCGCCTTTGGCCGGCCAGATGAGGGCCGAGGCGCCGCCTCCCGCCATGCTCTGCGCTCGAAGAGCGGCGCCGGAGAGCAGGATCATCGCCAGCCATAGGGTCCCGTGTTTCACTCGTTCTATTATGGTCTGAAGGAAACCGCAATGCGCGCCGCCGTGATTTCGATGCTTCTCGCGATCGTCGCGCAAGCCCAAACGTTCGACACCCTGGCGCGGCAGGCCGATGCCGCGCGCGACGCCGACCGTGTCGAACAGGCGATCGGCCTCTACCGCCGCGCCCTCCGCCTCAAACCAGCCTGGGCCGATGGCTGGTGGTCCCTCGGCACCCTGCTCTACGATGCCGACCGCCACGCCGACTGCGCCGACGCCTTCACGCGCTTCGTCGCGCTCAAGCCCGATGTCGGCCCCGCCCACGCCCTGCTCGGCCTGTGCGAGTTCGGCCGCCGCGATTACGATGCCGCCCTGCGCCACCTCCTCCGCGCCCGCGAGCTCGGCTTCGCCGGCAACGAGCCGATCCGTGAAGTTGCGCTCTACCACACCGCGCTCGCCCTCATCCTGAAGAGCAATTTCGAACGGGCCATCGAACAGCTCGCCGCGCTGCCCCCCGCCGGCCATTCCGCCGCCGCCGTCCGTAACGCCGCCGGCCTGGCCGCACTCCGCATGCCCTTGCTCCCGGACCAGGTACCCGAGCGCGACCGCGACCTCGTCAACCGCATGGGCGAGGCGATCGAGGCCGAATTCGACCGCCGCCAGGACGATGCCGCGCGTCTGCTCGAATCCATCCTGGCCCAGTACCCCAAAGCGCCCGAGGTGCGCTACACCTACGGCTCGCTGCTGCTCCAATCCGACCCGGCCAGGGGACTCGCGATGCTGAAATCCGAGCTCGAGATCTCCCCCGATCACGTGCCGGCCCTGGCGGCGATCGCGTACGAGTACCTCAAGGAGAACGACGCCGCCTCTGCCCTGCCCTACGCCCGCTCCGCCGCCCGCCTGGCCCCCGGCGATTTCGCCGCCCGCATCGCCTGCGGACGCGCGCTGCTCGAAACCGGCAGTCTCAACCAGGCGATCGAGGAACTGGAAGCGGCCGTTCGCCTCGCGCCGGACAGCCCGGATGCCCATTACGCGCTCGCCAACGCCTACGCACGCGCCGGCCGCGCCGAGAATGCCGAGCGCGAAAGAAAAGAGTTCGCCCGGCTCCGAAAGCTGGTAGACTCAGGAAGAAATTAGCCGGCCTCCGCCCCTTCGGCATCCGTTCCGCGGCGGAACCGCCGGCGCTCTTCATTCCGATTTCTGAGAGGTCCGTGTGCGTCCGAGACTCAGTTTCTCCCTATTATTGTTAGGCTTAGTGTCCCTTCCCTCGCCGGCCCAGCCGCCCGCCCCGTCGCAGGATAAGGCCGCGATCAAGACCACCGTCGACGAGGTCCTGCTCGATATCGTGGTCCGCGATAAGAAAGGCAGGCCCGTTTCCGACGTTAAACCCAGCGATGTAACGGTTACGGATAACGGTGTGAAACAGAAATTGACCAGCTTCCGGCTGGTGCAGGGCGCCGAAGCCGTCTCTGCCGATGGCGCCCGTACCGCGCTCGACCCGCTGCACCAGGTGCGGCTCGTCACGCTCGCCTTCCAGTCGATGGGCGGAGTCGATCAGCGGCAACTGGCGCGCCGCGCGGCGCTCGATCTGATCAAAGGCGAGCAGGGGACCAACGTCTTTTATTCGGTCGTCGAAATCGACACGCACCTGAACCTCCTCCAGCCCTTCACCCGCGACCGCGACGCGCTGCAGAAAGCAATCGACCTGGCCACCAGCGGCCGCGACGCCACCCAGTTCTTCTCCGACTCCACGCGCGCCCGGGATGCGCTCCAGCAGCGCCTGACCCAGATGACCGGGCAGCCCGACGTAGCCACGGCCCTGCGCACGCTCGACAGCACGCCCGCGCCGCCCCCCGGCAGCCCCGCCCTCGGCACGGCGGCCGTGGACGCGAAGCTGGTCGAGATCATGCTCGATATGACGCGCTTCAACGTGGTGATGACCGACGGCACGCGCCTCCTGCTCGCCGCGCTGCAATCGCTGATTCAGGGCCTGAGCGAGCTGCCGGGACGCAAGTCCGTCCTCTACTTCACCTGGGGCCTGAACGTTCCGCCCCAACTCGACCAGCAGTTTGAAAACGTCACCTCGATGGCCAACCGGGCGAACGTCACGTTCTACACCATCGACTGCAACGGCGTCGAGACCTGGAGCCAGAACGGCCAGGCTGTTTCGGATCTGAATCAGGCGGCGCGCGACAGCAAGAGCAACGCGACCCGGAGCGGCGCGGTCTCACAAGGCCAGATGCGCGCCGCGGACACTGCCGAAATGTCGATGCGGATGAACGGCCGCAATGAGTTGCGCAACCTCGCCGACGGCACCGGCGGCTTCATGGTGGCGGACAGCAACGACCTGCGCGTGCCGGTCCGCAAGATCAACGAAGAAATCGCCAGCTATTACGAGGTGTCCTACAACCCCGGCATTGCGAACTATGACGGCTCGTTCCGCCGCGTCAAGGTCGAAGTCGATCGCAAGGACGTCGT
>DATGMB010000094.1:0-4296 GCA_035293845.1 Bryobacteraceae bacterium
GCAGATGCGCGCCTGGAACGCGGCGCCGGGGCCGCACGCGACGGTGAGCTTCGCCGGCATCGATATCGCGCCCTCGCCCGCGGCCGAGCGCCTCGTGATCGATTACCTGAAACGATACGCGCCCGAGGAGGCCGGCCCCGCCGGGCTCGCTTACTCGGAAGCCCGCGACCCGGCGCGCGCCGCTACCGCCGCGGCGGGCGTAGCCCGGATGCTCGACACGAAGCATCGCGACCTCGTGGCGGCATCCTCGCCCGCACTCTGGCGCGACGCGCGCCAGGCGGCGCAGGTGACCTGGCAATCCCGCACCATGCAAATGCCGGGCAAAGGCGCGGCATACCGCAGCGAGGCTCTGGCGGCGAACCTGGAATGGCTCGCCGCCGAGGCGCATCCGGCGGAAAAGATCGTGCTCTGGACCCACAACGCCAACGTGGCGGCCACGCCGGGCGGCATGGCGGAGTGGCTGCGGCGGCGCTACGGCAAGCAGTTGTACACCATCGGCTATGCCTTCCGCACGGGCGAGCTGCGCGCGGTGACGGATGGCGAACCCATGGTTCATACGGCTCCGCCCGCGCCGGGAGGCAGCGGCGGCGCGGTGCTCGGCGCCGCGGGCATCCCGCAATACTTCCTGGATCTCTCGCGATTGCCGGAAGGCCCGCTCGCGAACTGGCTGGCGCAGCCGCACCTCTTCCACCAGACCGGCGTATGGTGGGACGAGAGCCTGTTGCCGCTCGCGCCGGGCACGCTGTACGACGGCCTGATCTTTGTGGACCAGACGCACGCGGTCGAGCCGATGTGACGTTTACCGCTTGTACCCGATCGCCCGCAGAAAGCCGCGCCGCTTCTCCGCGTCCTCGGCAGTCTCGATACCCTTCGGCGGAAAGCCGTCGATCACACCCAGCACGCCGCGCCCCTGCTCCGACTGCGCCACCACGGCCTGCACGGGATTGGCGGTGGCGCAGAAGATCGAGCAGACTTCCGGAACGTCCTTGATGCGGCCCAGCACGTTGATCGGATAGCCCTCGCGGATCACGAGCACGAACACGTGGCCGGCGGCCAGCGCCGATGCGTTTTTCGCGGCAAGTGCTTTGAGGGCATCGTCGTTGCCGTCAACACGCGTGAGGCAAGGCCCGGAAGCCTCATTGAAGGCAACGCCGAATTTCATCTGCGGGACGGTATTGACGATGGCCTCGTAGATGTCTTCCACGGACTTGATGAAGTGAGCCTGGCCGAGGATGAGATTGCCGCCCTCGGGCAGTTCGAGCGGAACGAGGTGGAGGTCCATAGGAGATCCCCAGGATAGCGCACGAACCGCTCGGGCAGGACCATGCGCTGACCAGGGCCGCGGCGGAAGCGGCGGCATGCCTCCGATCACGCCGCCGCACCGGCGATACCGGAGAGTGGCCGCCGATTCGCCGCTCACTGATCTTTTCGGATGGAATGGGCTGAAGTTTAGGATTGTCCCCGCGCCACGCCGTTCTGTATGCCTGTAACCCGGACGGCACGCTGCAATCGAAGACCGACGCCCTCGGGCAGCAGACTCAGTATCAGTACGACGGTCTGGGGAGCGTAACTTCTCGGAGAACTATGCCTACGATGCGCTCGGCCACGTCTGGAGGCCGGTGCTGACGAACAGCGTCACCTACAACGCGGCCGGTTCCGTATCCCAGCGGATCGCCTCTCAGTTCACAGAGACCCGGACCTGCAACGCGAACCTGCAGTTGACCTCCATTGCGGCCACACCTGTCGGTGGCGGCCAGGGCATCAGCCTCTCGTACACGTATCCGGCGGCCAACACGGCCGCATCTCGCAGATAACCGACAACATCAGCGGCGAAACGGTGCAGTATACTTATGACCAGTTGAACCGCCTGGTGCAATCCGTGAGCAGCCTCTCGGGAATGCTGAATTTAGCTTACGACGGCTTCGGCAATCTCACGCAGCAGGGCCCGACGATGCTGTCCGTCGACCCGGCGACGAATCGCATCAATACGTCGGGCTACCTGTACAACGCCAACGGCAACCTGGTGCAGACGCCGGACGGGACTCAGTACACCTACGACGTCGCGAACCGGCTGGTCTCCAATGGTGTCTATGGGACGATGAACGGCGCGACCTACGATCCCCGGAACCGGCGCGTGTTCGACGGTAAGTACTTTTACCTGTACACGCCCGATGGCAAGGTGGTCAACCGATACAATCCGTGTACACTTGGGCGCCCCCGCCGAACATCTATTTCGCCGGGCGCTTGTTGCCCATCGGTGAACCCTTGCCCGCGTGGTGCAGCAGATAACCGGCGATCCTTCGCAGTTCGACGATCATCAGGAGCAGATAGAGAACTACCGGAATCGGCTAAAGAACTCAGAAAGGACTGGTACAAGAACGACTGCGACGATGGGGACGATCCACCATACGGCACCACACGTGGATCGATGAAACCAATAGAGGTACGTTTGAAGACCTACATGAAGGACTACCAGCAATGGAAGCAGGACTTCCAGTCGATCCTCGCGGGAACAGCGACGGCCGCGATTGCCGCGGAGGCGGCTAGCTTGGCAGCTTCGATAGGAGAATTCCTTAGCTCGATCGGAGGTTCCTGGGAACTGGTCTTCGCAATCCCATGATGGAAACAGAAGCGAGGGATTGGAAATCGGCCCTGGAGATTCTCAGCCTTGATTTTGCTCGCCCTGTCTACCGGGAGCTTGGAGTTGGGATTCAGAACGAGGAGACGATCCGGGGCATAAGCCGGGATGCTCTGTTGGGGCGATACTCGCTCCCGGAATCCTTGGAGGCGACGCCGCCACCGGAGGTTACTACCGAAGAGGGGGTTGAACCGCTGCTCCCGGCGGTGGCGAGGATTTTGGGCGACAAGGCGGCTCGTCAGCTCGGATATTGGGTGAGATACACCGCGTGTTCGGAGAGCGACAATCCCTGGACCGAATATGAGCGGCTGTTCTTCGCCTGGGCAGGTACCCTTCGGCGCTTAGGTCGGGATGATTTTCGGCTCACAACCGACCCGGCGATCGTCGCATCCCAATTACACTGGATGACTAACCTGGAGTCATCGAAGGGGATTCTGAGCCGACAACGCACGAAGCCATTATCTGATTGGGACCTTCCGCTGTTCTCGCGGATGGGCTTGTTCGAAACCCCAGCAGGCTCGGATTACTTTCCGTACGTCGACGCGATCATGCTTACAATCGGTCTCGCTCAGTTTCAGCGGTTTTGGCTATGGCTCCTACCACGTTTGAAGCCAGCTGACCTTGCATCAATCGGGTTGCTGGCAGAGCAGCGGGCGCACTCAAAGATGAGGCACACTCTGCCGGAGGAGCTTCCTCTGCCGGATGCGCGCTGAGTTAACTACCCTCCACCTCGCGTGCTTGGACCGCCCGCCTTCGTCCGCCACGCCCTCATCTGGCAGGCGTGGCAGCAGTACTCACGATCCTCGCGCCCGGCGCTGCGGAGGAACCAGCGGCCGCACTTCGGGGCCGGGCAGCGGGCGCAGGTGATGATGCCGGCGATCTCTTCGCCGAACCTCTGCCAGATGGCGTCGATGAGCCGCCGGGGCTGGTAGCTCATGGCGAGCTGATCGTCCTTGCCCTCGGGTGAGACGGTGACGACGAACCGCACGCCGGCCATCGCTTGGCTTGGGTGAGCTTCCGGCCGAGCAGCGCCCGCGCCTGGTGGACGTCCGCATCCTTGCCGGCGACGATGCGGTCCCAGAGGTCCGCCGCCGAACGGAGCCGCCGGATCTGATCCTGCCAGAGCGCCAGCGGCTGCGGCTGGAACACCTCAGCGGCACGAAGCTTCCTGCCTACCTGGTGCCGCGGGATCGAGAACGTCAGCAGGCCGTAGCGTCCGGCGAACTCCGCGACGTGATCGACAGGGCATTCCGCCAGCAGCCGATGGAGGCAGGGCTCCTCGTGGCATGGCCGTGAGGTGAATACCTCATCCTGGCCCCACTTCGGCACCAGGCACTCCACCACCGCGCCTTCCACTTTGCGCCGCTGGACCTCGAAGCCGCCGTCCGGAATCCAGGTCTCGAACAGCTGGCTGCCAGTGTCGATTCCTGCAACAGTGGTTTCCACAAGCGCCTCGCCATTTTGTGACGGCTCATTGTAGCTAGCCGTCACGCTCCGGACAAGCCAAATCCGTTCCCCGCTGTTGGTAGCATGTGATCTGTCCGCCTCAAGTAGCACGTGATCTGTCCGCTTGGAGCAGCGGCGATGCTGGAAGGTGGGACTGATTTCCAACCAGCAGATCTCCGCAGCGGAAACGGAGCGGATGATGAAGGTGCAAG
>DATGMB010000095.1:0-26293 GCA_035293845.1 Bryobacteraceae bacterium
GCGCCGCTTACACCGTCGCCGATCAGGAGCGCATGGCGCGCGCGGCCAACTACGTCGCCTGGCAGCGGCGTCTCGTGCACAGCGATCTGGGCCAGCGTGTCCTCGAGGTCGGCTGCGGCGTGGGAAATTTCACCGGCAGCCTGCTCGACCGCGAGGCGGTGATCGCGGTTGACGTGGAACCCCGCTGCATCGCCCGCCTCAAGCGCCGCTACGCGGCCCGGCGGAACCTGCACGCCTTCGTGTGCGACGTGCTCAGCCCCGAGTTTCGCGATCTGGCGCGCTTCGAGCCTGATTCCTGCGTGTGTCTCAACGTCCTCGAGCATACCGCCGACGACCGCGCGGCCCTTGCCGCCATGTCCGCGGTGGTGCGGCCCGGCGGCGCCATCGTTCTCATCGTGCCCGCGTTTCAATCGCTCTACGGCCCCATCGACCGCAACCTGGGCCACTTCCGCCGCTACAGCCGCGGCGCGATGTCCCGTCTGGCCGAGCGCGCCGGGCTGCGGCTGCGCAAAGCGCATTACTCCAACTTCCTCGGATTCTTCGGCTGGTGGATGAATGCGCGGGTCTGGAAGCTCGAAGCGCAGTCCGCGCAGCAGATCGAGGTGTTCGACCGCTTTCTGGTGCCGGTGGCCTCGGCGGTCGAAAGGGTTCTGCCGCCGCCGTTCGGGCAGTCGCTCGTGGCCGTGCTCGAACGGCCGTAGCCCTACTGCACATCCTCGAAGATGCCGTGGCTCTTCGGGTAAGGCGCGAGGCGTGGCGGGATCGCGTCCGGCTCCATCAGCCAGACCGTGCGGTCCGGGTAGCGGCGCTTCAGTTCCTCGTTCTCGCCAGGGCCGAGGTCGAGCGCCCAGATGACGCGCGCGCCGTCGATATCGGCGGCATTGTGGATCCACTCGTGATAGTTGTGCGTGGAAAAATAGCGGACAAACACCAGATGCCGCCCCGGCGCCTGCGCGAGTTTCCGGTTGACGGCCACGCGGCCTTCGGGATCGCCGTAGTTGATGCCGTCGGCGGTCTCGAAGGCGGCGGTGGCGCGCAGCATGGATTCATCGGCCTGCGCGTGAATGAAGAACCAGAACGCGAAGTGCGCACCGCATAGAATCACAAGCCACCGCGCCGCCGCCTGCCCGCCGGACCACCGCGATTCGCTCAGGCGTTGGAGCGATCGCACCGACAGGAGCAGGAACAGCGGTGTGAGCGCGGCCAGGTAGTGCGGGAAGAAGTAGGGGTAGAAGTTGGCGCCGAAAGCGAACAGCGCGATGGTGACCAGCAGCCACCCGTCTTCGTAGCCCCATCGGCCGGCGAAGAAGAACGGCAGCGCAAGCAGCAGCGGCGTCAGAAAAAAGAAACGATAGAATCCCGCGCGGCTTGCCAGTCGCTCGAAATAGCGGCCCGGCGTATCGATGGGTCCATGGACGTAGGCCTGGCCCTCATAGTAAAGCTGCTGCGCCTGCGTCAGCGCCCGGTGCGGAGTTGCGTTGGGCTCGAAGGTAAACGTAGTGGGCACGCCATATTGGTACCGGCTGAGCGCATAGGGCAGAGTGGTCCAACTGCCCGTCACCGCCTGATCTTGCGCGAGCTGCAGCGCGACCGCCGGTACCAGAGCGACGGCCACGGGCAGCGCCAACCGCAGCAGCCGCGGCCACTCCGCGCGGCGCCGAAGCTGCGGCACAAAATAAAGGAGCACGCTGAGATCGAGGAAGAGCGATTCATACGGCCGCGTGAGCATCTGCAACCCCAGCCCCGCGCCGAGCGCGATGCCGTACGCCCACCGCCTGCGCCCCGTGCGTAGCCGCGGCAGAGCGCCAAACGCCAGGCATCCGGCAATCGCGGACACCGCCCCGCCCCAGTAGTTGTTCATCCACCGGTTCAGAGGCCCGAATTCGCAGACCGCCAGCAGACCGCCGGTCAGAGCCCAGCCCGGCGGCGTCCACCCCTGCAGCATCCAGTACGCCAGGGCCGCGAGCAGGCCCATGGAGATCAGCACTCCCGCCCAAGGCTCGCCGAAAGCGAGTTGCCCCAAAGCGAGCGCAAAGCCCTGTCCGAGCGCGTAGATCGAGCTGTAGCTCGGCTCCTGGATGACAAACGTGGTCTCGAAGAACCGATGCAGCGGATGCACCGGGTTCGCCAGCCGGAAGTGCGCCAGCGTGTCGCCGAGCAGCAGATAACTGAAATCGTCGGCGCCAGACGGTGTGGGAACGGGATGCAAAGGCAGCAGCGCCAGCCGCAGGACCACCACCAGCCCGAAAAGAAACGCCATGCACCACACCGGTCTCTGCGCCAGCCGCTGCGCCGCGGGCGCCAGCCACGCACGGGCGATCACGCCCGCCGCGAGGAGCACGGCAAAGGCAAACAGGACGAAATCGGCTGCCCCGAATCCGATCGGATTGTGCAGGGGCAGGAAGGACCGGAAAAGGTGAAACAGGTACATGGAGCCCGGAACACCATTGTTGCAGATCGCGGCGGGCACCTTGCGCATACCGTTGACATGCCGCCTGTAAGCCACTTACGATATCGGACAATGTCTCGCTTTAGCGTTCCAGTTCTCTGTTTGCTCCTGTTTTTGTCCGTGTCCACGCTCCGCGCCCAGGAAGTGCGCGCCACGATCGGCGGGCGTGTGTTGGACCCGACGGGTGCGTTGGTTCCGGCGGCGTCCGTCGACGTCACCAACGAGGATACGGGCGTCCACCAAAACACGAAGACCAACGCGCAGGGCGTTTGGATCGTGGAGTTCCTGCTGCCCGGCCATTACCGGTTCACCGTCTCCGCGCCCGGTTTCAAGGCGATCACGCACGAGAGCATCACGCTCCAGGCCGCCGACAACAAGCAGTTCGATACGAACCTCGAAGTCGGCCAGACCACGCAAGAAGTGGTCGTATCCGCCGACGCGCCGCTGATCGACACCACCTCCGCGACCTCCGGCACTGTGATCACGCAGGAAGAGATCAACGAAATGCCGTCGTCATCCCACGTGGTGACGCTGCTTGCCGTGATGTCCCCGGGAGTGACGGCCCAGGACCAGAACAACAACGTCGCGCATCTGTGGTCGTACAACGCGGCTTCCCAGTTCACAGCCGATGGCGGGCGCAACAACATCTACTCGAACAGCTTCCAACTCGATGGCATGCAGGACATGAAGAGCGGCGGCGACGTGGCGTTCATTCCGCCGATGGACTCCGTGCAGGAGTTCCGCGTTCAAACCAACGCCTACGATGCTTCGATCGGCCGTCAGGCCGGCGCCACGATCAATATGCAGACCAAGAGCGGCGGCAAGGACTACCACGGCACGCTCTACGAGTTCAACCAGAACAGCATTCTCAACGCCAATCTGCTGCAGACGAACCTGATCGGCGGCGCGGTCGCCCCGGTGCATTTCAACAACTGGGGCGGCACGTTCGGCGGGCCGGTCTGGATTCCCAAGCTGTACAAAGGCACAGCGAAGACTTTCTTTTTCGTCTCCTTCGACGACACACGCAACAGCAATCCGCTCGGCGATAGCCAGCGCTCGGTGCCGAACGCCGCCGAGCGCGGCGGCGACTTCAGCCAATCGTTCACGACGCAGAATATCGGGGGCGTGCTGCAGCGCTTCCCCATCCAGGTCTACGACCCGCTCTCCATCGACGCTACCACCGGCAATCGCACGCTGTTCCCCGGCAACGTGATTCCCAAGAGCCGCCTGAGCCCGATCGCGCAGGCCATCCTGAATTACGTGCCGATGCCGAACACGCCCGCCGCGCCCACGGGCAATGACGACCAGAACTACGTGCCGCCCGCCGTCCGCACGGACAAATTTCCTGCCCTCTCGATCCGCGGCGACCAGAACTGGAGCCAGTCGCAGCGCAGCTTCGTGACCGTGCGCTGGCACCACCTCACGGAGCTGACCGGCGACGATTTCGGCCCCAGCGATATCGCGAGCGGCGGCTACAACGTCCGCATCGCGCGCGATCTCGGCGTCGATCATGTGTGGACCATCGGCCCCACCAAAATCCTCGACGTGCACGCCAACGTCAGCCGGTACGAGGAGCCGAATTACGACGCGGGCGCCGGCTTCGACATCGCCAGGCTCGGCTTTTCGCAGAGCTTCGCGGGCGAGCTGACGCGGTCCGCGTTCCCATACATCACAGGCATCGCGGGAAATTTCGGCACCAACAACGGCGGCTCGTTCACCGGAACCAGCTACTACCAGTGGGGCGCCACGCTGACGCAGGTGAAGGGCAACCACACCATGCATTACGGCGGCGAATACTGGGTGCTGCAGCAGGCCAACAACGGCCTCGGCCACCAGCCGGAATTCGATTTCAACGGCAACTGGACGCGGCAGAACTACCTCAATAGCGGCGGCACGGGCGTCGGCTCGACGCTGGCCTCCTTCCTGCTCGGCCTGCCCTCGGGCGGCTCCGTGGATAACAACGCACAGGCATTCTGGTCGCAGCGCTACACCGCCGGATTCTTCCAGGACGATTGGCGCGTCACCAGCCGCCTCACCATCAACCTGGGAATGCGGTGGGACTTCGAAAACGAGCCGGTAGAGCGCTTCAACCGCACGGTATCGCGCTGGGATCCAACCGCGGTAAACCCGATCACGGCCCAGGCGCAGGCGAATTACGCGGCCATCCTGGCGAATCCGGCGAATGCCGGTAACGCGGCCGTGCAGTTGCTCGCGCAGCTCGTGCCGGCCAGCCAGTTCCGCGTCCTCGGTGTGCAGGAGTTTGCGGGCGTGAACGGCACGCCGCGCTCCGCGGTAAACAACGATTATCACGAGTGGCAGCCGCGGGCCGGCTTCGCCTACCGGCTCGGTGCCAACACCGTGATTCGCGGCGGCTTCGGGCGGTTCACGCAGGCCGATTTCATCACCGCCGGCCAGAACGGATTCAGCCGCACGACCTCGCTGATCTCCTCAACCGACAACGGCATCACGCCCTACGACACGCTGGCCGCGCCGTTCCACAGCGGCATTCTGCCGCCCACCGGCTCCTCGCTCGGCGCGCTCACCAATCCCACGGCCTCGCCGACGTGGTACGATCCCAACCTCGGCCGCCTGTATTCCTGGGAGTACAGCTTGCACCTGCAGCATCAGTTGAAGGGCTGGCTCTTCGAGGCGGGCTACTCACACAATAAGACATACGGCATCTGGAATTTCGGCACCTGGTACGAGAACGAACAGCCGTTCGCCCTCTGGAAGCAATACCAGACCCCGACCTTCGACGCGAACGGCAAGCCCGTCGCGACGCTGATGTGGAACCAGCCGGTGCCCAATCCGTTCAAGGGAATTCCCGCGCTCGCGGGCACTTCGCTCGGCAGCAATTCGACGCTCAATTTCAGCAATTTTCTCTCGCCCAACCCGATGTTCAGCTCCAGTGGAATCGGCGAATACAAACCGAGCGGCACGAACCAGTTCGATGCGGGCACGGCCAAGATCGAGCGGCGCTTCAGCAAAGGCTTCAGCATCCTCGGAGCGTTCACCTGGTCGAAGCTGTTCGAGGACACCTCGTTCCTGGGACCGCAGATCGCGGGCTACCACGTTGAGCACAAGCTCGGCGGCGAGGACCGCCCGCTGCACCTGACCGTGTCGCCCATCTGGCAGATCCCGGTCGGGCGCAAGCAGCGCTTCGGCGGCAACATGCCGCGATGGGCGGATGCCGTGGTGGGCGGTTGGGAGCTCTCCGGCACGTACAACATCCAATCCGGCGTGCCGGTGGTGTTTAGCACGGCATCATTCTTCTGCGGCCACGACTTCGCCCTGAAGGGCGGCAAGCAGTCCCTCAACGAGTGGTTCGATACGAGCTGCTTCTACCCGTTCCCCAACGCCAACACCACGACCGCACAGCTCGCGGCCTATCCGTGGTGGACCGGCATCCAGAGCATGCCCGGCTACAACTACGTCCCGCAGCCGGGCGACACCATCAAGAACGGCGTCTATCAGGACTTCGCCAACTACGTCCAGACCAGCCCCACCCGCTGGGGGGATGTGCGGGCGAGCCGCGTCAACAACGCCGATATCGGGCTCCGCAAAAATTTCCAGATCGTCGAGCGGATGCGGTTGCAGTTGCGTTTCGATGCGTTTAACGCGTTGAATCATCCGCGCTTCGCAGCGCCGGACACCAACCCGGGCAGTTCCACCTTCGGCCGGGTCACGCCGTCACAGCAGAACCAGGCGCGCAGCATCGAATTGGGGGCGCGGCTCAGCTTTTGAGCCGCCGCCTCGCTCAGCCCCGGCGCTCCATAGCTATCTTTCAGACAATATAGCTGGCCTTAGTGTATATTTTCTGGCCTCCGTGCGATTCCGTGCAAAACTCATCAGCGTTACAGGTGTAGAATGGGGCACAGGAGATTAACCGATTGCCCGGCTTCGACGGATGTGCCACGTGCTCGGATTTGCTAGATGCCGTCAGGCACGCCACCCAACGGCATATCGAGGCGCTCAGCAGATTGCAGAGCGCGGCCATCAATCAGGAGATCGAACTCGCCGAAGCGCTGGCCATCGTGGTGCGGGAAACCCGCGCCGAGCGCGAGCGCCGCACCGCGGCATACCGCACCCATAGGGACATGCACCGTGTAGCGCGCTCGGGAATGACCGCTTAGAGCTGTACCGGGCGAAAGCCCGCGAGCGCGCTCTTCGGAATCCGTGCCACCACGTGCAGCGACCCATCGACCACTTCTGCCACGTCATAGATCACAGCGGTGCCCAACACGGAGGAGACCTCCGCAGCATTTAAGCCATATTTCCCCTCGAGCCAGCGCGCGAGGTTAGTCGTAGCGCCGCGAAAGGCATCATCCAGGCTTCCCGCGATGCCGCTGGCCATCAGGAATTCGCCGTTCTCGAATCTCGGCCCCGGAGGCGCCGAGCCGGCCTCGAGCTCCACGGTGAACTCGATGTCCATCGAAGTTTCGAGCGCGTCGCCGGTCAGCTCCCCCGCGCCCTGCGCCGCGTGCCCGTCACCCACGAACAGCAGCGCGCCCGGCACGTTGACGGGCAGATAAACGGTCACGCCCTCGCGGAGCTGGTTGTAATCCATATTGCCGCCATAATCGCCGAGCGCGCCGGAGCGATACTGGTTCCCGCCGCCGGGCGCCACGCCGGCGCAGCCCAGCATCGGCGCCAGCGGCAAGCGGTATTCCTTCATGCGCTCCGTTGGCTTGGCGAGCATGGCAAAACCGGCGGCGCGGTCGAGCTTCCAGTTCGTGTCGTAATCCGGAACGGGCTTGCGCTGCGCGGCATAGCCTGGATTCAGCGCGCTCGGAACGATCATGCGGCCGCTCTCCGCGGTGTCGCGATTGAGGCGGATGCGCGTGAAGTGGACGGCCAGGGTGTCGCCGGGAACGGCGCCTTCGATGTAGAAGGGCCCCGTCAGCGGGTTGCCTCCCGAGGTGCGCCGCACGCCCTTGGGATCGGTGCCGCCCGCATCGACCGACCATGTGTCCACCGTATCGCCCGGGTTGAGATGCAGCACGGGTTCGATCGCGGCTGAGAAGAAATGCTGGAACTGCGTGGGCTCGAACGTGTGGGTCCGGGGCGCGGCGGGCGGTGGCAGGCGCCGGGCGTCCCACGTGAGGTCGACGCTCTGGCTGCCCATCGTGGCTTTGCCCGTCCCGGTGATGCGGTCGCCTTCCAGACGGCCATGGAGTTCGATCGATGACCCATCGCCCTGGTGAACGCTCACCTCGACCGCGCCGCCGCGGAACGTGCCCGTCAGCGTCTGGCGGCCGAGCTTGCCCGAAAGCGTTTCGCCGTCCAGCGCCAGTTCCAGCCGGCTGTAGCGGTCCTGGTCGAACCACCGGGTATCGGAAATCCACTTCCCGGCGGGCGATTGGGCCAGCGCCGGCAGACAAAGAGCGAGCAGAGCCAGGGCGTATCGCATAGACGTGAGACGCGCCGCAGCGGTAATCGATAGCGCCAGGGTCAATTCGCGGCGTTTTGCCGGTGAGCGGGCGGTCGCAGGAAGGTCGCCACCAGGTTGATCGCGAACAGCGAAACCGCGAGCAGCTCGATCGCTGCCGAGCACGGCAGTACGCGCCAGGCCGCGCGCGAATACCCCTCGTATGCCGGGATCTCCGAAGCGACGCGCAGCGAACAGCCGATCGTCAACGCCGCGAGCGAGGCGAACATCAACCGCGGGCTGTAAAGCCGCCGCATTCCTCCGAAGGCGGGCAGCACGCGCTGTCCGATGGCGAACACCATCGTTGAGACATACCCGACGGTCAAAGCGTGCCGCGCCGCTCCCCAGATTCCGCCGCTACGATCGGCGAGTGCCGCGATCAGCCATAGCCCCGATCCCACCAGCAGCCATCCGTAAGCGGCGCGGATAAATAACGGGAAACTGCGGTGAATTCCGTCGATTTTAGGCGGCCGGAGAGGTCTGCGCCACACATTCAGCGCATACAGCGCCGCGAGCGCGGCAACCGGCAGCAACCACGCGCCCACCCGGTTAGCCCCCGCAAAGATCGCGAAAACGCCGGCCCATGCGACGGCCAAAGCCGTCAACAGGAACCGTCCATTCGGCGCCGGAAGTCCGAGAAATACCGGCAGCCATCGCGCGTTGAATCCCCAGATCGCCGGAATCAGGAAGCACCAGACTTCGAGCGCGACCAATCGCTGGTCGAACACGTGCGGGAGGGCGGCCTGGCCGCCCTCCCATGCCATGCGAAATGCGGCGTAAGCATTCAGAACCAGCGATGCCAGGAATCCGGCCGTGGATGCCATGACGAGCAGCATCCATGGCTCGCGTTTCTGGCCCGCGCGATCCGCGCCGGGGCGGTGCCCCGACACCGTCCGGAAGAAGATCAGAAATCCGGCGAGTTCGAGGAGCGCCCCCACGGGCAGAAGCACCCGCCAGTGCCACTCGACAACACCGGCCGCCCAGCGCAACGCGACGCCCGCCGTCCACAGCACCAGGGCGGCCCACGCGCGGGAAACCGCAAACGCGGGCAGGCGGCCCATTTTCGACAGGGAATAGAACCCGATTCCGATGACGAACGTGCCAATCCAGCCGAAAATCTGCGCGTGCCCATGGGCCTGGAGCCAGCCGGGCGAGAGCGTCTCCAGCGCATGGCGGCTGCTGATCGAAATCAGGTTCCACACGCCGAGGAACGTCCCCGGCAGCAGCATGAAAAACAGGCCCGCAACGATGTAACCGATCAGCGCCCGCTGCAGCCGCAGCTCCCGTTCCGCGCTCTGCCCCGGCACGACCGGAATCGTATTCGCGATCGGACGGCTATTGCCGGACATTGGCGGTCCCTTGGCGCTCCATCTCCAGGGCGCGCGGGAAAAGGATGTTGTTTTCGAGGTGTACGTGCTGGTGAAGATCGCGCTCGAATTCGTCCAGCCCCTGATAGAGCGCGCGATACGTCGGGCAGGCGCTCTCGGGCGGATGGAAGTCCGATGCTGCCGTCCGGATGCGCTTCGCCAGGTCGCCGGCATCGTCGTGCTCCGCGAGCATGCGGCTGATCGGCATTTCGATGGAACCGAACATCGCCCGCGGCGGTGCGTTGCCTTCCCGAACCGCCGTCTCCATCTGGACCAGGCAGGGAAAGAGCACATGCTCTTCCTTCATCATGTGCGCGAACAGCTCCTGTACCATCGCCCCGAAGAGCTCCTGGATCTGCTGCAGCTCCGGGTGCGCGGGGCCGTGCTTGGAGACGACCTTTTCGAGCATCGGGATCAATCGCGCCGCCTCGCGCCGGACATAGCCGTGATGCCTGTCGACGATGTGCGCGGCCAGCTCGCCGAGTCCGGTCCCGGTCCAGGCGCGCTCCGGCGCCGGTTCCTCCTGGGCTTGAGCCAGCAGACGCAGCGCTTCTTCCAGAGGAACGTTGGCGCGTTGGCACGCCTCCTCCAGCGGTCTCTTTCCGCCGCAGCAGTAGTCGATGCCGAGCGACTCGAAAACTCTCACGGTGGCGGGATGGGAGATGGCGATTTCGCGGACGGTTTTGCCGGTTTCCAGTGTCATTTTGGCCTCTGATACGAGCCTAATGGCGTCACTTCCGCCGGCCAATGACTTCTGTCACACGCGCTAAACGACCGATGCCAGTTCGGTCTCAAGGCCCGCTGCATCGAGCACCGTGAGCTCCCGGCCGTCGACCGCGATGAACCCTTGAGCCTGTAACCGGGTGAGGTTCCTCGAAACCAGCTCGCGGACGGTGCCGATTTCGGCCGCCAGTTCCTGCTGGCTTGCGCCGAGCGTGAATGTCGTGCCGTGGGTACGGGACCGCCGCAGAATCCAGGAAATCAGGCGATGGCGCACGGTGGTGAAGGACAGCTCTTCGATGATGCCCACCAGCCGCCGCAAACGGGCTCCGACCACCTGCAAGACCTTCAGGCCCACCTCCGGGTGCTCAAGGCAAAAGCTCTGGAAGTCCTTCCGTGAAAGAAACACCAGCTCCGATGGCTCGATCGCGGCCGCTGAAGCCGGGTACGGGCCGCCATCGAACACGGGCAGTTCCGCCACAGAGCTGCCGGCGCTTTCGATGGCCAGCACCTGCTCGCGGCCGCTCGGCGATGTTTTGAAGATGCGCACCCGGCCGCTCGCCACCACGTACAATCCCGAGCACGGCTCGCCCTCCGAGAACAGCGTCTCGCCGGTCTCATAGGACCGGCTGGCGGCGCGCCTGGCAAGCGCTTCCAATTCCGCGGGCGACAGCGCCGCAAACAGCGGCGCCCGCCTGAGGACGTCGATCAGAGGTGCGCCGGTCCGGGCCATGCCCAATTTATAGCAACACGCCCGGCGCACCGCAAAAGAAAAAAGGGGCAGCCGTTGCCGGCTGCCCCTGGGAGCTTCGATGGTTTCGATGGGGCAGGCCATGGGCCTGCCCAACCGGTTACCTCACAACCACCGATATGGTGACGCTGACCGTCTGGCCTCCTGGGCCATAGGCGGTGAGCGTGTACGCCGTGGTCACTTCCGGATTCACCACCGTCGAGCCGTTCGCCGGCAGCGTCTGCGGCTGCACGCCCTGGCCGACGATTACGACGGAAGTGGCGTTGCTCGTCGTCCACGACAGCGTAACCGGCGAGCCGTTCTTCAGCGAGTACGGCGGGTCGGCCGTGAACGAGAGGATTTGCGTGGTCCCGACCGTCACCGTCACGTTGGCCTGGATCTGGCCGCTGGCGTTGGTGGCTGTCAGGGTGTAGGTGGTCGTCGCGCTCGGGCTGACGGTCGCGCAATCGTTCGCGTTCAGACCCGAGCCGACGCCCGGAGTGATGCTGATGTTGGTGGCGTTGGTCACCTGCCAGCACAGCTTGGTGGACTGGCCGGCATTGATCGCCGCCGGGTTGGCCGTGAAGGCCACGACCTGCGGGATCTGTCCGGCCGCCACGATCACGGTTACCGGCGAGGTGACGCTCTTGCCGTCCGAGCTCGTGGCCGTCAGGGTGTAGGTCGTCGTCGAAGCCGGCGTCACGGTGACGCTGCCGTTCACCGGAACGTTGCCGACGTTCGGGCTGATGGTGACCGTGGACGCACCGTTGGTGGCCCAGCTCAGCGTGCTCGACTGGCCAGGCTGAATGGTGACCGGGCTCGCCTCGAACCGCACGATCTGCGGGCCGGCGGACGCGCCGACCGTCACGACCTGTGTCGCGGTCGTGCTGCCGTTGGCGTTGGTCGCGGTCAGGGTGTACGTGGTGGTCGAGGTCGGGCACACCGAAACCGATCCCGTGCGCGCGTCGACGTTGCCGATGCCCGGCGCGATCGCCACGGAGGTCGCGTTGGAAACCTGCCAGCTCAGCGTCGAGCACTGGCCCGCGGTGATGGTGGCCGGGTTCGCCGTGAACGAGGTGATCTGGACCTGCGACGGCGACACGGTCGAAACCGTGGTGGTCGCGGTGCTGCTCAGGTTATCCGTGTTCCTTACCGTCAGCCGGAAGCTGTAGGACTGGCCGGCCGCGGCGGTGAACGTCGGGTTGCAGATATTCGGATTCGAGAGCGTGACCGCCGGGCCCGCCACCTGCTGCCACATAAAGGTGAGGGGCTCGTTGAGCGGGTCGTACGAATTGCAGCCGTTGAGCGTGACCACGCCGGGCGAAATGCCGAGCTGGTTCGGACCCGCGTCCGCCACCGGCGGGCTGGCGCCGACGCGCCGCGTGCCGATTTCGTAGCGGATGCGCGGCACATCCATCGGCACCGGCGTGGTGATCTTGGCGTAATCCGAGGGATGGATGTAGTTCCCCATCTCGACGCCGAACACCACCTCGCCGCTGCCCGCGGGAGCCACCAGGCTGGTGTTGTAACGCGCCGCCGCGGTCAGGGAGAAGTGCTCGTTGAGAGGCTGGGTCAGCTTGATTTCGCCGCCCGGCCGCGCATCGCGGGTCTCGCGGAGCTGCAGATAAGCCGCATTACCCGAAATGTAGGCGTTGCCCCAGGCTCCCACCAGGAAGTCCACGCCCTGCTGGTTGACCACGCGGGCGAAGGTCTGGAGGTACGCTCCTGGCGCCAGCGTGACGCTGTTGAGGATGGCGTAGTTCTTGAAGCCGCGGGTCAGGAACGCGCCGATGCGCCCCCGCTTGAAGATGTAGTCGACCAGCAGGTCCGCCTGGGCCAGCGAGCCGCCGTTCTGGTACTGCTTCAGCTCCAGGAACTTGAAGCTGCCGAAGGCGCCGGCCTGGATGGACTTCCAGCGGTTGACGAGACCGATATCGAACTGTCCTTCCTTGCGGTCCGGGTAGTAGAGGAACTCGCCCTGGGCCTGCACCGCCCGCTGGCCGTCGCCGCCGAACGGCGAGAAGAACTGGCCGTGAGCCTGGAGGGTGAAATCGCCGGAGCGGGGCTCGCCGAACGTGGGGCCCATGTCGATCCCGATGTTGGAGAACTTCTTGTTGCGGCGCTGGGCCTCATCCACGGCGCCGATCGCCTCCGTATGTGCGATATTCTGCGTCTGCTCCGCGCTGAGGGGCTTGGGAAGGCCGGCCACCTGCTCGCGCAGCGCGTTGTGCTGGTTGCGGAGGTCGTTCAGCTCCGATTGCAGCTTGTCGTTTTCGCCCCTGAGATTCTTCAGCTCGGCCAGAATGTCGTCGAGCTTATCGAGCCGCTTCAGAATCTGCGCGCAGCACTCCTGCTGCTGCTTCATAAAATCCTGGAGGCTCTTGAGGACGTCGCTAATGCCGCCCTCCTTGATGAGCTGCCCGCTGGCGTTGGTCACCTTGATGACCACGCGCCGGTTCATGAAACGCCCTTCCTTGGTCGAATTGGAAACCTCGGGGGCGCTCTTGCCTTCGCCGCTCGTCGTAATCTGGCTGGCTGCGGCGCCGTAATGCACCAGGAATGCCTTGACTGCTTCGGCTCGCTGCAGAGCCAGCCGGTCGTTATACCTGGCCGACCCGACGTAGTCCGTGTTCCCCGTTACCTGTACGCGGTAATCGGGATGTTCCTTCAGCAGATCTGCGAGGCGCAACAGGCTGGGGTAGCCGTCCGACAGAATGGCGGAATTGAACTCGAAATTGATCTCCTCCCAATCGTCTTTAGTCTGTCCGCCCGTGTTCAGCCCCTGCGCAAACAGGGCGGAAGCCAAGAGCCCGAGCGCACCTATCGCTGCTACTTTTTTCATGTTTTCGTACTCTCCTCAACGTGCTCCACATGTGCTGGAAAACCGAAACTTCACCGATACGGTTCGCGGCGCCTGTCCTGCGGCGCGTGTGCTTTGCGGTGCCTTTCCGGGCAACGAGCGGCCCGATACGTACCGCGCAATTAACACTAGGATACACCAAAAACTTCCGTTATCTGCCATCCTTTCTGCGGCTTATGATGGGGTGGCGGGTGCGGAGTAGTACATTGCACCACGCGTTCGTGCGAAAATGAAGCTGGCTGCCGGACGGGTAGTCGCTCCCGTTCGCGGGGGAGGAAAGTCCGGTCTCCACAGGGCAGCGTGCCGGCTAACGGCCGGGGGTCCGGCAACGGGCTACGGAAAGTGCCACAGAAAAGATACCGCCCCGCAAGGGGTAAGGGTGAAATGGTGCGGTAAGAGCGCACCGCGCCCGGAGCAATCCGGGTGGCAGGGTAAACCCCACGCGGAGCAAGACCAAATAGGGGAGGAGGGACGGCCCGTCCCGCTACTACTTCCGGGTAGGTCGCTAGAGCCGGATAGCAATATCCGGCCCAGAGGAATGACTACCGCCCGCAAGGGTACAGAAACCGGCTTATAGTCCGGCAGCCGCTGGTCAATTCACCGCTAAATGAACCGCCGGGACGCGGAGGCGCCGAGGCAATTCCGGACCGGCTTTTTCCCGGCCTCGGCGCAAAATGAGCCGCCTGAATCTCTATCTGCTTGATTCTTAACGGGGAATTTTTGCCAAACGGCTCATTTTGAGCCGCGGCCGGTTGGAAATCAGTTCAGTTTGGCAGCTTCAGCCGCCGCTGCAGCGCGCGAAATGGCGGTGAGTTCGAGGCGCTCGCGGGCCTTCGGCGCGATCTCGACGGCCGTTGTCTGCGCCTGGAAGCGGGCGCGGAAGGCGGGGTAGGCGGCGAGGTCGTCCTCGAGATCCTCCCACGCGGCGACGCGGTACGCGGCGGGCGGGAGGCTGTGGAAGCGGAAGGCGCCGGTTTCATCGGCCTTGACGGAGCGGGCCGTTTCGCCGCCTTCGGGCCAGATCTGCACCAGCGCGCCCGGCAGCGGATCGCCCTTGGCGTTGCGCGCGATGCCGTTCACTTCGCCGCCATCGGAGGCCAGCGTGATTTCGAGCCGGCCGCCCGCGCCGCTGGTGAGGTCGAGGTTCTGGTTGGTCACGTCCTGTCCGCCGAAGGTCACGGACTTGATGTAGGCGCCTTCGGGCATGCCGCTGACGGCGAGCTCGTAGCGATCGGGCGGGACGTCATGGAAGCGGAATCCGCCTTGCGCGTCCGCTTTCGCGTAGAGCGGCCCCCAGGCGGCCATCAGCGCGACTGTAGGCGGCTTGGGATTCGGCGCCGCCCCCGCAATCGTGCCGGCGAGTTCGGCGCCCTTGCTCAACAGCACGGTCACCTCTTCTACGTCGCTGTCGCCGACCCCGACGATGGCTCGCCCGAACAGCGCCCCGCCGGCCGGCGGCCCATCCAGCAGGACCGCCTCGGAGCGGTCGGTTTGAATCCGGTAGCTGCCCGGGAGCACGCCGTCGAATTCGAAGCGGCCATCGCGGCCGGTGGTGGCGCCGATGTTCTCCGGCTCGACCAGCGATGGCTCCCGCGGAACCAGCTTGAGGCTCACTGGCGGGAGCGGCACATCGGGGCTGCCGGCCGCCACCTTCCCGCGGATATGGAACACGCGGCTCTTGCGCAGTCGAATGGCGAGGCCGCGTACTTCCGCCCCGGCGTTCACGTCGATCGGCGCGGCCTCGGCCGCATCCGCCGTGCTCGGATAATACGTGGGCACGTAGACTTCGCGCGCGTCCGGGTCTTGCTCGCCGCGCCGGATGAACGCGCTTAAAAAATAGCGCCCCGGCCGCAGGTTGCCGACGATCAAGCTGCCGTCCGCCTGCGAGACCGTATTGGTGACGTTGGCGAACTGCTTCCGTCCGCCTGCGTAGGACAGCTTGTAGACCATGACTTCAGCGTCCGGCACCGGGTCGCCGTCTTCGTCGATGACTTTTCCGTAAAGCAGCGATTGCGGCGTGAGCTTGAGGGTCACATCGCCGAGCGTATCGCCGGGCGCGAGCTTCACCGGCGGGCCGACCACCTCGGGCTCTGGAGCGCCGAAGCCCTGGTCGAGATACCCGGTGCGGCGCGCGGAAAGCAGGTAGCTTCCAGGGTCGATATTGTCCAGCGTGAAGCGGCCCTCGGCATCGGTGACCGTGGCCGGGCCCGACACAGCGGGCGTCCCGTTCACACCTCGCGTAGGCGAAAAGGCTTCCACCCATACCGCGGCCTTTTTGAGCGGCGCGCCGGTGGCGGCACTCAGCACGCGCCCGCGAATCACGCATTTATCCGCGGCGCGAAGGAATCCGCTGCCGGACGCCGCCAGGCACACAACGGCAATGCATGCAGGTCGCAGGCGGCTGATCATGCAATCTATGATCCAACGGAAGGCCGCGGAAATGCCAGTGGCGGAGGAGGAGCGGCGCAGCTTAGCCGCAGCAGGCCGCGCGCAGCGGAGCGGGAGCTTCGACCCCGGCATCCAGATCCTGCAGCCGGCGCTCGATGCGCCGCCGGTCGGCAGGCGAAAGATACGGCAGAAACCGGCGTGCTTCCTCACGGGCGCGCGCACCGGGGGCGCGATCCAGCCGGCGCATCACCAGTAGGTAAAGCTCGCGGTCCGTTTTTGACCGCAATTCGGTCAGCTTGGAAGTCTGGGTCGTCGTCATAGCTGCCTGCTTATCCATATAGACGAGCGACCCACCCGTTTGGATTAGCAATTTTCCACAGAAATTAAATAAAGAAAAGTTAAGACGAAATCGTCCGGGCACGGGCGGTGGCGCGGGCCGATGGCCGGCGCGCAGGCGTTAAGCCTGCACCATGCCCGGACGGAGGCGGTCCGTTACTGCTGGATCTCGATCGTTTCCGCGTGGATGTGCTCGCCCTTCAACTCGCCCGTGATCTTGGCGTTGACGGGCTCCGCCTTGGTCGCGTCCGGATTGTTGGCGCGATCGGCGCGGCTCTTCATCGCCTGGAGAGCCCTCTGATTACTGGCCTCGTCGAGCTTGTAGATCTTGTCCCCGGAGGTGAGCAGGAAGGCAGTGCTTTCGACTTTCGCGCCGCATGCAGCGGCATCCTTGTTCTTCTCGTAGCAGGTGGCATCTACTAGCGTTCCGGTCCAGGTCTCCGCGAGACCCAGAGCGGCGAAGGCTCCCAACATGGCGCATACGGTCATTGCTTTTCGCATATTCTTGTCTTGGTCCTTTCGGATTGGATATGTCGAAATGGCGCTGGTAACAGGCCCCGGAGAAAGCACACAGGGTGCCACTTGTCTGTTTTGAGCGCTTTGCGGCAGGAGGTACAAAGCCTGGCGGCGGCGGGCCCGAATGGTGATGAAAAAAGGTGCTGCCGCGTGCGGTAAATTCTTCGGTTTGTCCGGCAAATCACCGCGCCGAATCACGTTAAGCTAACGTTTCTATGCAGACGATTGTCACTTTCGGTGAGATCATGCTACGGCTCGCGCCGCCCGGCCTGGAACGATTCCTGCAGACGCCGCAATTCGTCGCGACATTCGGCGGCGGCGAGGCCAATGTGGCGGTGGCGCTCGCGCAGTTCGGCATGCCGGCGGCGTTCGTCACGGTGCTGCCGGCGGCGAATCCGATTGCCGATGCCTGCGTCGCCGAGTTGCGCCGCTTCGGCGTGGACACCTCGCGCATCGCGCGGGGCAAAGGACGGCTCGGCATCTACTACCTGGAAGCCGGCGCCAACCAGCGCCCATCCAAGGTGGTCTACGATCGCGAAGGCAGCGCCATCGCACTCGCGAAGCCGGGCGCGATCGCCTGGGGCGACGCGCTCGCGGGCGCCGGCTGGTTCCACATCACCGGCATCACGCCGGCGATCAGCGCATCCGCCGCGGATCTCGCGCTCGAAGCCGTGCGGTGCGCCAAGGAGCAGGGGCTGACCGTCTCCTGCGACCTCAATTACCGCAAGAACCTGTGGAAGTGGGGCAAGCCCGCGGCCGACGTCATGCGAGAGCTGGTACGGTCGGTCGATATCGCGATCGCCAATGAGGAGGACGTGCAGATGTCGCTCGGCATCCAGGCGGAGGTCGATGTGGAAGCCGGCGCGCTCGACCGCGCGCAATACGAGAAGCTGACGGCCCGCGTGCTCGCGGACTTCCCGCAGCTCCGCGCGATTGCCATCACCCTGCGGGAATCGCACAGCGCGTCGCACAACGGCTGGGCGGCATGCCTGAACGACCGGCAGCAATTCCTCACCAGCCGCCGCTACGAGATCACCCATATTGTGGACCGCGTCGGCGGCGGCGACAGCTTCGCCGCGGGTTTGATTTACGGCCTCCTGAATCTGAAGACGCACCAGGAGGCGCTGGAGTTCGCGGTGGCGGCGAGCTGTCTGAAGCACTCGGTGCCGGGCGATTTCAACCGGGTCACGGTGGAGGAAGTGAACGCGCTGCTGAAGGGCGGGGGATCGGGGCGCGTGCAGAGGTAGGCTGGGCGGAGCCATCCGCGAATGAAACCCGCGCTCCGGAGCGCGCCGGAGGCGACGCCTTCGCCGAGGGCCGGCGTTCGCGCGTTACGGCGAGCTGCCTGAGGGAGTAGCGGCGGAGGAAATGAACGCGCTGTTGAAGGGCGGGGGATCGGGCGCGTGCAGCGGCAGGCCTGGGCGGCGGCATCCGCGCGTAAAACCCGCGCCCCCCACGAAGCCCGGAGCGCGCCGGCAGCGAAGGCGACGGCCTTCGTGCTGGGTTTGATTAGCCGCTCCACGGCGCAGGAAGCCAAAGCGCTCTGAAGGGCGGGGGATCGGGCCGCGTGCAGCGCTAGCGGAAAAAAAAACCGGGCTCCCGAAGGAGCCCGGCAGGAGATGGATCGCTGGTTAGCTGAGGTTAGAAGTGCAGCCTCAGGCCGAACTCCATTTGGCGCGGCGTATTCGACTGGTTCGTGATGACACCGAAGGTCGCCGGGCTGTCCAGGTTCAGCGTGGGATTGGACGGCTGGAAGTGGTTCAGCACGTTCGTGATCTGAACGCTGAAGGTGGCGCCGTAGCGCTCCTTGAAGCTGAAGTCTTTCGTAATCTGGGCATCCACGTTCCACGTCGGGAAGCCGCGGAGATTGCCGTTGCCGCCGCCGCTGGTATCGTAGCCGAGGATCAGGCGGCGGAACTCGCCGTAGATGGCATTGGGATCGGCGAACATGTTGATCCCGGAGCCGCCCTTGGACGCGTTGCCGTTGACGCCGGCGCCGCTCGCGACGGTTACGTTGTAGTTGGCCGAATTGCCGCCCGTGAACGGAACCACCAGCGGAGCGTTTTCATGCCCGTTGGTGTTGCCCGAGCTGCAATTGATTTCGCCAAACGATTGGCAGTTCGTGTTGGCGCCGCCGCTGATGCTGACGGCGAGCGGTACGCCGCTCTGCGCCGTGAACAGCGGCGAGATATTCCATCCACCCAGCACGTGGTGCAGCAGTCCGTTGCCCTTGAAAACTGTGCTGGTGCTCCAGTACATCGTCAGATTGTAGACGAAGCGGATATCGAACGGCTGAGGACCGTACATGGAGTGCAGGTCCCACGGGTTCAGCGCCGTGTAGGAACTGGTGGACTGCGTGTAAGCGCCGGTGCCGAGCGAACGGTTCCAGGTGAAGTTGGAAACCGCCGTCAGCCCGTGCCAGTCGCGGAACTTGAACGAGAAGAACGCGCCGTTATAGTTCGACCAGCCGGTGCTGTTGATCAGCTCGAACGAGGAGATCTGTGCCTGGCCGCCGTTCAGCGCCGCGCTCGGCATGGTGCGGCCGAGCGTCCAGTTCGAAAGCTTGCTCATGGCCGACCACATATCGTAGACGCGCGTGGTCGTGATGTTGGACTTCTGCTGCGTCGCAATCATCGCGGTGCAGCTTGCGAAGCCCGGGCAGTTGCCGCCGAAGGCCGCTTCGAAGAACGGCTGGGCCGGGATGTTGGCCGGGTTCGCGCCTGCCCATAGCTGCCAGTAGGTCGCCGCGAAAGCCTGGGCGAAGCTCTGGCCGTTGAGGGTGGTCATGAACGGCACCGCATCGATATTGGTTTCCTGGAACTCGTTGCGCAGGATGCGGCCGATGTAGCCGATTTCCATGCTCAGGTGGCTCGAAAGCTCGCGCTGAACGGTCAGGTCGAACTGGTCGGAGCGGTTGGGCCTCAGGTTTGGATCGAGACCCGAGCCGTCGCCGGCCGCCGCGTTCGTGCCGCCCGGATAGTACGGCTGGATCAGGTTCTGCGAGAGCGCCGGCAGGGGAGCGGCCATGCCGTCCGTGCCGATGCGGAAGGCCGTATTGGGATCGGCGCCGCCCGGCCCAAGGCACGAGTTGCCATTGACCGGGGTGCGCACCGCGCCGATGCACGAAACGGCCTGGCCGAGGCCGGTGCCGAGCAGGGGCACCAGCACCAGGTTGACGCCGTTCAGGCGGCCGTAGATACGGCTGTAGCCGCCGCGGATGACGGTCTTGTTGTGGCCGATCAGCTTACCAAGCAGGCCGCTATCGGCGCTCGGATTCCACGCCACCGCGGCGCGCGGGCTGAAACCGCCGTAGAACGGATTGAACGGGTACTTGTTGCCGGTGCCGACATTGCGCACCGTCTCGAAGCCGACGACCGGATTGTAAGTTGGGCTCGAGGTCTGGCCGGCGAGCGCCGCCCGTTGCCGGGCCTGCAGGTAACTATCGATGCTGATCGGATTGCCCGACTGGTCGACGAGCTGCACCTGCTTGCCGTTGATTTCATACGGCGGCATTTCGATCTGGTAGCTCATGCCGTAGGTCAGGGTGAAGGTCGGCTTCATGTGCCAGGTGTCGCTGTAGTACGCGCTGTAATACGGGATAATGCTCTGGTCGTACATGAAGGAGCCGGCCGGCTGCAGCGCCAGGTTCTGGCCGGCGCGCGTGAAGAGGTTCTGCGGCTGCGAGACGATGCCGAGCACATCATCGTACAAGGTGTTGTAGGTGGTGATCTGGTTGGAAGCGACGCCCGCGGGGATGAACTGCGTGGGCAGCGTGATGCCGGAACCGGAGTTGATCTGGTAAACCGGCGAATTCATGATGCCGACGCCGTTATCGTTGCGCAGGTGATAGTCGTAATCGCGCTGGTAGTAGCCGCCGAACTGGAACAGGTGGTTGCCCTTGAGCGCGGTCAGGTCGTCCTTGATCGACTTATCCTGGCCGTCCCAGAAGCGCTGGCGCGCGTCCTGCGCGTCGACATTATACGGGATCAGCGCGTTGGAGTTGTCCGAGTTGATTTCGAGCGCGCCACCCAGGCCGGGGAGCTGCGGCGGCGCGGCCGACGTGCTCCACTGCCAGAAGTTGCGCAGGTAGTTGAAGCGGAAGTCGTTGGTGATGCTTGGGGTGAGGTTCGACGTCAAACCGGCGATCCAGTAGGAGGGCTGCTGCGGGCGGATCGCCTTGGCCGAATACTGGCCGAGGGTATCGCCGGGCAGCACGCCGCCGAAATCCGTCTGGACGCTCGAAAGCTGCGTCAGCTTGTAATCGCGGTAGCTGACGAAGAAGCGGTTCTTCTCGCCAAAATCGTGATCGATGCGGCCCACGTAAATGTTGGAGCTGAGGGGCAGCGGCACGGTGCCGAGGTACCCCTGCGTGTTGTACAGATCGCCGGCCTGCGGATCGTTGGGCAACGGCATCTGCTTGTTCCAGATCTGGGAGACGATCGGGTTCAGGCCGAGCCCGCGCGGGTCGCAGCCTCCCGACGGGCAGGCCGCCGGGTTGTAGGTCACGCCGTTGTAGGTGACGGGCGTGGAGTTGAGATTGTACGCCACGTACTGCCCCGCCGAGTTCTGCACCTGGATGACGCCCAGGCGCATCAGAGGCGTCGGCGTCAGGCGCTCGATGGTCGCCACCTGCGGGTAGCGGCGGCCTTCATAGTTGAAGAAGAAGTAGGTCTTGCCGCCGAGAACGCGCTTGGGGATGAGCTGGCCGCCGAGCGCCCCGCCGAAGCGGTTCTGGTGGCTGATGGGCACGGGCGTCGCCTGTCCATTGACCAGGGTGTGGTTGTTCTTCCACTGGTTGGCCGCGCCCACGTTGGTCGAGAAGTAATACTCGTAGAGAGCCCCGTGCCACTGGTTGGTGCCGCGCTTGGTCACCATGGCGACCTGGCCGCCGGCCGCGCCGTTGAAATCGGCCGTCTGGTTATTGGTGCCGACGCGGAATTCCTCGATCGACTCGATGGGCGTGGGCATTACGCCCGAGGGCGTGCCGCCGGTGCCGCCGGCGGTGCTGCCGCTCGAATTCGTGTAGACGGCGTTGTTGCCGTCCATATCGGACGAGTTGTTGCCGCCGTCCAACTGGTACATATTCTGATCGGCCACCGCGCCGGCCACCTGGCCGGTGGGCAGCACGCCCGGCTGCAGCGTGTAGAACGAATTGGCGTCGCGGCCGAGCGTCGGCAGCGACTGCAGTTGCAGGCCGGTGATCGTCTGGCCCACGGTGGCGTTCATGGTTTGCAGCTCGGAACCCGCCGAAGCCGAGACTTCGACCGTAGTGGCGGTGGCGCCGATGTTCAGCGTGGCGTTGATCGTGAGCGTGACGCCGACCTGCACCTGCTGCCGGTTCACCTTGAACGTGGTGAAACCGTCCTTCGAGACCGTAATATCGTAGGTTCCCGGCGCGACGTTAATGAACACGTAGCGGCCGGCATCGTTGGTCGTGGCAGTCTGCACGCTGTTGGTCGATTCATCGAGCAGCTTGACCTCTGCGCCGGGAATGGCGGCGTTCGACTGATCGACGACCTGACCGACCACGGAGCCGGATGCGGTGACCTGGGACCAGGCTGGTTGCGTGGCCAGCGCCAGGACGAATCCCAGCGTGGCGGCCAGCCCGAAGAAGTGGCGAGAAACGCCTGACGGCAACAGCCGGAGGCAGCGATACATAGGTATCCCTCTCTTCGGTTGGAATTTCCAAATTTTGAATTGCTTCTGCCCCTAACTCAGCAAGCAGCGAAACACAATATTGGGTGGATTATCCAACCGGAAGGATGGTTTTGTCAAGAAAAAAAAGGGCCGGGCCCCCGGATGGGGAGCCCGGCAGGAGGTGGACTGGTGGACCTCAGAAATGGACCCGGATGCCGAACTCCATGTTACGTGGCGTGTTGGCCTGAGTGGTGATTTCTCCGAACGTGGTGGGGCTGGTCAGGCTCAGGCTCGGATTGCCCGGCTGGAAGTGATTCAGCACGTTGGTGATCGCGATGTACAGCGTCGCTCCCGTCTGTTCCCGGTGGATGCCGATATCCTTGATCAGGTTCACGTCGACGTTCCAGGTCGGCAGGCCGCGGAGGTTGTAATACCCGCCGCAGCTCGTATCGAAACCCAGTACGCATGGCCGGAATTCACCGTAAACCGCGGCCGGGTTGCTGAACATCTGGAGGTACGGTGTGGAGGTCTTCGTCCCGACACTTTGCGTTCCCTGCCAGATGTTGGTGCCGGTGCCGCCGGAGATGCCGTATTTGGCCGAGGTCGTGCCGGTGTAAGGGCCGAACCCCACGGCTTCTTCCGAGGTCGAGCCGACGGCGCTCGTACCCGGCACCGTTACCTCGCCGAATGCCTCGCAACCGGTGCAGTTCCCCTCGCTGTACCCGACTGAGGTGCCGCTGCCGCTCTGCGCCGTGAAGATCGGCGAGATCGTCCAGCCGCCCAGCACGTGCCCGAGGACTCCGTGCTGTCCGCGGAAGACCGGCGGCTGGTAGTACATCGAGAAGTTGTAGAGGAACTTGATATCGAAGTTTTGCGGACCGTAGCTGTCGTGCAGGTTGAACAGATCGAGCGGCGTCGACGAGCTGTTGTACTGCGCGAGCTGCGACGTGCCCAGGCTGCGGCCCCAGGTGAAGTTGCTGATGGTCGTCATGCCATGCCAATCGTTGGTCCGGAAGGTGACGAACGCGCCGTTGTAATTGCCCCAGCCGAGGCTGGTGTTCATGCCGATCGAAGTGCTCTGCGCGCCGATGGCCGTGCCCGGCTGCGAGAACACCGTGCGGCCGAGCGTCCAGCCCGGGGTTTTGGACATGGCGTTCCACAGATCCGCCACGGCGGTTTCGCGGATCAGGTTGGTGTTCTTGGACGCCAGCGCCGCGGTGCAGTTGGAGAAGCCCTGGCAATAGGAGCTCCCCGCGCCGCCCAGCACGGCCTCGATGAAGGGCTGGGCGTTGACCGCCGCGGGAGCGACGCCGTTGAACACCATCTGCTGGTACATCGCGCCGTAGGCCTGCGCGAAGGACTGGCCGCCGAGCGTGGTCATGTACGGCACCGAATCCAGGTTGACCAGCATGTACTCATTGCGCAGAATCTTGCCGATGTAGCCGACCTCGATCGACATCTTGGAGCTGATCTCGCGCTGGATGGTCAGCGTGAAATTGTCCGTGCGGTCGGGGCGGAAGTGCGGGTCGAGCGCGTCGGGATCGACCGTTTCCGGATTGGTGTTCACGCCGGGGAAGTACGGCTGGCCGAGCGTGGGGGCGCCGACGCCGAGCGGAGCCTTCATGCCGTCGGTGCCGATGCGAAAGGCGTTCGTGGGATCGGCCGCGCCGCTGCCGGCGCAGGTTCCGCTGCTGATCGGGTTGGTGCAGGTGACGCCCTGCAGGAGGCCCGGCCCGAGCAGCGGCACCAGCACCAGATCGACGCCGTTCAGCCGGCCGTAAATGCGGCCGTAGCCGCCGCGGATGACCGTCTTGCCGTTGCCCAGCAGCTTGCCTAGGAGGCCATCGCTATAGTGCGGGTTCCAGGCCAGCGAGGCGCGCGGGCTGAATTCGCCGTAGAACGGATTGTAGGGGTATTTCAGGCCGGAGCCGACGTTGCGGACCAGCGTGAAGCCGATCTGCGGAGCGTATACCTGCCCGGCGAGCGCGGCGCGTTCGCGTTCGGCAATCCAGTCGGTTGTGACGATGGGCTGGTTATTGGCGCCCACCAGCTCCACCTGGCTGCCGTTGAGCTCGTAGGGGGGTAATTCGAGGTTCCAGCCGATGCCATACGTGAACGTCAGGGAGGGCTTGGCGTGCCACGTGTCATAGAAGTACGTGGCGTAGGTTGGGATGATGCTCTTGTCGGTCGCCTGCGTCCCCAGCGGCTGCAAGTTAAGCTGCGGGCCGGAGCGGGTGTACATCACCTGCGTCGAACTGATGAGCCCGAGGACATAAGAGTAATCGGCCTCGTAGGTCGAATACTGGGAGGACGGAACCGTAGCCGGAATATACGGGTTCCCGATTCCGGGCGCGCCGCCCGACGATGCCCAGTTGAGGCCCGAAGCCGTCGAGAGATAGCTGATCTGGTTGTTCACGCCGGCGCCGTTGTCGCTGCGCGAGTGGTAGTCGAAATTGCGCTGGTAGGAGCCGCCGAAGCCGAGGACGTGATTGCCCTTGAGGTGGATCAGGTCGTCCTTGATGAGCTTGTCCTGGCCGTCCCAGAAGCGCTGCCGCACGCTCTGCGAATTCACGTTATAGGGGATCAGCGCGGAGGAGCTCTCGCCGCCAATTTCGAGCGCTCCGCCCAAGCCGGGAAGCTGCGGCGGGCCGTTCTGGCTTCCCCATTGCCAGAACTGGCGGAAATAGTCGAAGACGAAGGTATTGGTCGTGGAAGCGTTGATCGTCGTCGTCATGCCGGTCGCCCACAGCGACGGCTGCTGCGGCCGCGGCGCGACGGCATTGGGCGTGCCGAACGGTGCGCCGAAGAAGCCGCCGACGTCCACCTGGTTGCTTGTGAGGTTGACGAGCTTATAGTCGCGGTAGGTCGCATACCAGTGCCACTTCTCGTTGAAGTCGTGATCGATGCGCGCCACGTAATTGTTCGAGGTCTGCGGGGTGCGCAGTGTGCCGAGATAACCCTGCGTGTTGTAATTGTCGCCGCCCAGGGGATTGTTGGGCAGCGGCATGTACTTGCTCCAGATCTGATTGACGATCGGGTTCAGCCCGATGCCGCGCGGATCGCACGAGCCCGCCGGGCAGACGGCCGGGTTGTAGGTTACGCCGTTCACCGTTACGGGATTCGGATTCAGGTTATACGGCGTGTAAACGCCTTGGGCATTCGGCACCTGGATCACGCCGGCGCGCAGGAGCGGCGAGGGCACCGTTTTCTGGTAGAGATTCTGGTTGGGGAACCGCATGCCTTCGTAGTTGAAGAAGAAATACCAACGCTTCCCGAGGAAGTCCCTCGGAGTGAGCGGGCCGCCCAGCGCCGCGCCGAAGCGGTTGCGGTGGTTCGAAATGATCGGCGTGTAAGGCAGCGAGAGGCTGCCGAAGGTGAACGGCGTGTGGTTGTTGGTCCAGCTATTCGCCGCGCCTACCTTCGTATCGAAGTAATACCAGTAGCCTGCGCCGTGGAATTGGTTGGAGCCGCGCTTGGTCACCATCTGCACCTGCGCGCCGGAGGAGTTGTTGAAGTCGGACGTCTGGTTGCTGACCGCGACCTTGAACTCTTCGATCGATTCCAAGGGCGTGGGGATCGGGCTCGAAGGAATGCTGCCGCCCTGGCTGCCGCCGAGACCGGAGTAGTTCACCTGATAGCCGGTGGTATTGCCGGCCATGTCATCGGTCACGTTGGCGCCGTCGAGCGTGTAGGTGTTGGCGTCCTGGTAGGAGCCGGCGGTGAAGCCGCTCGGTGTGGTGGCGGGCTGGAGCACGGCAAGCGACGTGACGTCGCGGCCGAGGTTGGGCAGCAGCATCATCGTGGTGTTCGTCAGCGCGTTGCCGACCGTCGCGTTCATCGTCTGCAACTCGGCGCCGGCCGT
>DATGMB010000096.1:0-64303 GCA_035293845.1 Bryobacteraceae bacterium
AGATCGTGCGTCACCACCACCGAAGTCAGCTTCAACTGCCGCTTCAGACGCAGCATGAGGTCGCCCAGATGGTCCGACATGATCGGGTCCACCATGGTGGTCGGCTCGTCGTAGAGGATGCACTGCGGCTGGGCCGCGAGCGCGCGCGCGATCGCGACGGCGCGCTTGTAGCCGGTCGAAAGGTCGGAAGGGTAGGCATCGCGGAAATCCGCGATATCCACCATTTTGATCAAGCCGTCGACGACCTCTTCCTTATTGCGCTCGTTGTAGTCCTCGCGCAATTCGAGCGAGAACAGGACATTCTCCGCCACCGTCATGGAATCGAACAGCGCGCCAGACTGGAACACCATCGTGACCTTGCGGCGGATGCGGCGCAGCTCGGCTTCCGGTAAATCCGTGATGTCCTCATGAGCTACGATGGCGCGGCCGCTATCCGGCTTCAAAAACCCCATGATGTGCGAGAGCGTGACGGATTTCCCCACCCCGCTGCGGCCGATGATCGCCACGGTTTCCCCCGGATCGACGTAAAAGTTCACGTCGACCAAAACGGGGTGGTCGAACGTCTTATACACGTGCCGGAACTCGATGTAATGCGGGAAGGGATCATTTTGCGGCATAGGGGGACCAGTCCTCGGGGGTGTTGACGTTTTGAAGCGGCGTGATTTCCGTGACTTCGTAGGGCGCGGCGCGGAGGCCGGCCAGGGCCGCGGTGATCTTGCGAACACCTGCGGCGAACGCCGCTTCGAGCAGCGGGAGCGCGCTAAGACGGTAGACGGCGCACAGGGGCTCGGGCCGCCCCGAAGGGCCTCGCGGCAGCAGAACGTCCGCGCCGGCGGCTTCCGCGGCGTCGAGCAGCTTCCGGAGGAACGGCGCATCGACGGCCGGCATATCGCAGGCGACGATAAGGTTCCATTCCGCGCGGCTGTGCGCGAGCGCGGTCAGGATCCCGCCCAGCGGGCCCTCGCCGGGGAACCGGTCCGGTATGGCGGGATAGCCGGTCCGCTCGCCGAGCGCGGGATTACCCACCAGGACCGCCGTTCCCGCCGCCTGCGCGACAGCGGTGGCGATGCTGGCGGCCAGAACGCCGCCGCGGAAGGGCAGGAGCGCCTTGTCGCGGCCCATGCGGGCACTGCGGCCTCCGGCCAGCACGTACCCCGTCCGGCTCACAGAGAAATGATACCATTGGAGATCGGTTATCCCATGAAGCGCCGGCTCACCAACGCCGGGAACATTTCGATGCGGATTTGTTTTATACTGTGCCTAGCCGGGTTGCTCCAGGCGGCCGACCCGCCGCGGCCGACCCGGCGCGTTACGTCCGTGGTTCGCGCCGATCCGCGGACGGGCAGGCTGGTGAGAAGCGTGATCGTGAGCCCCAAAACCGTCGAGCAAAGGGCAGTTGGGGAGAGTCCGGTAGCCGCCGCGGTGATTTCGCCCCGTGTGATTGCGCCTGCCGCCGCGACGGCGCCAGCCCACCCGGAGGTCACCGGGATCGATGCGGCGGTCGAGCAGATTGCCGCCCGGCACGCGCTTCCGCCGGAGTTGCTGCACTCGGTGATCAAAGTCGAGAGCAATTACAATCCGTACGCCGTTTCGCCCAAGGGCGCGCAGGGGCTGATGCAGTTGATTCCGGACACCGCCCGCCGCTTCGGCGTCTCCAACGCGTTCAATCCACTGGAGAATATCGAAGGCGGCGCGCGTTACCTGCGCTATCTGCTGAACCTGTACGGCGAAACAAACTGGCCGCTGGTGCTGGCGGCCTATAATGCCGGGGAGGCTGCCGTGGCGAAGTACGGTGGCGTGCCGCCCTACCCCGAAACCCGCAACTACCTGATTCTGGTGAAACGGCAACTGGAAAAAGCCGTTGGCGCGAGGCAGGCCGCTCCGCCTCCGCCGCCCCCGCCGCAGGCCGCTCCGGCGGCGCCGGGCGAGCCGGCGCACATTCAGGAGATCGTCGAAACCGACGGCAAGGTGCGGTACGTCTCGCGATAAGAAGCCCCCGGTATGAAGCTGTTGGTTGCGGTGGCAATTTCGGCGTCGATCGTGGGGGCCCAGACCTCGCACACGCCGGTCCATTCGGTGACCGCTGTCCGCCACTGGTCCTTGCCGGACATTACCCGCATCGCCATCGAGGTTTCCGGGGAGTTTGAGTTCCGCACCGAGCGCCTGCATAACCCCGAGCGCGTGTACTTCGACATCCTGAATGCCCGGCCGCGCCTCAATCCGCGGCTCGACAGCCGCAAGGTTTATCGCGAGAGCTTCGACGACCGGCTGGTGACCGGGCTGCGCGTTGCCGAAACGACGCCCGGCGTGACGCGGGTCGTGCTCGATCTCACCGGGCCGGTGGAAGTGAGCACCTCACAGCTCGCCAACCCGGACCGCCTGATCGTGGAGCTCCGCCCCGGCGCACCGCCGGCCATTCCGACGGCTTCCGTAGCGCCCCCGCTGACGCCGGCTCCCGTGACCGCGCCGCCGATAGCGCCGGCCTTTGCCACCACGCCGGTTCCCGCGCCGCCCGTAGACAACGCCGCAAAGACCGAAGCCGCGATCCGGCCCGATACGGCGCCCAAGCCTCGCGTCGCGGATTCAGCCCCGAAGGCCGAAAGCGGGCCCAAGCCGGACAGCACCGAGCCTTCGCCGAAACCGGACGCGGTTTCCCGGCCGGTCAAGACCGAAGCTGCCGCGGTCAAATCCGACCTTCCGCCGAAACCGGTCAAGACCGAAGCCGCTGCCATCAAATCCGACAATCCGCCGAAGCCGGATGTTGCCCCCAAGGCAGATTCCAAACCGGAGCCGCTGCTGGCGGAGACCAGCAAGGCCGCGCGCCACACCAGTACCGGCAATACCTCGCTGGTCCGGGCGCTCGGGCTCAAGGTCGGCCGCGTGGTCATCGACGCCGGGCATGGCGGCCACGATCAGGGCACCTCCGGCCCCCATGGCCTGCTGGAGAAGGATGTGGTTCTGGATATTGCGCTCCGCGTCGGCAAGCTGATCGAGGACCGCCTCGGGGCCGAGGTGATCTACACCCGGTCCGACGATACGTTCGTGCCGCTCGAAGGGCGCACGGCGCTGGCCAACGAAAAGAAGGCCGATCTGTTTCTCTCGATCCACGCCAATTCCTCTTCCGTGCCGCGGATCGCGGGCGTGGAGACGTACTACCTCAATCTGCCGGATTCGCGCGATAAGGATGCGACCGATCTCGCCGCCCGCGAAAACGCCAGCTCCCAGAAATCCGTTTTCGAGCTGCAGGACCTCGTCAAGAAAATCACGCTGAACGACAAGGTGGAAGAATCGCGCGAGTTCGCCAGCCGGGTGCAGTCGTCGCTCTACGCCTTCTCGGCGCGGAACATCCCGAATTCGCGCAACCGCGGCGTCAAGAAAGCGCCTTTTGTGGTGCTGATCGGCGCGCACATGCCTTCGATCCTGGCCGAAATCGGCTTCCTCAGCAACCCGCGCGAGGAAGCGCTGCTGCGCCGGCCCGAGTACCGCCAGAAGCTCGCTGAGGCGCTGTTCCGCGGCGTGCAGCGGTACGCCGAGGGGCTGAGCCACTTCCAGGTCGCAAAAGCCGATAACGAGGAGTAACGCACGCCGCCGCCGCGGTTCCGGCAATCCTGGAACCGTCTGCCTGCGCCGGATCTTGCCACGCTGATCGGCGCGGCGCTAAAGTATTCGACGGAATCTCGTGATGCAGACTCAGGCTCAGCAGCCCGTCTCGGCCGAGGCGGCGCAGGCGATCGCGGCCGGCATGCCGCCCTGTCCCAACTGCAACGGCCGCAATGTGCGCGCATCGCTTGCTACCGGCGGAATCCTGGACGCTATGGCGGGGCTGTTCGGCTATTCTCCCTTCCGCTGCCGCGTCTGCCAGCACCGGTTTTATAAGCGGCGATCCCGAAGCGGCCAGGGCCGCCACGCCACTTAAATGGGCTTTCACCTCTGGATCGATCGCGACCTGGCCTGGGCGCAGGGCACTTACGAATACCGGCCGATGGGCACGGCGGTAATTTCGGCATCCGACCTGTTTCGCCGCCGCGATTTCCGGCAGAAGCTCCGGCCGCCGGCCACGGCCTCCTATCTCGGCCAGTTCGCCTCGATCGGCCACATTAACGCCGAACTCGTGAAGCGCCGCCGCAAGTAACTTCCTGCCCTTGCGCTACCATACGGTTTCATGCCCATCGACCCCTCGGCCGCCATTGCGGCCAGCGCGCGGGTGCACCCGGATGCCGTGATCGGGCCGGGCGTCCGCATCGGCGAGTTCTGCATTGTGGAAAGCGACGTGGCGATCGGCGCGCAATGCGTGCTCGAGCCGTACGTCTACATCAAGCGCTGGACCACGCTCGGCGAGCGGAACGAAATCTCGGCCGGAACCGTTCTCGGCACGGATCCGCTCGATAAGGGCTTCACCGGCGAGCGCAGCTATCTGCGCATCGGCAGCGGGAACAAGATCCGCGAGCACTATACGATCTCGCGCGGCACCAAGCCGGAATCCGTCACCGAGATCGGCGACGGCAATTACATCATGACCTCCGGCCACATTGCGCACAATTGCAAGCTCGGAAATAACATCGTCGTGGCAAGCTGCGCGCTGCTGGCGGGGTACGTGGAGGTCGAGGATCAGGCGTTCATCTCGGGCGGCGTCGTGGTGCACCAGTTCTCGAAGATCGGCCGCCTGGCGATGATTGGCGGCAACACCCGCATCAACAGCGACGTCCCGCCCTTCTTCCTGTATGCCGGATACAACGTAGAGGCCAAGGGGCTGAACCTGGTGGGGCTGAAGCGCGCCGGCTATCAGGCTTCCGACGTCAGCGTCCTGAAGAAGGCCTACCAGCTGCTCTACCGCTCCGGCCTGAAGCTGGAGCAGGCGCTGGCGCGCATCGAGAGCGAGATCCCAAGCCCCGAGACTCTGCATCTGGTGGCGTTCATTCGGCGGAGCGAGCGGGGGATTTGCCGCGAGTAAGCGGCCGGAGGATAATCGTGGACATGAGCGGCGCCAAAACTCTGGTTTCCATCGATGAGTACCTGCACAGCTCGTACGAGCCCGACTGCGATTACGTGGATGGCGAACTGGAGGACCGCAACGTGGGGGAAAAGGATCATAGTAAGATGCAGGCGGCGTTCCTGCTGTACTTTTATCAACGCCGCAAGCAGTGGGGGATCTTTGTAATCCAGGAGACCCGCATGCGCGTCTCCGCAACCCGGTTTCGCGTTCCGGACATTTCGGTCTTCCTCGGGCCGGAGCCGGAAGAACAGGTCTTCACCCACCCACCCTTCCTGTGCATCGAGGTGCTCTCGCCGGAAGACCGCGTCAGCCGCATGCAGCGCCGGATCGACGACTACCTCAACTTTGGCGTGCCATACGTCTGGGTGGTCGATCCCAAGACGCTGAAAGCCTGGATCTACACGGCCGAGGGCGTACGCGACGTCCGCGATGGCGTCCTGCGAACGGAAAACCCGGATATCGCGGTGCCGCTGAAAGACCTGGTCGAGGAGTAGACCATGATCTCGCGGCGCGCCTTCGCCTTCGCCGCTGCGGCGCTCGCTCGCGCGCAGGTTTCGGTTGCGCCGCGTCCGCGGCCGCCCGCGCCCCAGGAACAGTCCCCGAAGCCGAATATCCGTGTCGAAACCAGCCTGGTCCTCATCCCGGTCTCGGTGAACGATCCGCTCAACCGCCCGGTGACCGGTCTCGAAAAGGAGAATTTCCGCGTCTTCGACGACCGCGTCGAGCAGGCCATCACGCAGTTTGCCATGGAGGACGAGCCGGTCGCCGTCGGCCTGGTGTTCGACACCAGCGGCAGTATGGGAGGCAAGCTGCGCCGCTCCCGCATGGCCGCGCGCGAGTTTTTCAACACTTCGAACGGCGATGAAGACGAGTTCTTCCTGGTGGAATTCGACGACCGCCCGCGTCTCGAGGTGCCGCTCACGCGGGACACCGGCGAAATCGAAACCCAGCTCACCTTTTCCCGCTCCCACGGGTCCACCGCCCTGCTCGATGCCATTCTGCTTGCCCTGCACGAGATGCACAAGTCGAAAAAGCGGAAGAAGGCGCTGCTCATCATTTCCGATGGCGGCGATAACCACAGCCGCTATACCCCGCGCGAAGTGGAGAACGTGATCCGCGAAAGCGACGTGCTGATCTATGCGATCGGCGTATTCGGCGGCGGCACGACTCCGGAAGAGGCCGGCGGCCCAGGGCTGCTCAGCCACATCGCGGAATCGACCGGCGGCCGGCTCTACGAAGCGCTGCCCAACGATATGCCGGACATCGCGAAGAAGATCGGCATCGATCTCCGGAACCGCTACGTTCTCGGCTATTCGCCGGCAAATCCGGTGCGCGACGGCCGCTACCATCGCGTGGATGTGCGGGTGGTGCCGCCGCGCGGGCTGCCGAAGCTACGGGCGCACTGGCGGACGGGCTATTACGCGCCGGTGGATTGAGCGGCGCTACTTCTGCAGAAAGAAATTCCCCACCACCATCGCGTCGATGCCCGAGGAATAAAAGCTCCGCACCGCATCGCGCGGCGTGCACACCAGCGGTTCGCCGAACAGGTTGAAGGACGTGTTGTAGAGCACCGGCAGCCCGGTCGCCTCGCCCTGCGCGTGCAGCAGCTTCCAGTACAGCGGATTGTCGTTGCGCTCGACGGCGTGCACGCGCACCTGGTCGCCCGCCAGAATCGCCGCGGCGAAGCGCTCGCGGTGCGGCGCGCGTACGCGTCCGACCGTCGCCAGATAGCGCGCGTTGGGGCCGGCTTCGAAATACTCCGCGCACAGCTCCGCCGGCACGGAGGCCGCGAACTTGCGGAACGGCTCGCGGTGCTTGATGAAGATGTTCAGGTTCTCGGTCGAGTACGGATCGAGCGGCGAAGCCAGGATGCTGCGGTTGCCAAGCGCCCGCGCGCCGAATTCCATGCGGCCCTGCATCCAGGCGACGATCCGGTTCTCATTCAACTGCCCGACCGTGTGCGCGACGATCTCCTCCGAGGTCACCAGATACCGGAACCGCAGCTTGCAATTCTCCAGCACCTGCTTGATCTCGCCCGCACTGTACGCCGGACCGAGCGACAGCGTCTCGAGCGCCACCCGCCGCGTCTGCCGCAGCGGGCCGTGCCAGGTGTCCAACACGGCGCCGATCGCCGTCCCCGCGTTGCCCGCGGCCGGCTGCACGAAAACGTTCTCGAAGCCCGAGCGTGTCTCGAGCGCCGCTACCAGCAGCGAATTCAGACCCAGCCCGCCCGCCAGGCACAGGTTCTTCCCTTCACCGGCCAGGCGGATGGCCGCTTCCTCGACCGCAAACTGCACTCCGGCCGCGATGTGCGCCCGCATCGCCTGCGGAATGGGCTCGCCGTCGCGCAGCCCGAGGGCCTCATAGAAGCGCGCGCCGAACCGCCCGTGCTTCAACCGCTCGCCGCTGTAGAACGACCGGTCGATGCGCGGCCCGGCGTCGGTAACGCACAGAATCTCGCGGAACAGGCCGCGGTACCGGTCGTCGCCGGCCGCGGAGAGCCACTGCACCTTGTGCTCGTCGGCGCGCGCGGTGAATCCCAGCAGCTCGGTGACACGCCCGTAGAGATCGCCGATCGAATCGGAGAGGTACTGCTCCTGCTCGATCGCGAGCTGCGTGCCGCAGGCGCGCCAGCGCGTGGAGCAGCGGAAATCGCCGCCGCGGTCGAGCGCCAGCACCGTCGCTTCCTCGAAAGGCGACGGGTAATAGGCCGAAGCCGCGTGCGCCTGATGGTGCTCTACCAGCAGGATCCGGCTGTTCGGGAACTGCGCGCGCAGCTTCAAGTGAAATTCGTGATCCGGAATGGGCCGAACCACCGCGACGGCGTCCACCTCGCGCGGCGCTGCGCCCGCGAGTTCGAGGCATGCGGCGATCGCCAGAGCGGGCACGTCGCCCTCCGCCTGCGACCCGCGGCCCTGCCGCGCGAGCTTTGCCTGCTCGACGGCCGAAACCAGGACGCCGTCCTTCAGCACCGCGCACGCGGCGTCATGCGGTACTCCGCCAATACCCAGAATGATCATGCGCCGCCCCGCTTTTCAATCTTCGCCCACGTATCCCGCAGCGCCACCGTCCGGTTGAATACCGGCTTGCCGGGCGCCGTATCGGGATCGGCCGCGAAGTAGCCCAGCCGCTCGAACTGGTAACGGTCGCCTGCCGCCGGATTCGCCAGCGAGGTCTCCAGCTTGCAGCCCGTCAGCACTTCGAGCGAATGCGGGTTGAGGTTCGCCGTGAAATCCTGCCCCGGCTCCGTTTCGTTGGGGTTCGGGCGCGTGAACAGGTTTTCATAGAGCCGCACTTCGGCTTCGATCGCGTGCTCCGCGGAAACCCAGTGAATCGTCGACTTCACCTTCCGTCCGTCTGGCGCATTGCCGCCGCGCGTCTCCGGATCGTAAGTGCAGTGCACCTCGACGATTTCGCCGGCGTCGTTCTTCACCACGCTGCGCGCGGTGATGAAATACCCGTAGCGCAGGCGCACTTCCCTGCCCGGCGAGAGCCGGTAATACTGCTTCGGCGGATCCTCGCGGAAATCCTCCTGCTCGATGTACAACACACGGGAGAACGGCACCTTGCGCGTGCCGGCCGAGGCATCCTCCGGGTTGTTCACCGCCTCCATCTCCTCGACCTGTCCTTCGGGGTAATTGTCGATGACCACTTTGAGCGGCCGCAGCACTGCCATCGCCCGCGGCGCGCGCCGGTTCAGGTCCTCGCGGACGTAGTGCTCGAGCAAGCCCAGTTCGATGATGCCGTTCGTCTTCGAAACGCCGATGGCGGCGCAGAAGTTACGAATCGCCTCCGGGGTGTAGCCGCGGCGGCGGATGCCGGACAGCGTCGGCATGCGCGGATCGTCCCAGCCGCGCACGCGGCCCTCCTGCACGAGCTGCAGCAGCTTGCGCTTGCTGAGCAGCGTGTACGTCAGGTTGAGCCGGTCGAACTCGATCTGCTGTGGATGGTAAATGCCGAGCTGCTCGATGTACCAGTCGTAAAGCGGCCGGTGGTCTTCGAATTCCAGCGTGCAGATGGAATGCGTCACGCGTTCGATCGAATCCGATTGGCCGTGCGCGAAGTCGTACATCGGATAAATCGACCACTGATCGCCCGTCCGGTGGTGCGTGGCATGGAGGATGCGGTACATCACCGGATCGCGCAGGTTCAGATTGGGCGATGCCATATCGATCTTCGCCCGCAGCGTGCGCGAGCCGTCCGGGAATTCGCCCGCCCGCATGCGCGCGAACAGATCGAGATTCTCCTCGACGCTCCGGTTGCGGTACGGGCTCTCCTTGCCCGGCTCCGTCAGGGTGCCGCGATATTGGCGCACCTCATCGGCCGAAAGGTCGCAGACATAGGCCTTACCCGCCTTGATGAGCTGCACCGCCCATTCGTATAACTGCGGGAAATAGTCGGAGGCGTAAAACAGCCGGTCCTCCCAGTCATAGCCGAGCCAGCGGACCGTGTCCTTGATGGAATCGACGTACTCCTGCTCCTCCTTTTCGGGGTTGGTATCGTCGAACCGCAGGTTGGTCTTGCCGCCGAACTCCGCCGCCAGCCCGAAATTCAGCCAGATCGATTTGGCGTGGCCGATGTGCAGATAGCCGTTCGGCTCCGGAGGGAAGCGTGTGTGTACGCGGCCTCCGTATTTATTGGTCTTCAGATCCTCGACGATGATGTCGCGGATGAAGTTGGAGTGCGCCGGTGGCTTTTCAGGCGCGTTTTCAGGATTCATAGCGATTTCAGTTTGCCGATGGCCTGCGCGATCCGGCGCAGGCAGGTATCCCGGCCCAGAACTTCGAGCGTCGCGAAGAGCGGCGGCGCGGTTTTGCGCCCGCAGACCGCCACCCGTACGGGCTCGAACATCTGTCCGGCCTTGATGCCGAGTTCCTCGGCGGCTGCGCGCAGGGCTCCCTCCAGCCCATCGTGCGTGAAGGCGGCCGCCGCCAGGACCGTGCACGCGCGCTCCAAAACGCGCAGCGCCAGCGCCGCATCGCCCTTCTTGGGGATGAGCTCGGCCGCCTCGTAGGGCGCGAGCTCTTCCAGGAAAAAGAAATCCCCTACCGTGAGCACGTCACGAAGCAGCCGGATCCGCTCCTGGATCAGCGGCGTAATCTGCTCCATTTTGGCGTAATCGACCGCATGCCCCGCGCCGCGCACCACCGGCAGCAGCCGCGCGGCCAGTTCGGCCGGCGCAAGCGCGCGGATCGTCTCGGCATTCAGCCAGACGGCCTTGGGGTCGAAGGGGTCTGCCTCCGTAAAGTTCACCACCGCATTGGCGCGGTTGATGCCTTCGAGCGAGAACGCCTCGATCAGCTCCTGGCGGCTCATGCGCTCGCGGTCGTCCTTCGGAGACCAGCCCAGCAGGCACAGGAAATTGATGAAGGCTTCGGGCAGAAAACCGGCATCGCGGTACGTCGTCACGCTGACCACGGGCCCGTGCTTGCGCTTGGAGAGCTTGGCGCCGTCGGGCGCCACCAGCAGCGGCAGATGCGCGAAAGCCGGCGGCGCCACGTCCAGCGCCTCGAAAATCAGCACGTGCTTGAACGTGTTCGTCAGATGGTCCTGCCCCCGGATGATGTGGCTGATCCGCAGGTCGGCGTCGTCCGCGCAGGAGCCGAGATGGTAGGTCGGCATGCCGTCGCTGCGCAGCAGGGCGAAATCCTCGATATCCGCCGTCGATTTCGATTGCGCGCCGTAAACCCCGTCGGCAAATTCGATGTGCCGCACGGTGTCGCGCGGCACCCGAAAGCGCAGCGCGAACGGCTCGCCCGCCGCGGCCCGCCGGTCGCTCTCTTCGCGCGAAAGGTCGCGCATTCCCGGGTTGAAGAGCCACGTGCCCTGCGCGCCGGATTTCTCGGAATCGGTCCGCGCCGCGGGCGTGAAGTCGCGATAGGCCAGGCCCTTCTGGAAGATGGCTTCGGCTGCCTGGCGGTGCAGCGCCAGCCGGTCGGATTGCGCGTACTGCTCATCCCACGCGAGATCGAGCCACTCCAGCCCCTCGAAAATGGACTGCCGCGAGGCTTCCGTGTTGCGCTCCACGTCGGTGTCGTCGATGCGCAGGATCATCGCGCCGCCCTGCCGCCGCGCAAAGAGCCAATTGAAAATGAAGGTGCGCGCGCTCCCGATGTGCAGAAAGCCCGTCGGGGAGGGCGCAAAACGGACTCTGACCATGAAAGCTTCATTGTATCAGGCAGGCGCTCTCCAGCCCTTGAATCCTGTCCCGAAATCGCATACTGTATCCCCATGAAATTATTGCTTGCTTTGTTCGCGGCGTTCGCCATCGCCGCCTCCGCCGCCGATATCAGCGGCAAATGGACCGGGACCGCCGAAGGCCCGCAGGGCACCATCCAGCGCATCTTCACCTTCCATCAGGAGGGCTCGAAGCTGACCGGCGAGACCACCAGCGAATTCACCGGAAAATCCGAGATTCAGGACGGCAAGGTGGAAGGCGACGCGATTTCCTTTTTCATCAACGCCAACATCCAGGGCAATGACGTGAAGCTCACCTACAAAGGCAAAATCACCGGCGATGCGATCAAGTTGAGCTCCGAATTCGGCGGCGGCCAGGCCATCGAGTGGACACTCAAGAAAATTTAGCGCCAGGCGCCCACGGCTAACTTACTGATTCGACTAGCGCCCCGTCAAAACCCGGGGATTCCCACGCTATAATCGGGGTTTGCCTGAACTCCGCAAAGACCCGATCACGGGCCGCTGGGTCATCATCGCCACCGACCGCGCCAAGCGGCCCACCGATTTCATTCGCCAGCCCGTTCCTCCGCCGCCGCCCGGCATCTGCCCCTTCGATTACGGCAACGAACACAAGACGCCGCCCGAAGTCCTGGCCTACCGCAACAGCGGCGGCCGCGACGAGCCCGGCTGGCGCGTGCGCGTGGTGCCCAACAAGTTTCCCGTGCTCGGCATCGAAGGCGACCTGAACCGCCAGGGCGAGGGCATGTACGACAAGATGAACGGCATCGGCGCTCACGAGATCATCATCGAAACGCCGCAGCACTGCCTCACGCTGGCCGAAATGCCGGAGCGCCAGATCGAAGAGACCCTCTGGGCGTTCAAGGATCGCGTGAACGACCTCAAAAAAGACAGCCGCTTCCGCTATATCATCCTGTTCAAGAACCACGGCGAGGCGGCCGGCGCCTCGCTCGCGCACCCGCATTCGCAGCTCATCGCGCTGCCGGTTGTCCCCAGCACGGTCAAGGAGGAGGTCGACGGCGCCAAGCTCTTTTACGAAATGAAAGAGCGCTGCATTTTCTGCGACATCATCCGCCAGGAGACGCTCGCGGGCGTCCGGCTCGTCATGGAAACGGAGCGGTTCACGGTGATCCAGCCGTATGCGCCGCGCTTCCCGTTCGAAACCTGGATTCTGCCGAATCGCCACGCCTCGCACTACGAGGATGCCGACGCGCCGGCGCTCAAGGACCTCGCCTGGGTCCTGCGCTCCACGATGCGCAAGATCGACAAAGTTCTCGAACAGCCGGCGTACAATTTCATCGTCCACAGCGCCCCGGTGCAGGAAGCCGAACTGCCGCACTACCACTGGCATTTCGAGATCATTCCCAAGCTCACCAAGGTAGCCGGTTTCGAATGGGGCACCGGCTTCTACATCAATCCCACGCCGCCCGAGGAATCCGCGCGATTCCTGCGCGATGCCGGCCTGGGGTAGCCGGGATGCAGGCGCGGGACGCACGGTTGCACCGTCCCTCGCCGGTCTGGTATAAACGCTAGTCGTTGGTGTGTTCCGCACGGGGAATTGGGACCGCAGAATGTCTGAAAAGCGTAAGAGTCCGCCACCGAAAACCACTGAAAAGGTGAGTAAACCGCAGGCATCCAAACCAGTACGTTCATCCGACGCGTCCAAGCCGGCTTCCGTCCGTCCGGTTACCGGGCAAGGCGCCGTGGCCGTAGCCCAGCGCCTGGATGCTCCCAGGCAGCTCAGCAGCTTTGAAGCCGCGATGAAGCTTTTCCATGCGCGGCGCCTCGCGGAAGCCCGCGAGCTCTTCCAGACCGCGGCCGCCGGCCCGGAGAGCGACGTGGCCCAGCGTGCCCGTCTGCACATTGCCATGTGCGACCGCCGCCTGGAGCAGGCTGCGCCGAATCTGAGCTCCGCCGAAGATTATTACAACTACGGCATCGCCCTGCTCAATGCCCGCAAGGTCCCGGAAGCCCGCAGCCACCTGGAGCGCGCGCTCGAAATGTCGCCCGGCATGGACCATATCCATTACGCCCTCGGCTTGGCCCAGGCGCTCGCCGGCGACCTGCCGAAAGCCTACGACAATCTCAAGCGCGCCATTGAACTGGAGCCGCGGAACCGTATCCTGGCGCGCCAGGATGCCGACTTTGCTCCGCTCGCCACCCATCCGCCCTTCGACGCCCTGCTCTATCCTGAAAAGAAGGGCTGGTAATCCGGCCGACCGGAATGGAAGATACCTCACCGCTGCGAGTCGTCGCGATCGGCGGCGGCACGGGATTGTCCGCGCTGCTGCACGGATTGAAGCGCTTTGCGCGCCCCTTCGACTCCTCGCCCGCGCTCGACATCACCGCCATTGTCACCGTCAGCGACGACGGCGGCAGCTCTGGCCGCTTGCGCCGGGAATTCGACGTCCTGCCGCCCGGCGATATCCGCAACTGCATGGTCGCGCTGAGCGAGGATTCCGCCCTGCTTTCCCGTCTGTTTCAGTACCGTTTCGCAAACGGCCGCGGGCTCAAGGGCCACAGCTTCGGCAACCTGTTCCTCATGGCGCTGACGCAAATCACCGGCGACTTCCCGGATGCCGTCCGCGCCTCCTCGGAAGTGCTGAAAATCGCCGGCCGCATCTATCCGGCGACGACCGCCAACGTGGCCCTCGAAGCCAGGCTCGCAGACGGCACCAGCGTCGTTGGCGAGACCCGGATCAGCCGCAGCCGCAGCCGGATCCGCGAAATCCGGCTCATCCCGCGCCGGGTCCCGCCGCTCGATGCGACACTCGATGCCATCGCGCAAGCCGATGTCATTACCCTCGGCCCCGGCTCGCTGTTTACCAGCGTGATCCCCAACCTGCTGGTCAGCGGCATTGCCCGCGCGATTCGCCAATCGCCGGCCCTCAAGGCCTACTTCGTCAACCTGATGTGGCAGCCCGGCGAGACCACCGATTTCCGCGCCTCCGACCACATCCGCGCCATCCACCGCCACGCCCGCGGCCGGCTTCTCGATTACGCCATCGTCAACATCCGTCCGATCCGCCCGGCGCTCCAAAAGCGCTATGCGCGGCAGGCTGCTCTGCCTGTGGAAAACGATGTGGATAAAATGTGCAAACTCGGCGTCCAGGTCGTCGCCGGAGAGCTGGCGAGCAACAGCGAAAGGGTCCGCCACGATCCCGCCGCCACGGCGGCCATTGTCCTCGATCTCGCCCAGGAAGGCCGCCGCCGTCGTGCTGCAGGCGCACAGTCCGCGCAAGCATAATGGAATAGATGCCAGAATCCCTTTCCGTCGTGATCCTCGCGGCCGGCCTCGGCACGCGCATGAAATCCCGCAAGGCCAAGGTGCTGCACCGCGCCGCCGGCAAGCCCCTCGTGCAGCACGTCATCGATACCGCCGCGCTGCTTACTCCGCCCGAGCGCATTTTCGTGGTCGTGGGTCACCAGGCGGAGGAGGTCCGCCGCGCCGTCGAGACGCCCGGAGTCCGCTTCATCGAGCAGCGGGAGCAGAAGGGCACCGGCCACGCCGTGACGTGCGGCCGTGACGTGCTCTCCGGCCTTGAGGGCCACCTGATCGTTCTCTACGGCGACGGTCCGCTGCTGCGCGCCGAAACGCTGCGCCGCCTTTACGAGCAGGAGCGCGGGTCCGATGCCGCCGGCGTTCTGCTCACCGCCATCATGGACGACCCTACCGGCTATGGCCGCGTCATCCGCGGCGCCGATGGCCGCGTGCTCCGTATTGTCGAGCAGAAGGCCGCCACGCCGGATGAGCTCGCCATTCGCGAAGCCAACATGGGGATCTACTGCTTCCGCTCCGAGCTTTTCTGGAAGCACGCCGGCGAAATGCGTCCTGACAATCCCGCCTGCGAATACTACCTCACGGATATGGCCGAAATCCTGACGCGCGCGGGCCACCGCGTGGACGCCATGCCGATCGGGGACGCGCGCGAAGCCCTCGGCATCAATACGCGGCTCGAGCTGGCCGAGGTCGATCGCCTGCTCCGCGAGCGCAAGCTGCGCGAGCTGATGCTCGCCGGCGTCACGATCGAAAAGCCCGAGACCGTGAGTATCGATGCCGATGTCGCAATCGGCATGGACACCGTGATCGAGCCCTTCGTGCAGATCCGCGGCCGCTCCGTAATCGGCGAGAACTGCCATATCGGCGCCGGCGCGATCATCGAAAATTCCGAGCTCGCCGACGAGGTCGAAGTCGGCCCCTACACCATCATCGGCAGCTCGCGCCTCGAGCGCGGCGTCCACGCCGGCCCGTTCGCGCGGCTGCGCATGGAAAACCACGTGGAAGCGGGCGCGCACATCGGCAACTTCGTCGAGCTGAAGAAGACCCGCATGCGCGCGGGCGCCAAGGCCAACCACCTGGCGTATCTCGGCGACTCCGATATCGGCGCGCGCGTCAACATCGGGGCCGGGACGATCACCTGCAACTACGACGGCTTCCACAAGCATCCGACGCACATCGGCGAAGGCGCCTTCGTCGGCAGCAATTCGACATTGGTCGCGCCGATCGAGATCGGCGCAGGAGCTTACGTGGGAGCCGGCTCGGTCATCACCCAGCCCGTGCCGCCCGATGCGTTGGGCCTCGGCCGCGCGCATCAGGTGATTAAGGACGAATGGGCCGCCAAGCGGCGCGCTCTGGGCAAGGGCAACGCGGCGAAATAAGCTGCGCCGGGGACGGCGGCCGCCTACCCCGGCAGCCGCGCAATCGCCCTTTCGACCGCCCGCCGCAACGGCGCAGTTCCAGACCGGCCATATCCAGCAAGGACAAGGCGCCGCGCAGGATCCAGGTCCGCAATCAGATCCACGGCGGCAAGCCCCCTACCCCGCCACCGCCCGCTGCTTCGCCGCATCCCACCGCACGTACTTCCGCGTGCGGTAGCTCAGGTTCCCCATCGCCGTCGCCACGACGCCGTAATACCCGAGGTTGGCGTCGCACTTGAGCGGCTCGTTGCGGCGGATCGCATTCAGCAGATTGCGATGGTGCAGGTCGAGCGCCTCCGCGCCCGTCTTCCGGTGCACCACCGGCTGCATCTCCTTCGCGTACGCCTTCTGCGGCGTGATCTCGAAGCCGGTGGCCGTAAACTTCAGCGTCGCTTTGTGCCCGCGGATCAGGTGATCCACCGCCGTCTCGTTCGCCATCGACGAGATCAACTGCACGGTCAGCCCCTGCGGATAATCCAGCAGGATGTTGAGCGTGTCCGGAATCTCCGCCGGGCTTTCCTTGAAAAAGAATTTGCCGCCGCTCGCCACGGCGCGGTCCGGGAACGTCAGACCGAGCGATTGGATCATCCTGGTCACGCGGTGCACGAACAGGTCCGCCGCGATGCCGCCCGAATAATCCCAATACCGCCGCCAACTGAAGAAGCGGTCCGGGTCGAACGGCCGCTTGCGCGCGGGCCCGAGAAACGCGTTCCAATCCAGGTTCTCGCCGGGCCGCGCGTCGCGATCGATCGGATTCTCCCAGAAATCTCCCTGGTAATTCCGCGAATAGTCGATCTGCGCCAGCACCACCGGACCCAACGCGCCCTGCTCGATGTACCGGTGCGCCGTCTCGTAGGAATCGTCCGACATGCCCTGCACGCCCACCTGCATCTTGAGCGCCGGCGTGTGCGCGACGCGCTCCGCCACGCGCCGCGCCTGCTCGATCGAGTAGCACATCGGTTTTTCGCAGTAAATGTGCTTGCCGGCCGCGATCGCATCCATCGTCATCTGGTAATGCCAGTGTTCCGGCGCCGCGATCAGCACGTAGTCGATATCCTTGTTGTCCAGCACGCGGCGGTAGTCCTTCACGATCTTCGCGCCGGTGAGCTGCGCCGCGGCGTCGGCGCGCTTGGTGTAGGCGTCGCAGACGTTCAGGACGTCGATGTTGTCCGAATCGCGCATGCGGACCAGCGTCTTCAGGTGCGCGGTGCCCTGCGCGCCGCAGCCGATCGCTCCGATGCGCATCCGCTCGCCCGCGCCTGAAATTTGCGCATAGGAGCGGGCCGTGGCCAGCGAAGCGCCGGCGAGAAAAGTCCTGCGGGAAACGTCGGTCATCGGTCCCATTGTACGCGCAGCCCGTGACGCACGCTTTGTGATAAATTGTCGAGACAACCGGGAGAACCTCATGTACACACGACGAGACATCGGCAGGATCGCGCTGGCCGGGCTTCCGCTCGCGCGGGCGTTCGGGGCCATCGACTCCAGAATCAAAGGCGTCCAGATCGGCGCCATCACCTACAGCTTCGGCAACATGGAGCTGGCGGACATCGTCAAGGCCTACGTCGATATCGGGCTGGGCGAAATGGAGCTGATGTCGAACCACGCCGAGGCGGCCATGGGCGCGCCGGCAGCCCAGTCCGGCCGCGGGCCCGGCGGCGGACAGGGCCGTGGCCAGGGGCGTGGACAGGGACAGGGACCCGGCGCGGGCACGCAGGGACGCGGCCCCGGCGGCGCTCCGCGCGAGCTGCCCATCCGGCCGGTGATGACCGAGGAGCAGATCGAAGCCGCGCGCAATCAGCCGCGCGCCGTCGAGCTGCGCAACTGGCGGCTGGCGGTGAAGGATTCGCAGTTCGCCGATCTGCGCAAGACGATCCACGATGCCGGGATCAACGTCGAAATCCTCTGCTTCAACATGAACGAGGCCATTACGGACGACGAGATCGAGTACGCCTTCCGTATGGCCAGGGGCCTCGGCGCGAAAGCCATCTCCACCAGCACGCGCATGCCGGTGGCCAAGCGGCTCGGGCCGATCGCCGAGCACCACAAGATGATGGTCGGCTTCCACGGGCACGATAATGTCGCCGATCCCAACGAAACCGGCTCGCTCGAAAGCTACGCCAAGGCGCTCTCCTACGGAAAATACAACGGCGTCAACCTCGATATCGGCCATTTCACCTCCGCCAATTACGACGCCGTGGCGTTCATCAAAGAGCACCACGACCGCATCACCAACCTGCACCTGAAGGACAAGAAGAAGGACCACGGCCCGAACGAAATCTGGGGCGAGGGCGATACCCCGATTCAGGCCGTACTGCAACTTTGCAGCAAGGAGAAGTACCCCTTCCCGGCCAACATCGAGCTGGAGTATCGCGTTCCCGAAGGATCGGACCGCGTCACCGAAGTGAAGCGCTGCTTCGAGTACTGCAAGAAGGTGCTGGCCTGACCGGCGCCAGCGCGGGCCGGCGATCGCCGGCCCGGCCCACCATTCAACGGTAACCAGCGTTACGTTCGCCGCCGGCTTCCCCGTCGTTTCTCTTGTACTGCCGGTCCCGCCACCCTACAATCATCGCAACCCGGGAGGGGTTACCAAATGTGGTTGCGATTCGTTGTGGCGGCGGGACTGTTCGCGCTGGCCGCATCCGCTCAACCGGTCGAGGGAGCGCCGGACGATGCCTATCAAGTGAGGTACGCGGCAAACCTCAACATTGCGGACTCCACTCTCAACGTCCAGAACGCAGGGACGAGCGGCGGGACCATTTGTGTCAACGCGTATGTACTCACCGCGGATGGGTTCTTGCAGGCGTGCTGCACCTGCCAACTGCCGCCGGATGCGCTGGCGTCCTGGTCAGTCCGGAACGACCTGATCAGCAACTTGCTCACGCCGGTCCGCCCGGGTCCGGCATCGGTGACGATCAAGCTCCTTGCTTCCTCCCAAGCAACCTGCAACGCCGCCACGGTAACCGCCGCGAATCTCGCGCCCGGAATGGTGGCCTGGGGGAGTACCATCAAGCCGGTCTTGCCGTCCTCTTATACGACCGTGGAAACCGAGTTCTCCAGGAAGGGGCTGAGCGCGGCGGAGCTTTCCAAACTGACTACGAATTGCGGAGCCATCCAGTCCAACGGGTCGGGATTCGGTATTTGCAACTTCTGCAGACTGGGCGCCCAATAACCGGTATGGTTCAGGCAGGCCATTGGAAGTGGTATCGTGCTGGTAGGGGGAGAGGATGTCCGACCAGCCTTTACGCAGCCTCGAGCAGTGGGACGACTTCGTCGCCTCACGCTATCGCGAGGGGAAATCAGAGGACGAATTCCGCCAGTATTCGCCGGAAAAAGACCCCGGCGTGGCCGAATTCTACCGCCAGAATCACGCCGGGCAGACGGTCGCGTTCGTCCGGGCCAAGCGCGCCGAGTACCTGCCGCTCGCGCGCGGCAAGAAGAGCATCTGGGCGGCGGCCGATTACCTGAACACGCTCGTCGACGATAGCGACCCCGATACCGACCTCTCCCAGATCGAGCACCTGCTCCAGACTTCTGAAGCCATCCGCCGCGACGGCCATCCGCGCTGGATGGTGCTCGCCGGCTTCCTGCACGATCTCGGCAAGGTGCTGTGCCTCTACGGCGAGCCGCAATGGGCCGTGGTGGGCGACACCTTCCCGGTCGGCTGCGCCTGGAGCGATCAGATCGTCTATCGCGAATATTTCGCCGCCAATCCCGACCGCGCCGTTCCCGAGTACCAGACCGAGTGCGGCATCTACGAGCCCCACTGCGGACTCGACAACGTGATGATGTCCTGGGGACACGACGAGTACATCTATCACGTCACAAAAAACTACCTGCCCGAACCGGCACAGTACATGCTGCGCTACCACTCGTTCTACCCCGCGCACCGCCACGGCGCCTATCGCCACCTGATGAACGCGCAGGACGAAGCCATGTTCGAATGGGTGCGAAAGTTCAACCCGTACGATCTGTATTCGAAGGGGGCGGAACGGCCGAACTGGACCGAACTCAAGCCGTATTACGAGGACCTGGTAGCCGAATATTTTCCGGCCGAGATCGACTGGTAGTGCGCCCTATTTCGCGAACTCCGCGGCGTTTTCTTTCGTCACCAGCGTTTCGCCGGTCGTAATCACCCGCGCCACCGGCTTGCCCTCGGCGGCATCGATCGCCGCGGCCACGGCTTTGTTCCCGAGCGCCTCCGGATGCATCGCCACGTCCGCCGCCAGGCGTCCCGATTCGATGGCGTGAACCGCCTCGCGCGTCGCATCCACTCCCACGACCGCGATCTTGCCCGTCAGATTGCGCGCCGCGATGGCCTCCACGGCGCCGAGCGCCATCTGGTCGTTGGTGGCGAACACGGCGTTCAGGCCGGGATAGGTCGTCAGCAGGTTCTCCATCACGGACATCCCCATCGCCCGCTCGCTGTTGGCCGGCTGCACCGAGACGCATTCCACGCCCGGGGCCGCGGCCAGGGCATCGCGGAAGCCGGCCAGCCGGTCTTCGTGCGTCGCGACGCCGAGAATCCCGCGGATCACCGCCACCTTCCCCTTGCCGCCGAGGCGCTCGGCGATGTAGTCGCCCGCCAGCCGCCCGGCATGCCGGTTGTCCGCCCCCACGTAGCTCAGCTTGCCGGACCATGCGATATCGGTATCCATGATGACCACCGGGATGCCCGCCGCCTTCGCGCGGTCGAGCACCGGCACGACCTCCGAGACGCCCGCCGGCGCCACCGCCAGCGCCGAGACGTGCCGCGTGATCTGGTCTTCGAGAATTCCCACCTGCTGATCGATATTGATCTCGCGCTCCGGCGCGAGCACCGCCAGCCGCACGCCCGGATGCGCGCGCGCCGCCTCCTCCGCGCCCGCTTTGACGCGCTGCCACCATTCGCTATCGAGCGCCTTGACCACCAGCGCCACATCGATCGTTTTGGAATTGGAGCCGCGCCCGCAGGAGGCCGCGAGCAGCGCGGCAAGGAGGACAACCGGAATGGATTTCACCACCGCCAATTATACGGCAAGGCCCTTTTACGAACGAAAAACCGCTTGCGATAAGCGGTTGCGGTGTAGTGGAATCAACAGCTTATCGAGAAAAACCGCTAATTCGTAGCGGTTTTGTGTTGGCGATAGGACTCCGGCCCCGCGCGTTGCGGACGCCGATTGGGGCCGCTTACGGCGTCTCCCACGCGCGATTTTCCGTTTTCGGTTTGCCGCGGAAATGCCAGATCCAGGCGCCGAAGGCCGTCAGCGCGGCGCCGATCAGCATGGCAATTCCCTCACCTGTTTTCTCGGCGATCTTGCCGATCATTTTGTCCCAGAACTCTTCGCGATCGATCGGCAGCGGAAGGGCATGCACTTGTATCGTCTCGGTCTTCTGCAGCAAGGGGACCAGCGTATCTTTCCCTTCGACGTCCGCCAGCGCCCAGATGTATAGCACCAGCTTCGACTCGCCGTCCCGCTTCGGCAGGACATTCCACGTCCATGTAGAGGCGGCCAGGCTCGTCACGGCCTGCTGTTCATCCGGAGGTTCCACCGCGGTGACGTCGAACGCATCCGGTGGATCGCCGGCCAGGTGCACGCGCATGCGCGGGGCCACGTTCACGGAATCGAGCGTAAAGCGTTTGGGATCCAGACCGGAGTAGATGTCGCTCGATCCGGTGTCGAGCCGGACGATAACGACTTCCGGCCGCTTCACCTGCATGGTCCGCGTCGGCTCGAATAGAATTCTGCCGGGCGTCAGTTTGGGCACCGCCGGCGTGGCGGGGCTACCGCCAGTGTTGCTGTGCTCAGGCTTCCCCGCCTTGTCAACGGCCGCCGGGTGAAGGTGCTCGTCCAAGCTCTTGGACAGGGCATCGAGCTGCGCGGATCCGTCGCGGTATCGCTGAAGGAATTTCTCCAGATTCGTGTCGCGTGTGCTCGGGTAGAGCGCCGAAATCGGAGGCAGCGTTTTCGCAGGATTGAGCACCGGCAGCCGCAGCCCCGGCGCAACCGTGTGCACCAGGCTCGTCGCCACCACTAAGACGCCGGTTCCACCGGTAACAACTCCCACCGCGGCCCTCAAGGTGCTCATTGCTCTGCCTGTTCTTGGAGATATTACCGCATTTCCGGGGGCAGATAGCCCTGCGCCAGCCGTTCGAACGCCGCCACCTGCTCCCGCTCCCACGCCGCATCGCGCCCCAGTTCGCCCGCCAAAACGGCTGCCGCCGCTGGCGCCATTTCGAGGGCCGCGCGCGCATTCAGGAACAGCGCCCGCGTCCGCCGCGCCAGCGCATCTTCGAGCGTGCGGGCCATTTCGCCCCGCGCGGAGCGGATGATGTCCGCTTCGGTGTAGGGCAGCGCCGGATGGAGCGGCGTGCCGCCGCCGCCGGCCTCCGGCGAGCGGTGGATCGGCAGATGCTGCGTGGCGCACGGACGCTCGGGCAGCCCGGCGTGCGCGGCGGCGCGGTCGACGCAATCCTCGGCCATGCGGCGATACGTCGTCCACTTCCCCCCCGCGATCGTCAGCATGCCGGAAGGTTCGAGGCGGATCGTGTGGTCGCGGGAAAGCTCCGCCGTATCCTTCCCTTGCCCGCCCACCAGCGGCCGGATGCCTGCGAATACGCTCAGGATATCGCCGCGCGACGGCCGCTTCTCCAGGTATTGCCCGGCCGTCTCCAGCAGGAACGCGATCTCCGACTCGCGCGCGGCGGGCTCGAGCGGGGCTTCCGCCACGGGGGTATCGGTCGTGCCGATCAGCGTGTGACCGAGCCATGGAATCGCGAACATCACGCGCCCATCGGGCGTGCGCGGCACGAGAAGCGCCGTGTCCCCCGGCAGGAATCCGCGGTCGAGCACGAGGTGCACTCCCTGGCTCGGCTGGAGAATCGGCTGCGCCCGCGGCTCGGCCAGCCGCCGCACGGCGTCGGCGAACGGCCCGGCCGCGTTGATCACAATGCGCCCCGCGGCAGCGTGCTCCTCGCCGGTTTCGAGATCGCGGAAGCGGACGCCGGTTCGCGAAACATCCGTCACCTGCGCGTAATTCAGCAGCGCCGCGCCGTGGCCGATCGCGGTAAGGGCGAGGTGAATCAGCAGCCGCGCGTCGTCGAACTGGCCGTCGAAATAAAGGATGCCGCCGCGCAGGCCCTCGGCCCGCGCACCCGGCAGCCGCCGCAGCGTCTCATTCCGCGAGAGCAGATAGGGCAAGCCGAGCGACTGCCCCATCGCCAGCAGGCCGTACAGCTTCAGGCCAGTGCCGAAATACGGCAGTTCCCACCACCGGTACGCCGGCACGACGAACGCCAGCGGATGCACCAGGTGCGGCGCATTCCGCAGCAGCCGCCCGCGCTCGCGCAGCGCCTCCATCACCAGCGGCAGGCTTCCCTGCCCCAGGTATCGCACGCCGCCGTGGATCAGCTTGGTGGACCGGCTCGACGTGCCCTTGCCGAAATCGTTCTGTTCGAGCAGCAGCGTCGCGTAGCCGCGGCTGGCGGCATCCACCGCAATGCCGATGCCGGTGGCGCCGCCGCCGATCACTACGATGTCCCACGCATCCTTGCGGGAGTGAAAGCGCCGGTAGAGCTCCGCGCGGGTCATTCCTGCGTCACAGCTTCAGTTCCCACCCCTTGCGGAACACCGGCTTGACGTATTGGTTCGCCTCGGCGCTGTTGGTGAAGCGCAGATTCTTGCTGTCCCACTCGAGCTTTCCCGGAACGCGGTACGCGATCCCGATCAGCGACAGCCATTCCGCAAACGGCGCCGTGATGGAAAAATCGGAGCAGCTCGGCTCGCCGCCTTTGCACGCGCGGATCCAGTCCAGCATGTGGCCGGGCGAGCGCGTGAGAAGCTGCGGCGGCAGCACGTATTCCGCCCAGCGCGCCGCCGGCAGAAGCTGCACGCCCTCGCCGCGGTCGCACGTGGACATGATGCCCTTGGTCCCGATGAACACCGAGCCGTTGCCGGTCAGAATGCCGGGTTGCGGCGGCGCCCCTGGCTCGCCGAACACTTTGACGCCCGGACCGCCCGCGCCCTGCCGCGGCGCATTCGGATCGCGCGGCCTGCGCGGCGCAGGCGGTGCCTGGGCCTGCGCGCGCAGCCCCGCTCCCATTGGCCGGCCTTTATCCGTCAGGTTGTTCGGCCGCGGCAGAATGGTTTCGTTCTCCATGCCCGGAACATGGAACGCCTCGGCATCGCCCGGCCGCGTGGAATCGTGAAAGAAGACCTTCACCGGAGGCATCTCGCCGCGCGCCGGAAAATCCAGCCGCACGATGCCGCGCTCGGGGAACGTCAGGTTGCTGTGCCCCACCTGAGAAACGCACTCCAGGCTCGTGGGCGCGCCGAGCATCAGCGCGGTATGCACCGGTCCCGCGGTGTGGGTCGCCCAGTTGCCCACCTGCCCGGTGCCGAAATCGAAGAAGCCGCGCCAGTTGTACGGCGTGTACCAGTCGCTGTACGGCCGCATCGCCGCGCCCCCGACCCACAGGTCCCAATCGAGCGTCGGCGGAACGGCCGTCTCGGGCGGCGGCGATTGCAGCCCCGTGGGATGCGTGCCCGGCGTCGTCGAAATGTGCGCTTCGGTCACATCGCCGATCGCACCCGACCAGACGATCTCCGCCGCCACGCGGTTGCACTCGTGCGAGAAGCCCTGGTTGCCCATCTGCGTCGCGACCTTGTATTTCACCGCGGCTTCCATCAGCAGGCGCGATTCCCACGGCGTGCGCGTGAGCGGCTTTTCCAGGTACACGTGCTTGCCGTGCTGCATACAGGCCAGCGCCACGGTGGCGTGCATGAAATCCGGAATCCCGATCGTCACCGCGTCGATGTTCTTCCCTTCCTTCTCGAGCATCACGCGGAAATCCTTGTACTTTGGAACCTTCGCGAACTTCTCGAAATTCTGCGCGGCGCGCTTCTCGTCGACATCGCACAGCGCGACGATGTTTTCCGTCTTCGCAGCAGCCAGCAGGTCTACGCCGCCCTGGCCGCCGCAGCCGACCGAAGCGACATTGAGCTTGTCATAGAACGGCTTGTAGCCGAGTGCCCGCAGCGAAGGCACGCTGCCGAAACCGCCGCGCGGAACCGCGCCGGCGAGCAGCGAGCCGAAGAAGAAATGACGTCGGGAAATGGACATGTGAATTTTCCTTTTGAACTATGGCCGCGGGTGCGGATCGGTCGAGCCGTCCGTCCGGCCCAGCACCCACTTGATCGCTTCCTGGTACATCTTCAGCACGTCGGGGTCGTCCCACGCCTCGTTGGTGTGCCCCAGCGTGGAATAGAACACCCGGCCCTTGCCGTACATTTTGCTCCACGCGATCGCCCAGTCGCGGTCCGTGCGCAGGCGCGGCCGCGTGAGATCGAGCTTCGATTCATCGAGCCGCATCAGAACGTTGACCTTGTCGCGCGACCACTGCTTGGGCTGGTAGATCTCGTCGCGGATGCGAAAGCTCCTGGCGAAATGCCGCGTCGCCGGAAAGGATGAATCCTCGACGATGACCGGGGCGTCGAACGTCCCCCACGGGTGCCCGTCGAACCATCCGCCGACCATCTCGGCGTACTCGGGCCACTGGTAGTTGCTGTCGAGCGCGGCGTGAATGCCCACGAAGCCTTTGCCCTGATCGTGGACGAACGCGAGGAGGTCCTTTTTCTGCTGCTCATCGAGCGGCAGCTCGCCGGTGGTGCTGGCGAAAACGACCGCGTCGAAATTGGCGAGATTCAGCGGCGTGAAGCCGCCGCCGGGCCGCTCCGCCGCGCGAAGGATCGCGGGATCGGTCGAGATCTCGGTGTCCCACACGCCGCATTCGCGGCCGAGCTTCCACACGCTGGCCATGGCGTTGGAGATCGAATCGTGGTGAAAGCCCTTGGCCATCCCGAAGACCAGGACGTGCTTCCTCGCCACGGGCGGTGGCGTGCTGCCTCTTCCTCCGGCTGGGCCGCGGCCACCCTGCGGCGCGGGCGGATTCTGGCCGTGCGCCAAGCCCATCGCGAGCAGGGCCGCGCCCAGGAGAATGACGGATCGCTTCATGGCGTTTGCTCTACAGATTAGCGCACATACCCCGCCGCCGCCATCCGCTTGCCTCCGGCGCGATGCGCCTCCTCCGACATCGCATGCACGCCCGTGGCATCGATCCACCGGTTGTAGAAATTGAACAGCGCGCAGACGGTAATCGCGGAGAAGATCGCCTCGTCATCCCATCCCGACGCGTGCAGCGCCGCGATATCCGCTTCCCCGATGTGGATGGAATCCTCGTTCACCTTCCGCACGAAGCGGAACAGCGCCTTGTGGCGCTCGTCGAGCGCGGAGTTTTCGAGGTCCCGCAGCACGCCCCACACGAGCTCTTCATCGCCCAGCAGTTCCGCCGCGACCGCGGCGTGCGAGCGGATTCAAAACGGGCAATCGTTGCGGTAGGAGGTGAACGCCGCGATCAGTTCGCGCATGCCGGGGCTGAGCGGCGACGGCCCGCGCATCACTTCCTGGGTGAAGCGCGAGAGGGCATCGCCCGCCTGCTGCCGGAAGGCGAAGAGATGCCAGATCTGCGGGTATTCGCTCCCCGCCGCCTGCATCGTTCGGATCAGGTCGCGGTAGGGTCCTGGCTGCGGATTGTTTTCGACTCCGGGAAGAAACAGTGGAGGGATGGCGGGCACGTCCGGATTTTATCAAAGGCACGGGCCGGCATCAGAACAGGCGGAGTTGGGCGTCCTCGCGCCGGTGGCCGGCCGTGACGGTGCGGCCGCCGAGCGACGGGGAGATGCGCCGCTCGTGCGCCACCGCGGCATCGAAGTCGGCCCGCGGCTCGAGCCGCTCGCCGGCCACGCGTACGAAGCGGTCGAGGCGGCGGAAGCCTTCGATCTTTTCCGAATCGCCGGTGCGCGCCGCGTCGAGCGCGCGCCGCAGCACGCCGATGGATTCATCGTAGGTGCGGAGCGGCACGGGAAACGGATGCCCATCCTTGCCGCCGTGCGCGAACGAGAACCGCGCGGGGTCGGAAAATCGCGCCGGTGCGCCGTGCACGACTTCCGCAATCAGCGCGAGCGATTGCAGGGTCCGCGGTCCCAGGTTCTCGACGAGCAGCAGGGATGTGAAATCCCGCAGGTCGCGTTCATAGGCGGTGGCCAGCACCGCGCCCAACCGGCGCAGGTCGACATCTTCGGCGCGGACGTCGTGATGGCGTGGCATGACGAGCCGCCGCACCTCCGCCAGCGTTGCCTCCGGAGGCTGGCGCGCGATTTCGAGCAGCGCGCGCTGGGCAGGCTTCGCGCCGGAATCCACGAGGTTCAGGATCTCACCCTGCGGCTCGCCCACGATGCCGGTGTGGGGCGAATCGGTGAAGTCGCGGACCGCCGCGGAGTGCCAGTGGTAGCGTCGGGCCATCCCGGCCGTTTCGTTCATGCCCTGCTGCACCACCGCCCACTCGCCGGTTGCGCTGACGACAAAGGTATGGAGATAGACCTGGAATCCGTCCGCGATGGCGTTGTTATCGACCCGCGCTGCGAGGCGGCTGGTCCGGACCAGGGCCTCGCCATCGAGGCCGCAGCGTGAGGCAACGCCGCGCAGTTCGTCCGGCGTGCGGCGCGAATGCCGGCCGCGCCCGCCGCAGATGTACAGCCCGAGCTCTTGGGATCGCGGATTGAGTCCGCGCTTGAGCGCGCCCATCACCGAAGTGGTGATGCCCGAGGAATGCCAATCCATGCCCATGACGGCGCCCAGCGCCTGGAACCAAAAGGGGTCGCTGAGGCGGCTGAGGAACTCGGCGGTCCCGTAATGGTAGAGGACGCTTTCGGCGATCGCGGCGCCAAGGCGCGCCATTCGCTCGGCCAGCCACGCCGGCACGCGGCCGCCGTGCAGGGGGAGATCGGCGGTACCGGAGCGTTTCATCTGTTTTCAGGATAGCGTGAGGCGGCGGGCCGGCCTGCCAGCCTGCACATCGCCTCATGCGCCGGTCCCTCACTTGCGGGCCACTCGACGTGGTTCGTCACTGCTTTGCCGGTATGCCGAAATCACGCTGGCACAACGCAATGCGGAGCCACTGTAAACCGTTGCCCGTCACGCTCGATATAGGCCCCCAGGTAAGGCGGTTCCAGAAGGCTCTGGCGCGCCGGTCCACCATAGCCGGGGAGTCTCCCGGCAGAATCCTTTTGGCCTGTTCCATCTCCTGGCGGCTGTAGTAGCGGCCATCCCCTTGCGGCGTTCGGGGGATTGCCTGACCGCTTTCGAGGTGACCAAGAAACCAGAGAAACAAATCATATGTGCAGGAGTAGGCGCGAGTAAGGAGAGAGCAAGCTGTCTCGTCGTCAGCGATTGGAAACCGCTCTACGCGGACCAGGTCCCCGGTGTCGAACTCGGGCGACATCCAATGTACACTGGCTCCATATTCTTTCCACCCTTCCAGGATGGCGAAGCTGTGACAGCCGATGCCGCGCGCTTCCGGCAGGGGTCCAGCATGAAAGTTAAATGCGCCGATGCGAGGCAACGCGAGCATTTCGGGACGTAATCGCCGCTTGTACAGGTAACTGATTACGAGATCGACATCGCGCAGAATCGGAGATCGCGCGGGCAATAGTTCCTCGTAGAGCATGGCATCGGTTACGACAGGAACGCTGTGTTCCGCGGCGGCCTGAAGAACATCCGTGGATGCAGGATCTTTCCGGGCAGCAACAACCAGACTCACCGTGTGACCTCGTCTGCGACATTCGTGGAGCGCGTCACCGGCAGCGCGGCGTCCCATGATGACGATGCGAAGTTGGCGCTTATCCACGGACGGGTGGGGTGCATCGCTGTTTACGCAGGTTGAGGAACCATTCATGAGGCGCTCCCTCGCAAACCCAACGGAACAATTGTTTGCGCCATTGGCACCCGTCCTGATGATGACTTCCGGCCTGTCGCGACGCTGCCAATCAAGCCAGAGTGCAAACATGGCGCAAAACTGGAACTCCCGCAGTTAGTGCGGATCACCCAAAGATCTTTGGACGGTGGATTAGCAATTCAGTGCCCAAGATTGGCGCCTTTTTCCAATCAACAACACCAGCAGCGCCGCCCATCTCCAGTATTGGGTTTCATTGAGAAACAGTGGGATCTTTTGAGGTTGCCTAAGTACGCTGCGCAGGACCGGAGTGCGGGGCAGCGAGTGCATTGGGCCGGGCGCGTTGGGCCGCAGGCGTTGGCTTCGTTTTACAGGGCAGGCCATGGACCTGCCCTGCCGGGACCGTCTACGCCGTGACCGGCGGCACCAGCGTCTTCAAGAACTCGTGCGCCACGCGGAAGCCGCGCTTGTAATTCTCGGTGAAGTTCCCTTCGCGGTCGTTCGAAGGATAATAGAACGCGTCCTCGTGCTCGATGTTCATCGCGCCGGTGAAGCCGGCCTCGGCCAGCACCGCAAAGAAGCCCTTCCAATCGACCGATCCGTTGCCCGGCAGGCGGAACCGCCACCAACGCGCGTTATTCACCGGCATGATCCCGCCGCGGCGCACCACGTGCCAGAGGATCTCGGTGTCCTTCAGGTGCACGTCGTAGATCTTGTCGACGAATTCGCGAGCGGCGGCCACCGGGTCCATGAACTGCCACACAAGGTGCGAAGGGTCGAACTGGAGCCCCACGTGCGGACTATCCTTGAAGGCCTTGAACAGCGCTTCCCATCCGACCGGGCCGGTGGCGATATTCGGCCCGCCCTGGTACGGCTCCCAGAGGATTTTGACCTTGTACTTTTCGCAGAGCGGAAAATACTTTTCGGTGTAGACCTTCACGATTTCGTCCACCTGCTCGGCGAGCGGCTTGCTCTTGTCCGTGCCGGACTGCCCGCCGATCCCTCCGACTCCGAGCTTGCCGGCGAGCTCGATCATCTTCGCGGTATACGTATTCTGGCGCTCGCGCCGGGCCGGATCGGGGTCGATGTGGTTGCCGTCGCAGGCGAGCGAAGAGACGTACATTCCGGCCTTTTCGAGTTTGCTCTTGATCGCGGCGATGGCGGCATCATCCAGACGGTCCGGGTTGAGCCGGAGCTCCATGCTGGTGAATCCTTCGGCCTTGGCGAATTCGAGATTGGCGTCCGTATACTGGCAGAGGAGCCCGAGCCTCGGCTTCCAGTTGGGGAATGTCCGCGCGGGGCGCTGCGCCTGGGCAGCCGCGGCGGCGGACATGGCGGTAAGAACAGTGCGTCTGGTGATGGTCACGAACTGACGATACTCCGCCCGCGGCACCGCATGCAACTGCGCGGCAGTCTTTTGGATCGCACACTGCAGAATCCGGTCCGGCTGCGCGCCCGGCCCGCCCGCGCCGGATGGGGCTTCACAGCGGGACTATTCTTCCGCACGTTAGAATAGCGGGTGAGAGCTGCCTCATGGCCCGCTCACGCTCCGCTCTGATTATCGAGAGCGATCCCGGCGCGCTGGCGCAGATGCGCCGCGTACTGGAGGGGATGGGGATTTCCGTGACCGTGGCCGGCGACGAGGAGACCGCCCGCCAGGCCGCCGAGTCCTTCCAGGCCCGCCACACCGCTCCATCGCTGGTCGTCGCCCGGGTGGCGCTGCCGAGCGGCAGCGGGCTCCGCCTGATCGAAGAGCTATGTAATATTTTTCCGGGGATGCCCCACCTTGTGGTGTCGCATTATCCCAAGAACCTGCTCCGTTCGGTCCCCGGCTTCATCCAGTACGCCGACCAGTTCCTGCAGGAGGAATTCACCGACGAACAGTTCCGGATGGCTGTGGAGCGCACGCTCGGCCGCCGCGCCATGCTTCGCACCGGCTGAGCGCGGGCCGCTCAGGGGCGCCGCCTGGATAAGTCCGGGCACGGCAGCACGCGCCCCCACCGGTAATCCCGAAGGCCATCGATGGCGGTCCACGTGGGATGATAGCGGCCGTACGCGTCGGGGTCTTTGATGTCTCCCCAGCTTCCGTCGCGGTTCTGCGCGGCCAGCAGAAAATCGAAGCCGGCGCGGATCAGCTGGTCCTCGAACCCCAGGCCGAAGGCGCGCAGCGTGTCGAGATATTCGCCCATGGTTTCGGGGTCGTTTTCCACCACCGCCTCCTCGAGGTTGTTATGGAGGTGCTGGAACTCGGGAGCGAAGCATTCCTTAGACACGCGAAACTGGCTGTAGTCGTTGTACGTGTAGATGAGGTGGGTGGCGCCGTACACGCCCGCGTAGTAGCGGTGCCATCCCGCGGATTTTTCCGGATACGGACGCATTGCCGGCAGCCATTGCAGCGCATCGGCGTAATGCGCGCCGAGCGTGATGCCGGCGCGGTCGCCGGTGTACGTGGTGATCAGCGCGTCCTGCCAGAGATCGTACGGCTCGCGCATTTTCAGGCGCGCGCCGCACCGCGCGCACACCGCCGCGCCGCGCGCGTTCTGGCGCTGGCATTTCGCGCACTGCTCCGGGATATCGGCGGGCGGCGGCTCCACGGCCGGGTCGAACCACAGGTAATCCGCCGCGGAAAACCGCGCCGCGCGATCGCGGAGCTCCGCCCGCAGGCGCGGATGCGCCACGCCGAGCCGTTCCGCCGCATCGAGCCCGAAAACGAGATCGACGATCTCCTCGGGATCGGCGTCCGGCGGCACGGACGGGTGCAGGCGGCGCCATTCGATCGCGCGCTCGTGTCCCATTTCTCGCGCGAGGCGCCGCAGCTCGGGATCGCCGGAAGTTTCGGCGATGTTGTAGAAGGCCGAGAGCAGATCGTGGCCCCACTGTTCGAAGCTGGCGCGATTGCGCGCCACCGAACGGTAGATGAACGCCAGGCCGCGCTGCACCGCGCGGTCGCGCTCCTCGCGCGTATGCCGCGAACCGGGCCAAAGGGGCGTGCCGCCACGGCCTGCCTGCGCTCCGGCAATCAGGGCAACCGCGATCGCGGCCACCGCCAGCGCGCCCGCTGCCGCCCGATTCACCGCACCCCGCCGAAGATGTCGTGCAGGCGCAGGATGCCGAGCGCGCGTCCGGCGTCGTCCACCACGGGCAGCGCGGAAATCTGCGACTTCCGCCGCTCCATGCGCTCGAGCGCCTCGCCGAGCGTTGCATCCGGCGAGATCGTCACCGGCCGCGCGGTCATCACGTCACGGGCCGCCAGGCCGCGGATATCGTCATGGTTGGTTAGGGCGCGCCGCAAGTCGCCATCGGTCAGAAAGCCGGCGAGCGTGCCGTCCTGCGCCACCACGCACGCGCCGCCGAGCGGGCGCGCCGTCATCGCCAGGATCACGTCGCGCAGCGGCGCCTCGGGAGCCACGCGTGCCGCCTCGTCTCCGGCGTGCATCGCCTCGCGCACGGGGATGTGCAGGTTGCGGCCGAGCTGCCCGCCCGGATGGAACCGCCCGAACTCCTCCGGCGTAAAATCGCGGGCGCACATCAGGGCGATCGCGAGCGCGTGCCCGATCCCCAGCGCCGCCACGGCGCTCGCGGTGGGAGCGAGATTGTGCGGATCGGCCTCGCGCTCGACCGTGGCGTCGAGGATCACATCGACCTCGGCGGCGAGCGGCGAGCACGCGTTGCCGAGAATCCCGATCAGCGGGGAGCGGAACTCGCGCAGCAGCGGCACCAGCGCCAGGAGTTCGCGCGAGCTGCCGTTTTTTGAGATCAGCACGGTGGGATCGCCGGGCGTGTAGATGCCGAGGTCGCCGTGTACCGCGTCGGCAGGATGCAGGTACACTGCCGCGGTTCCGGTGCTGCACAGCGTCGCGACCATCTTGCGCGCGATGTGCCCGGACTTGCCGATGCCCGTCACCACCACCTTGCCGGAGCCGAGGATCAGCTCGACGGCGCGGATGAGATTGCCGTCCAGCCGCTCCGCGGCGGTTTCGAGCGCTTTCGCCTCGATCCGCATGGCCGCGCGGGCCGCCGCCAGCCACTCGCTCTGCGATCGATCCACCATGGAAACTCTCATTATCCGCCATGCGCCGGCAGGGCCGGGATGCCGGCTCGCTGCGGCTACTTTTTCGTCCTGCTAAATCATTGGCGCCGTCTGTAAAGCCTTTGTAAAGCCTTCCAGACCGTCGTAACCGCAAGGCCGGCCGTTTCGCTTCTCCCTATGGAAGCTGCGGACGAGCAAGTCGCAGTCATCGAAAAAGGAGATACGAACATGAAGATTTTTACGATCATTTGCGCCGCAGCCCTGGCGGTTTGCGGTTCTCTCAGCGCCTCGGGGATCATCGACACGGTTTCGGTCCGCTTCGACACTCCGGTGACGGTCGGCAGCCGCACGCTGCCTGCGGGCAACTGCACGATTCACATTGTGCGGGGCGCCGGCGACGCCGTGGTTCTCTCGGTCACCGCGGCGGACGGCGAGACGAGCAACGTGCTGGTGAACCGCCTTTATGAAGACGGCCCGGAAACCAACGGCAACGCCAGCGTGATCCTGGAGCGCCGGGCCGACGGATCGCGCTTCGAGCAGCTCTGGCTGCCCAACCACACCGGGTTCGCCGCCCAGGACGCCGAGTAACCGTGATCCACCCGGAGGGGACCGGCGGCCAACCCGGTCCCCCCCGCCCTACCCCAAACGCGGTATGCCTCCCCTACCCCCACTTTTTTCTGAACGCGCTCCCCACCGGGCGCGTCAAACGTAACGAAACAAAAATTTCAACCTCGGGAGACCTCGAGCTTTGCTACCGAGAAAGCCCTTCCTGCATCTCTCTTTGTGTCTCGCCGCGTGCGGGGTTGCGCTGTTCGCCCAGAATCCGGCCGAGAACGCGAAACCGTCGACCGCAGCCGCCGCCGAGGCGCCTGCCTCCTGGGTGGAAACTCTCGCCAACCTTCCTATTTTTCATTGGTTTGCGCAGGAATTCCGCCCCGAGTTCAGCGCTCCGATGCCGCCCTCTCCCCGCCCCGCGGCACCCCCCGCCCCGAACGCCCCGGCCCAGACTGCCCCGGTGACGCAGGCGAACACGAACCTCTTCTCGCGGTTCTTTTCGCGGTCCGCTCCACCCGAGGCGGCTTGCCCGGTCATGCCGCTCCCTCCGATTACGGATCCCGTTGCGGCTTCGTTCAATGAAGAACAGACTCTCGACACCCACGATCTCACCAGCGGCATGGCGCGCGCTCTCGTGCGTTTCCGGAGCCTGGTGCTTTCACTGGGCGGCTCGATCGAGCTGAAATCGGCCTACCGCCCGCCTGCCTACCAGCTCCACCTGCAGCAGGTCTGGGACAAGTGGATGCAGCTCCGCAACAATCAGATGGCCGGCTGCCAGGTGCTCAAGGCCCAGGTGCACGACGAATTCCTGCGCCATCATCTGCTGGAATCGCAGCGGCCCGTATCTTCGTCGGATCACACGCGCGGCCTGGCCTTCGATGCCACCGTGGTGCTGCCGCGCAATGCGCACATCCGCCGGCGCCGGGTCACGCTCGATGCTCTGGCGCGCCTGGCCGGCCTGCGCCGCCCCGATATCCTGCACGATCCGGTGCACTTCAAGTACATCGGCGGGCGGATCGTGCGGGGATAGCCCTCGGAATCAAAAACCTCACCGCGGAGGCGCACAGGACGCAGAGATTACGCGGAGAACAGAATGTGTTTTCTCCGTGATTCCTCTGCGTCCTCCGCGTCTCTGCGGTGAAATGGAGCGCGCTAACCGGCCTGCGCCTCTTCGACCGTCGGATAGAACGGAAACACCTGGTCCAGCAGGCTGATGTGAAAGGACTGGAATAAGTGGCCGGTGGCGCCCGCCATTCGCATCTCGCCGCCGGCCGCGGCGATCTTGTTGTAGCTGGCGATGAAACGGCCGATGCCGGTGCTATCGATCATCGTCAACCCCGAGAGGTCGAAGATGATCGTCTTCTTCCCTTCCCGCAGGAAGCGGTCCACCATCGAGGGAATCTCCTCGCCCTCCGGACCCAGCATCAGTTTTCCCGCCAAGGCCACTACTACCGTTTCAGGACCGGCCTCCGTCTCGCTGATCGCAAGCGCCATGCAAGCGCTAGTGTACCAGCCGGCCCGCCGGAGCGGGTACAGTATATAGCTAATGAACTACTTCCTGGCGAAGACCGATCCCGAAACGTATTCCATCGACGACCTGGAGCGCGACCGCCGCACCGCCTGGGACGGGGTCACCAACCCGCAGGCCGTCCGCGCGATCCGCGAAATGCGTCCCGGCGACCGCGTCTTCGTCTATCACAGCGGAGGTGTCTCCGGGGTGGTCGGCCTCGCCACGGTCCGATCCGAGCCGCGCGACGATCCGAAGAACCCGAAATCCGCCGTGGTCGATCTCGAATTCACGGCGCGGCTCGACCCGCCCGCGACGCTGGCCGAAATCAAGCATTCCGGCCGGTTCGGCGATTGGGCGCTGGTGCGCCAGGGCCGCCTCTCGACCATGTCCGCGCCGCGGGAGTTCGTGGAATGGATGCGGGCGCGGTATCCCGGCATGGCGCTATGAGGCTGTTTTTCCTCGCGCTGTTGGCTCTGGCTGCCGCCTGGGCGGCGGAAGATCCGGCCGCCCTGCGCGCCCGCGCCGCCGCGCTGATTGCACAGGGCAGATACGCCGAAGCCGAGCCGCTGCTCGCCGGTGTACTGGCGGCGGGCGAAAAGGCACGGCCCGCGGGAGACGCGAATGTTTCCGCCGGGCTTTCCGCCGATCTGCGCGCGCTGGCCGCGCTGTACGGCGCCGAAGGCCGCGCGGCCGATGCCGAAAAGCTGTACCTGCGCGATCTCGAGATGCTGGAAAAATCGGACGGCCCCGCCAGCCCGGCGCTGCTGCCCGATTTGAAGCTTCTCGCCGCGCTCTATGGCGCGACCGGCCGCCCCGCCGACGCCGAGAAGCAGTACTTGCGCGCCATCGCGATCCGTCTCGACGCCATGCCCGATTCGCCCGATCTGGCCCGCGATTACGCCGATCTGGCCGCGTTTTACATCGGGCAGAAGCGCTTCGCCGTGGCCGAGCCCAACCTGCGCCGCGCCCTGGAGCTGACCCAGAAATCCGAGGGCCGGGACGCGCCGGCGCTGATTCCGCTCCTCGATTCGCTCGCTACGGTCTGGATCGAGCAGAAGAATTACGAGGCGGCCGAAGCGCCGCTGCGCCGCGCGCTTTCGATCCAGGAGATCGCCTCGGGACCGCGCCATCCGGATGTAGCGCCGCGCCTGGACCGGCTCGCGATGCTCTACGATCTCGAAAAGCGCTACGCCGAGGCCGAGCCGCTCTACCGCCGCTCGCTGGCCATTTGGGAAGCCGCCACCGGCCGCGATAGCCAGCAGACGGCCACCGCGCTCGACAATCTGGCCGTTACTCTGGCATCGCAGGAGAAGTTCGCCGAGGCCGAGCCGCTCTACCGCCGCTCGCTCGCCACTCACGAATCCGTAACCGTTGCCGCTTTGAATAATCTCGCCATGGATCTCGAAGGCGAAGGCCGCAACGCCGCGGCTGAGCGCTACTACAAGCAGGCAGTGACATTAGCCGAGCGCCTCCCCGCCACCGACATGCTCGCGTTCACCTTGCACAACTACGCGGCCTTGCTCCACAAACTGCACCGGGAGCTCGAGGCAAAACGCGCCGAAACGCGCGCAAAAACGCTCGAAAAGTGACTTCCGCCGGGCCGCCGGACGCCCCCGAACGCTTACTTCCGTTATAGTCCGTTTCAGCGGTTTCCATATAGAATCCAGTGGAACTTTTCTGTTACGCTGCGGATTCCTGATGCCGATGCCTGCCCGAGCCCGGCCTCTCCATCTCTATGTTCTTTGGTTCGGCGCCGTTGCCGGATTTGCGGGCGCGTGCGCCTGGATCGGATCGGGGCTGGCCGTGGCGGGGCTGATTCAAGGCGGCCTGGTGGCTCTGGCCGGGCTGGGGGCGTATGCGATTGCCCGCACCCGGAGCGATGCGGAATCCGCGGCGCGCAAGGCGGAGGAGACGCGACTCCTGGGGGAGGCGCGCGAACGCGAGGAACGGCTCACGGCCGAGCTCACGCGGGCGCGAGAGGCGGCAGCGGCCGCGCTGGCTCGTGCCCTGGAAGCGGCCGAAGCGGCGGACACCCGCTTCCGCACCGCCTTCGAACAAGTTTCTGCCGGAATGACTCAGGTGACGCTGGACGGACGGTTCATGCGCGTCAACCAGCGCTACTGCGCGATCACCGGCTACACGGCCGAGGAACTATCCCAGCTCACCGTGGCCGAGCTGACCCACCCCGACGATCATGAGCACGAGCGCCGGATGTCTGCGCCGCTCTACAGCGGTGAATGCTCCACGGTCGAATACCAGAAGCGCTATATCCGCAAGGACGGCTCGGTCATCCGGGTCCATCTGACGGTTTCCCTGGTGCGGTCAGCGGCCGGCGATCCGCTATACCTGATCGGCGCGGTGGAGGACATCACGGCGCGCATCGAAGCAGAGGAGGCGCTGCGGCAGAGCGAACAGCGCTTTCGCCAGGTGGTGGAGCACGCTCCGTTCGGCATTTTTGTGGAGAGCGGCCTGGAATTCCGCTATCTCAACCCGGCGGCGGCACGGCTTTTCGGCGCCGAATCCCCACGCCAGCTCATCGGCGCGCCCCTCCTCGACCGCGTCCATCCGGAGGACCGCGCGGCGGTTCGCGATGGCTCGCGGGAGCTGCTCTCCGGCAAGACGGCGCCACCCGCCCAACGGCGCTTCCTCCGGCTCGATGGGGAACCGGTGCCGGTCGAGGTCTACCCCGCAACCGTGGTTTACGATGGCCAGCCCGCGGTCCTGTTCCTCATGCGCGATCGCACGCAGGAGCTGCAATCGGAGCAGGAGCGGATCCGCCTCGAGCAGCGCCTGCGGCATGCGGAGAAGATGGAAGGCATCGGGCGGCTGGCCGGCGGCGTGGCCCACGATTTCAACAACCATCTGACCGTCATCAGCGGCTACTGCGAGATGCTGCTGGCCGAGCTCGCGCCGGACGACCCGCTGACGGTCGAAATCGGCGAGATCCGCGCCGCCGCGGCGCGCGCCGCGCTTCTGACGCGCCACCTGCTGGCCCTCAGCCGCCGGCAGATCTCCGAGCCGCGCCGGATCGATCTCAACGCCGTGATCCGGGAGCACTGCCGCGAGCTCGGCCATCTGCTCGGGGAAGGAATCGAGATCGTCACAGACCTCACGCCGGAGCTGGGCGCCATCGAGGCAGACCCCGGCCAGATGCATCAGCTCCTCATGAACCTCTCGGTCAATGCCCGGGACGCGATGCCGCGTGGAGGCAAACTGATTTTCCACACGGCGAACACCGACATTGCCGGCGGACCAGAGGCCGCTTCGGCTGCGGCCGGCGAACCGGGCAGCGAAGCGCCGGCCGGGCGCTATGTGCTCCTCTCGGTCAGCGACACGGGCGAAGGCATGGACCGCGAGACGCTGGCGCGCATCTTCGAGCCGTTTTTCAGCACCAAACCGGCGGGCAGCGGCGCCGGCCTCGGGCTGTCCACGGTGTATGGCGTGGTCAAGCAAGCGGGCGGATTCATCCGCGCCATCAGCGAGCCCGGCTCCGGCTCCACGTTTCGCATCTACCTGCCGCGCGCCGCGGACCCGCTATCGCAAAGCGAACCGGCCGGCCGCACAGCGCTACCGGAATCCGTGGCGCAAACCGCCTCGCCCGGGCCCGCAGAAGCGGGCCCGCCGGAAACGGTGCTGCTGGTGGAGCGCGACCCCGAGGTGCGGCGGCTCACCATGGGAATCCTGCGCCGCCTCGGCTACGAGGTCCTCGAAGCCGGCGATGGACCGGCCGCGCTCGACGCGGCGCGGCGCCACCCCGGTCCGATCCATCTGCTGGTCTGCAATACGGTCATTTCCGGCGCACCAGCCCGCGAATTCGCCGCGCGCATCCAGGCTCTCCGCCCGCGCCTCAAGGTGCTGTATCTTTCGGGCCGCGGAACGGACGCGGCGGACGATTCGGCTCCTTGCCTGGAAAAGCCTTTCACGTCCTCGGACCTGGCCACCAGGGTACGGGAGGTCCTCGATCAACCGGGCTGCCGCCCGCGCGTTCTGGTCGTCGATGACGATTCCGGCGTGCGCGAGTTTCTCGGCCGCGTGCTGACCCGTGCCGGCTACGACGTGCTGTTCGCCGCGGACGGCGAAGAAGGGCTGGCGCGCATCGAGCGCGAGGCCGTTCACCTGGTGATCACCGATCTGGTCATGCCGCAGCGCGACGGGCTGGAAGTCGTCAAGCTGCTGCGCAGCCGGTTCGGCGGGGTGCGGATCATTGCCATTTCCGGCGCGTTCGGCGGCGAATTTCTCAAAGCCGCCTCGATTCTGGGCGCGGATTTCGCCTTCCCCAAGCCGGTCGACCCGGAGCGGCTGCTGCCGGCGGTGCAGAAGCTGATCGGGTAGCCGGACGCTTTCAGGCCTCTTCTCCATCCGCCCGATCGAACATACTCTGGAGCGTCTGCAACTCGGAATTACTCGAATGCGTGAAGTTTCCGGAGAGAATGCCGGAAACACCGCGGAACGGCTCGCCCACATGCATGCCGTGAGCATCGATCACGTATTCGCGAATGTTTCGATCGTGCTGCGACCCGCGCATTTTGAGCACGGTAATGCCCCGGCGCATCTCTCCGAACACCTCCACGTAGCGGAGAAGAATGATGGAATCGGTCACGCTGGAGATGTGCGCCTCGGTGACTGTCGATCCGCCGAGCAAGGAGGGCGTGGTGGATGTGAACACGCCCGCAATTTGCTTGTCTTTCAGATACGAAGTCAGGGCGAGGACGAATTCGCGGAAAGTGCGCAGCGTGGAGATGCGCTCGAGCGCCGAAAGGCTGTCTACCGCCACGCGGGTCGGCTTGAACTCCTCGATATGTTTCTTGATGCGCAGCAGGTGATCTTCGAGGGCGGCGACTTCCGGGTATTCCGAGACGATCCGTAGCCGTCCGCCCCGTTCGAGAGAGGGAAAGTCGACGCCCCAGCCCAGCGCGTTGCGGTACAACTGATCCCTGCTCTCTTCGAAGGCAAAGAGCAGGCCGCGTTCCTCTTCGCCCAAAGCTGCCAGGAATTGCGTCGCGGTGAGGGTCTTGCCGGTTCCGGTTGCGCCGGAAACCAATACGACCGAGTCGCGGTAGAAGCCGCCGTCGCACATGGTGTCCAGCTCCGCGATGCCGGAAGTAATCCGCTTGTCGGAGGACTTTTGGCGCAGCTCGATGGAGGAAAGAGGCAACAGGATGATCCCCTGATCCTCCGAGATGGTAAACGGGAACTCGCCCTTGAGGTGCGATGCTCCGCGGAACTTCAGGATTTCCAGGGTTCGCCGCCGTTTTTCCTCTTCGAGCGTGTTGCGCAGGATGATTACGTTGTCGGTAACGTATTCCTCGACCGGCGCCTCGGTCTGCCCGACATGTTCGGCGGTGATAATCGATGTCACGCCCATGTCCCGCAGTTGCCAGGCAACCCGGTAGAGTTCCCGGCGGATGACTGCGGGCATGCCGAACTGCACCAGGATCGCGCCGATCGAATCGAGCGAGAGCCGGCGCGCGCCAATCTTGGACACGGCGTGCTGGACCCGCGAGATCAGCCCGCCGAGATCGTAATCGCCGACCGTCACCGGCTCGTCTTTGGGATGGAGGGAGCCATCGACAAAGATCCACTGATTCTCGCTCTCCCATTTCTCGATGTCCCACCCGAAGGAACAGAGGTTCTTCCGGATATCTGCCGGCTGCTCCTCAAAGGTGACAAAACAACCCGGCTCGCCGGCCTTGATGCCTTCCACCAGAAACTGGGCGGCGAAGATGGTTTTCGCGCTCCCGGGGCCGCCGCTGACCAGCGTGGTGCGGCCGGCCGGCAGACCGCCGTTGCTGATGAGGTCGAATCCCGGAATGTGAGTCCGGCACCGGCTGAGTTCTCGTGAAGAGCTCATCTTTAAGAACCTCCCTGCCGGATGTGATCCTGTAGCCCGAGCAGTTCGATCACTCTCCGGGGCTCGCCGAGATCTCCGACGAGGCGCCGCGGCGGGCCCGGGATCTGGCGGATCAGGGTTGGAGTGGCGAGGATCTTATCGACCTCCGCCTGATCCGGTTTCGTGAGGACATCCACGATTTCCACTTCTACGGAATTGGCCAGAAATGTTCTACACATATTTTGCACGGCCTCAATGGCCCGTAAGGATCGCTGCGAACTGCCCGTCACGAATAACCGCAGCAGCACCTTTCCGGAGAAATCGCTTGAACTGGGCTGGGTCAACGGGCAGTTCCCTTCTTCATCTGTTCGCGATAATAAATCGCGAGTTCCCCGACCATCTTTACCAGCAACAGCCGGGCATGCCGGATGCACGCCTTGGCCATCGCCTGGGGTTGCGTTTTTATGAGGATCGCGAGCGCCGAAAGGTGCACGGCGATCAAGTCCTGGGGAAGGGCATCAGACTCACCCGCTTGCCGGGCCAGTGCTCTGACCCTGGGGAATACACGGCGATCGGTACCGGATACCGTCTGCTGAACGGCAAGCTTCACAATATCGGAATAATCTTGCACAAAGGTGCGGAATAGATCGGGATTCTGAGCTGACAGGCGGCACGTGCTGAATTGATTTGAGACCGGAAAATCCATTCTTCAGATCGTTCGCCGCAGGACAGGATCGGGCAGCCAACCGAAAAGAGAAGGATACCACTCTGACCGGCCTCGTCAAGCGCAAGACGATGGACGGAGGTGCGAAGCGATTGGAGAAATGGGGCGCGGGAGCGCCCGGTGGGGCGCCGGCGCTGCTTTTTAGAAGGGGTGAGTTTTAGGAGGATTGATCCTGCGAGCCGCCATCCTCTTCCCGAAGAACCTCACGTTCGAAGCCAGCGACATCGTTCAACGCGAGATAGAGGAACCGTGTCCGCGCGGCGGAATCAGGATTCGTTTGAGAATTGTCGTCGATATCCAGCCAATGTGATGGCTTCATGCCTGCTGAGAAAGCACTTCATCGGCCATTTAGAATGGCGCTGCGCCGGACCAGGGTTCGTTCCTTCACGGTTTATGGCGCGTTTGCACTCAGGGCGGCACTTGGCAGATTCGAGCGAAACTCCAGGCAGCGAAAATCACCACGATGCAGGCTCTCTGCGAGTCAGAGGCCGCCGCCAGCCTCCAGTTTTTCGAGACAGCTCGCGTCCCTGCACAAAACGAACCGGCATGGCTGTTGGTACTTTTTACACCGTCGACCGCAACTCGAAATTCCGGACTAACGGAAGACCTGAATTCGTCGGGCGGCGCCTCGCGGAAATCCGTTCTCCAAACGAAAAACCGCTAACGATTAGCGGCCGGGCTCTGTAAGCTGCTGATTAGACGGAGGCGAAAAACCCAAAACCGCTAAATTTGGCGGTTTGGGTTTTCCAGCCGGGTGGTCGAGCGCGGAGGGCCACGCCAGAAAGTCCCTCACTAAACGCCAGTCGTGGGCGGGCCGGAGGCTACCATCTGCCGGAGAACGTTCCCGATGCTGTCCAGAAACTCGTCCACGCGAAAGGACTTCGGCACGAATCGGGCGCCCAGCGAGAGGGCCTGGCGTTCGTCTGCCTCGGCGGTGGATGACGTCAGAATCGCCACAGGCGTCTTGGCGAGGTGAGGGATTGCGCGGAGCTTCCGCAGCACCTCGAGACCATCGGACGACCTCAGCCGTACGTCGAGCAGGATCGCGTCCGGTCGAATGCATGTACCCGGATCGCAAAGCGCGGCCAAAGCCGGAGGGCCATCCTCAAACGGGATCATTTCCAGTGGAGGATCCATCCGATTCACGGCCTCGCGGATCATGAGGAGGTCGCCGGGATTGTCCTCAATGATGACCACGCACGCCATGGGCTCTCGATTTCAGTCTAAATCGGCCGGGTCCGGCGGGGCGGTTTCGAGTGCCGGGAGGGTAAAGTGAAACACGGAACCGACTCCCGGAGTGGATTCCAGCCAGATTCGTCCCCCGTAGCGCTGCACGATCCTCTTACAGATCGCAAGTCCCATTCCCGTGCCCGGAATCCCAGGGCCGTGAAAGCGCTGGAAAAAATCGAACACGCGCGGCGCATACTCCGGGGCTACGCCGGAGCCGTTATCGGAGAACGAGAATTGCCAGCGGCTGCCTTTGCGGGCGCTCGCAATCGCGATGGTCGGCGGATGGCCTTCGCGCCGGTACTTGATGGAATTCGAAATGAGGTTCTGAAATAACTGGACCAGGTGGGCGCTGTGCACGGCCACTCGCGGGAGTGAATCGTGGACGATCACCGCGGAGGTCTCGTCGATAATGGCCGCGAGATTCACCAGCACCTGCTGGAGCGCTACTTCCGCGTCGGCTTCCTCGGGCTCGGGGGGCGCTGCGCTCGAGATCTCGGCATACGCCCGCAACGAGGTGAGCAGCGCGGACATGCGCTCCGCTCCGCCCATGACAAAGCGCAGATATTCCTGCGTGTCGGGATCGGCATCCGGAAACTTGCGCCGGATCATTTCGGCATAGAGGCTGATCATCCGCAGCGGTTCCTGAAGGTCGTGGCTGATCGAGCGGACAAACTGATGCATTTCCTGGTTTGCCTGCCGGATCTGCTCTTCGGCCCGCTTCCGGCCGGTAATATCGCGAAACGTGAAGACGGCGCCGATCATCTCGCCCCGTCCGTTCCTGATGGGAGCCGCCGTGCCGATAACCGAAACCGTTTCCCCCGTTCGGCGGACCAGTGTAAACTCCTGCTGCACATTGGCGACCGGGCGGCTGAGCAAAAGCTGGAGGGGAGGCTCCCGGAGAGGCTCACCCTCGCGCCCGGCCAGGTTCAAACAGAAGTCCACCGGCCGGCCGGCGGCTTCGCGTTCCTTGTGACCGGTCAGTTTCTCGGCGATGGGATTCATAAAACCGACGGAGCCGTGGGCGTCCGTGGCAATCACCGCCTCGCCCACGCTGCGGAGGGTGGCGTACAGCCATTCACGGCTGTTGAACAGTTCGCCCTGTGCACGCGGCGATTCGGCCCGTGCGCGCGCGTCGCCGATCGCGCGGAATATGGCGGCGGGCAGGCGGACCAGGTTGGTCTTCAGCACGTAATCGGCGGCTCCCTGCCGCATCATCTCGACCGCGCTCTCTTCCCCGCAAACGCCGGAGACGACGATCACAGGTGCTTCAACGCGCAGTTCCCTGCAGATGCGGAGCGCCTCCGCGCCGCTGCAGCCGTGCAGACCATCGCCGGCCAGGATGACATCCCAACCGCCTCGCTCGAGTGCCTCGCGCAACTCCCGTTCCGTTTCGACCCGAGTCATCTCCGTCTGGATGCCGCCTTGTTCCATGGCGCCGGCCACCGGTCCAGTATCGGCGGAATTCTCCAGGAGTAAGACACGAATCGGCATCATGGTCGCCGGGGTCGTCCCCCGGCCCGGAGGATTGGGCGATTGCTGAAGCTGGCGAGGTGAGCGCTCAATCCCATTCCTTACCGTGGATGATCCTTCACGGTCAGCTATGGGCTATTTTGCCAAAAAGAGCCCATCGAGAGGCCGACACCCGTGAGGAACCGCACCGCCCGTATTCCAAGTGTGCTGGATGGCATGCAGCATGCGAGAGACAATTAGAGTACAGGGTCCAGTGTTCTGTTATGAGCGATGCGCAAGCGCGAATCCTGATCATCGATGATGATCCGCTGGACCGCGAGATATTCAAAGGATATCTCACGGAAGCGAACGCTGCCGGGTTCTGCTTTTGGGAAGTGACGACAGGGCGGGCCGGGATTGAGGCATGTGCGGCTTTCCGTCCGGATTGTATCCTGCTGGACTATAAGCTTCCGGATATGGACGGACTCACGATCGTCCGCCATTTACAGAACGGGACTCCGGGGGCCACCGCCTACCCGATCGTAATGCTGACGGCGCTCGGCAACGAAGAGATCGCCGTCGAGGCCATGAAACTCGGGGTCATGGACTATGTGGCGAAGGGCCCGGCGAGCGCCGAATCGCTGTGCCGGACGGTCGAACACGCCATCGAAAAATTTCAGTTGCAGCATGAGGTGGCCAGACAACGGGCAGCGCTCGAGCAACGCAATCGCGATCTGGAACTGGCGCAGCGCAACCTGCTGATCGAAAAGGAGCGCTACCGGACTCTCACCGAGGCTCTACCGCAACTGGTCTGGACCGCGGGAGCCGACCGGCGGATCCGGTTCGCGAATCAGCACTTCACCGATTACAGCGGCCGGAGCGCGGGCGCCGCTCTCGATGACGTAGTGCACGAGGGCGACCGGGAGCGCCTGCGGCAGGCCTGGGCGATCGCGGTGGAAAACCACTCCGGCGTGGAAACGGAGGTGCGGATTGGAAGGGCGTCCGATGGAGCATGCCGTTGGCATCTGCTGCGAGCCGTCGCGATGGCCGATGGTCTGGGGGACCCCAACGAGTGGCTCGGGACGCTGACCGATATTGAAGACCAGAAGCGGAACGAGGAAGTCATCCGGCAAAAGCAGAAGCTGGAGAGCGTCGGCCTGCTCGCCGGTGGTATCGCGCACGACTTCAACAATCTGCTGGTAGGCATCATGGGCGGCGCGAGTTACGCGCTACAGTCGATCCATAAGACGCATCCCGCATACGAGATGCTGGAAACCGTCTCGCGCTCGAGCGAGCGCGCCGCGCATCTGGTGCGGCAGTTGCTGGCCTATGCCGGCAAAGCGATCGCACCGCTCGAATGCGTCGATCTGTCACAGCTTGTGAAGGACACGAGCGAGCTGGTGCGCGCCACGATTCCGCGCCCGATTCAACTGATCGTGGATGCCGACCCCAACCTGCCGAAGGTCGAAACCAACGAAGCGCAGATGCAGCAACTGCTGATCAATCTGATTGTGAATGCGGCGGAAGCGATCGGGGATGCTGCCGGGGTGGTAAAAGTCAAGGCGAGTCTACGCGAGATCACGGCGGCGTCCGGCGAATCGAATGTGCTGGGCTACAGCCTCAATCCGGGGCAGTATGCCGAGATTGAAGTGACCGACACCGGCTGCGGAATGGATTCCGAGACCCAGGCCAGAATCTTCGACCCATTCTTCACGACCAAATTTACCGGCCGCGGACTGGGTCTCGCGGCCGTTCAGGGAATCGTCCGGTCGGCTCGCGGCAGCATCAGCGTGACCAGTGCTCCGGGGGCGGGGACGACCTTCCGCATCCTTCTGCCTGTGAGCAAAGTCGATACGGTTTCCCCGCCCAGCGCCGGCACGGAAGCCCGCGCGCCGTCCGCGGCCAGGATCCTGCTGATCGATGACGAGCAAATCGTACGAGACGTGGTGACGAAGGCGCTGACACCGCACGGTTACACGGTTCTCACGGCTGAGGACGGCCAACAGGGAATCCAGCTTTTGCAGCGCGAGGCTTCGTCGCTTTCGCTCGTGGTGCTCGATCAGAGCATGCCGGGAATGTCCGGTGTCCAGGTGCTGGAAAAGATCCAACAGATCGCGCCCCATGTTCCGGTGGTCATTGCCAGCGGATACACAGAAGCGGAAATCAGCCAACACTTCCACGGCCTGGTCACCGCAGGTTTCCTGGCCAAGCCGTTTACCTCAGCCGCCCTGGTCCAGAAGATCGGAAAAATCCTTGCCGAGCACAGAAGAGAGCCTTAGGAGCGCCCCCGAGTCCGGCCCCGCGCCACCTCAACCGCCTCCGGCCACGATTTCGATCGACCCGCTCAGCGGATTCATCCAAGCCGTCAGTCCGGAGGCGGAGGCGATGCTGGGCTTCGCGCGCGGCACACTGGCGGGCAAGCATATTTCCTGCCTGCGTTCCGGAGCGCAGGAGGATCCGGCGGATGCGGCCGCCCGCTTCATTTCCGACGCTGCTCACGATCTGGTGGCGCCTCTGAACCAGGCCTCCGCTCTGGCCGGCCTGCTGCTCCGCAAACTTCCGGCCGATCTGAGTCCGGACATCGGGCCATTCGTCCAGCAGATCGAGGCAGCCGCCGCGCGCATGACGGCGCTGGTTCAGGGAATCCGCAAGTACACGGCGGTGCTCAACTCCGAGTGCCGGCTGAAACCGGTGGACCTGAACGTCATACTGGAAGCAACCGTCGCGTCATTGAGGAAACGCATCGAAGATACCGGAGCGGAGGTGCGATGGGAACGGCTGCCATCGGTCATGGGAGACGCGAATCTGCTGGCGGCGCTGTTATCGGCGCTGATCGACAATGCCATCAAGTTCGCAAGAGACGGGATCGCGCCGAGCATCCGCATCACCGCGCGGCAGGTTTCCGGGGCCTATATCCTCTCCGTCGCCGACAATGGAATCGGTATACCTCCCGAGCGCCGTGGCGAACTCTTTCGGCCCTTCCGGAAATTGCACGGGCAACAATACCCGGGCACGGGATTGGGATTGGCGGCCGCAAAGAGCATTGTCGAAAAGCACGGCGGTTCGATCGCCGTGCAGGCCGGCGAAGCTCACGGCACGGTTCTGTCATTCACGCTGCCGGCAGCAGAATGATCTTGCGGCAAAAATGGATCGTCCGGTCTACCGCTCCAGCCCCTTGGGCCTGAACTGCCCGCCCTTCACCAGAACGTCAAGGATCTCCTGCACTCGCGCGGGGCATGCCCTCCCCTTCTGCGGCGTCAGGTTGTCGTGCTCGGATTCGACCATGGGCAGCGGCTCTTTCGGGCCGGCAATCTGATTCAGCGCCGTCCAGATACCGGCGGGCGGAGAGATGGTATCGATGAAGCCGATCCCGGCAAACACGGGCGCGTGAATGCGTGAAGCGAAATTGACCGTATCGAAATAGAGTGCGGTCTTCATGGCTTCCGGGTTGTCCGCCGGCCAGTTGGGATATCCCGCCTTGCGGCCGTGCAGATCGCCGTTGGTATCCGCGCCGGCCGGGACGCAGACCAGCACCGCGGTGATCTTCTCGGGCCGCAGGCCGGCGAGCGCGAGGCTCTGCTGGCCGCCCATGCTGCCTCCGGTCAACACGATCGTTCTGCCGTCCCAATCGGGCCGCGTCACCAGATAATCCAAAGCGCGCGAATCCCGCAGGTACATGTTCAGGAAATACGACTTCTCGCGGTCCGTGTTGCCGATCGTCTGATAGTTCCGCGGGATATTTCCGGAGGGATCGGACGGCAGCTTGTCATGCGCGTCGACGTTGATCACCAACCAGCCCTGGGCGGCGCGCTGGGCATCGGCGCGAGCGTTCAACGCGTACACGCCGGCGTACTGCAGTTGGATCAGCGCGGGGTACTTCCCTGCCGTGGTGGGCCTGGCCAGGTAGCCGTGCGCCTTCGATCCCAAAGCATCGAGCGTGAAAATACTTAGCTCGACACCCGGCACATCGGTTGCAACCGGCGTCAGCACGGCGTGGATCGGGACGTTCGCCTGCGCGGCGAGCTTGGCGTCCCAAAACGCATCGAAATCGGAAGGACGCGGCGTCGAGAGCCCGATCTTCTCGGGCGCGACCGCGGCTCCGGCGGCATAGAGTCCGTTGTTGCGGCCGGTGTTGCCGCCGGTGTATGGCGCGACCGGCGCGCCCGGTTCCGCCGCCAGATTCCCGTACGGTTCCACGGCGAGGTAGATCATCTCGGGCTGATCGCCGGCGATTTCAATACTGTCGCTGCCGGAAGAAAGGTCGAGCCTGCCTTCCTTGAGGACCACCGCGTTATTGCGGCGAATCGTCCACCGGTAGGCGTACGTGACCGGGGCCGGACCTGGCGTTACGGTCCAGCCGACGGTTTCGCCGATCTGGTAGATGCCGCTCGCGTGGTACGGCGTGAAGGTGAGCTGCTGTGGGATCGGTGGCCGCTGCCCGATTGCACACGGGGCAGCGAACACGATCGCGAGCAGCAGGCGGAAGCGCGTGCGGGGCATGACGAATCACTGCATCGGGCGCGGAGGGGGGTTATACTCCGGCCGCGTGCTGACCTTGTCCGCGGTGGGGAAGTCCGATGGAACTTTCTGCGTGACCTTTCCGGTGGCGGCCCACTCCGCCCCGCGCTGGTAGGTGGTCATGAAGCCGACGCAGTTGAGCGCCGCCAGGTCGTGTCCCAGGGTGGTATGGAACACCCGGCCCTTGCCGTATTGGATGACCATCAGAATCGGCTCGTCATGGCCGGTTCCGTGGTTAGCCGGGTCCGAAAAAGCCGTGGCCAGCACGGTCATGTTCTCGCCCGGTCCGCGCAGATTTGCGTAGAGCTCATCGGCGGCGTGCATCCACTCCTTCGGCAGGCCGCGGGTGATCGGGTGATCGGTGACCCGGTTGACCACCTTGAAGGGGAGGCGCGCACCGTGGCTTCCGGCGGGCCCCGGCGTGGTGTCCGGGACGAGCTTTCCGTCCTGGTAGTAGAAGTGCGGTCCCGACTTTTCGTTGCGTCCGCGCCAGCCGCCCACGCCGATCATGAGGTTGTACTCTTTCCAGTTGGGAAAGGCGTTATCGGCGGCATGCACGGAGACGAACCCGCCGCCGTTGCGCACATACTCTTCGAAAGAGGCTTTCAGGCTATCGGGCCACCGGTCATCCGGAGCGTCGTAGTTCCAGACCACGACCTGATATTTGCTCCAATCCGGGTGAAAGGCGCTGAAATCGCCGCCGCGCGGCGGCGCGGTGACCACATCGACCTGAAAAATCCGGGCATCCTCGAGCATCCGTTTCAGATACGGCGTGGTCTGCTGCCAGGCATGGTAGGGGCCGCCCGATTCGCCATCGAGCAGCATCACCCGGATCGGCGGCGCCGCCGACGCAGGTAGCGAGCAGGCAAAGGCCACCAGTGTTCCGGCAAGCCACATTCTCACGGTTGCAGATCCCATGATCTGCAACTGTATCAGATCGCGCTGGACATAGCGCGAGGATTACTCCCAGCCGCCGCCCAGAGCTTTGTAAAGCTGGACCACGCTCACCAGCTCCGCGTAACGGATCTGCGCCAGGCCCAGTTCCGCCTGAAACAGATCGCGATCCGCATCGAGCGCGTTCAACTGCGTGTCGACGCCGCCGCGATAGCGGACGTAAGCCAGCCGCTTGCGGTCTTCGAGCGCCTGCACCAGCTTCTCCTGCTCCACACGGCTCTCGCGCGTGCGCTCATGAGCGATCAACGCATCGGAGACCTCGGAGAACGCCGTGCGGATGGCCTTCTCGTACGCGATCCGAGCGCGCTCGCGCTCCGCCTCCGCTTGCCGCACACCGGATTTGATCCGGCCGCCGGCGAAAAGCGGCTGCGAAACCTGGGGCACGAAATTCCAGGCGCGGTTCGGGCCGGTGAAGAGGCTCGACAGACTGGAGCTTTGGCCGCCCAGGACGCCGCTGAGGCTGATCTGAGGGAAATACGCCGCCTTGGCGACGCCGATATTCGCGTTCGCGGCGATCAGCGCCTGCTCGGCCGCGTGGATGTCGGGGCGGCGGTCGAGCAGGGCCGAAGTCAGCCCGGCGGGCACTTCCGGCGGAACATCCTGTTCGACCAGGCTGCGCCCGCGCACGACGGCTTGCGGGTTCGCTCCGAGCAGCAGCGAGATGCGATTCTCGCTCTGCTCGATCTGCTGCTGGAGCACCGGGATGTTCGCGGCGGCGCTGCTGACGAGCTGCTCCGCCTGGCGCAGGTCGAGCAGCGTGGCCACGCCGCCGCCCTGCCGCTCGCGCACCAGATCGAGCGAGGCGCGGCGGTTCTCGAGCGTTCGCTGCGAAATCTCGAGCTCGTAGTCCAGCTCGCGAAGCTGGAAATAGTCCGCCGCCACGTCGCTCACAAGGCCACTGATGACCGCCTTGCGGTTCCACTCGGCATTGAGCAGGTTGGCCCGCGCGGCCTCGGTTTCGCGGCGCAGGCGGCCCCAGAGGTCGATTTCGAAGGAGAGCAGCCCGAGCGACGCCTGGCCCCAGTTCCGGTTCTGGCTGGCCACGAACGATGCCGGCAGCGGGAACGATCCGTCGCGCGAGAGGCGCGTGATTTCGAGCGCGCCGGAGGCGTCGGCCTGGGGAAGCTGGTTGGAGCGCGCAATTCCCAGGCTGGCGCGGGCCTCCTCCACGCGGGCGGCCGCATCCATCAGGTCGTAGTTGTGCGCGAGCGCTTCCCGGATCAACTGCTGAAGCTGGGCATCGCGAAAGACATCGAACCACTTCAGATCAGCGAGCGATGCGGCCTGCGATTCGGGGAGCGGCGCGGGCGCCCGGAAGGATGGCGGAACTGCCGCTTCCGGGCGCTTGTAATTGGGGCCGACCGCGCATCCGGCCATCAGCGCCGCGGCCGCGGCGACGGTAACATACGATGCTCTCATCTCAATCTCCCTGCGCCGGCGAAAGCGCCAATTCGGGACTGGCCGCCTGTGCGCCGGACAATCTCTCGACCGCGTAGAAGATCGCGGGAATCAGGAAGCGGCCGATGAAGGTCTCGACCAGCATGCCTCCGATCACTGCCGTGCCCATCACCTGCCGGGCGATGGAGCCGGCGCCGGAAGCCAGCCAGAGCGGAGCGCAGCCTAGAATAAACGCGATCGAGGTCATGAGCAGCGGCCGCAAACGCAGCCGCGCCGCTTCGAGCGCGGCCTCCGCCAGCGGCCTGCCGCGTTCGTACTCGGCCTTGGCAAACGCCACGATCAGGATGGAATTCTTGGCGGCGAGGCCGATCAGCATCACGAGACCGATCTGCGAATACACGTCGTTTTCGATCTGAACGCGGTACGCCGGAAGGTACAACTCCATGACCCATCGCCTCAGCCACAGAGCCGCGAAGGCCCCGAACACGGCCATTGGCGTGCTCAGCAGGACGCTGAATGGCAGGGTCCAGCTCTCGTAGAGAGCCGCCAGGATCAGGAATACGAACACCAGCGAGAGGCCGAAAATGGCCGATGTCGGAATCCCCTCCTGGGATTTCTTCTCCTGGTAGGACATGCCCATGTAGTCGTAGCCCATTTCGCGCGGCATGGTTCTGTCGAAGGTCTCTTCGAGCGCCTTCATGGCCTGCGCCGAGCTGTATCCGGGCGCCGCCGAGCCGATGATCTGCGCGGAGCGGTAGAGGTTGTATCGCATGGTGAACTCCGGGCCGTAGCGCGTCTCGAAGTGCGCGAGCGACGAGAGCGGCACCCTCTCCCCGTGCGAGTTGCGCACATAGAACTGATCGATGTGGTCCAGGTTCGCGCGGTAGTCGCCCTCCGCCTCGACATATACCTGCCACTGCCGGCCGAACCGGTTGAAGTAATTCACGAACAGGCCGCCCATGTAGGCTTGCACGGTCCGGTAGACATCGGTGAGCGCCACGCCTTGCTTCAGCACCTTTTCGCGATCCACATTGAGAAACTGCTGCGGAACGCCCGGCAAAAACGTGGTGACCAGGCCGGGCGCGATCTCCGGCCGTTTCGCCGCCGCGGTGATGAATTTCTGCACGTTTTCCGCGAGGAACGGCACGTCCCGCCCGGCGCGGTCTTCGAGCACGAACGTGAAGCCGCCCGATGTTCCGACGCCGGGAATCGCGGGCGGCGGGAAGCTGAGCGCGAAGCCGTCGGGCAGCTTCGAGAGCTCCTGATTGACGTGCTGTACGATCTCCTGGTACTGCGTGGCGCGGCTCTTGCGATCGCCCCAATCGTCGAGTGTGACGAAGAAGAAGCCCGTGTAGCTGGTGTTGACGAAGCTCAGAAGACTGAACCCAACCGCGCTGGTGGTGTACTTGACGCCCGGCGTGTGGAGGAGGATCTGCTCCACCTTCTGCGCGGCGGCCTCCGTCCGCTGGAGGGACGCCGCATTCGGCAACTGCAGGTGGATGAACAGGTAGCCCTGGTCTTCGACGGGCAGGAAGCTCGAAGGAACACGCTGGCTCAACAAACTCGCGCCCGCGCCCGCGGCGATCAGGATCACGAAGACGACCGCGCTCTTGTTGAGCAGGACGCGCGACCAGCGCAGGTAGCTATCGGTCGACCGCTCGAAGAAGCGGTTGAACCAATCGAAGAAGCGCCGCATGAAGCCCCGCGCCTCACCGCGTGGCTTGAGCAGCAGAGCGGCCAGCGCGGGGCTGAGGGTCAGGGCATTGAACGCCGAGAGGATCACCGAGATCGCAATCGTGGCGGCGAACTGCTGATAGAGCCGGCCCGTGATTCCGGGGATGAAGATGGTCGGCACGAATACGGTCGAGAGGACCAGCGCGATGCCGATCAGCGGGCCGGAGATTTCTTCCATGGCCCGCAGCGACGCGTTCTTCGGATCGAGGCCTTCCTCGATATGGCGCTCGACCGCTTCGACGACGACGATCGCGTCATCCACCACCAGGCCGATCGCCAGCACCAGCCCGAACAGCGAGAGCGTATTGATCGAGAATCCGAGCAGGGGAAAGAGCACAAACGTGCCGATCAGCGAAACCGGCACCGCGAGGAGCGGAATCAGCGTAGCGCGCCATCCCTGGAGGAAGATGTACACGACGATCGCGACCAGAACGATCGCGATCCCGATCGTGGTGACGATCTCGCGCATGCCCTCCGTGACGGATGCCGTCGTGTCCAGCGAGACGACGTAATCGACGTCCTGCGGAAAGCGCTTCTTCGCCTCTTCCATTACTTTGCGGACGCCGCGCGCCGCTTCGACTGCGTTGCTGCCGGGAAGCTGATAAAGGGCGATGATGGCGCCGGGCTTGCCGTTGATGCGGCCGGAGATCGAATAGTCCTGCGAGCCCAGCTCCATCCGCGCGATGTCGCGCAGACGCACGATGCCGCCGTCCGCGGACTCCCGGACGATGATGTCGCCGAACTCCTCGGGCGAGGTCAGACGCCCCTGCGCCCGCACCGAATAGGTGTACTCCTGCCCCTTCGGTGCGGGCGCCCCACCAACCTGTCCCGCGGGATTCACCGCGTTCTGCGCCTGGATGGCCGAGACGATTTCCGGCACCGTGATGCCGAGTTTCGAGAGCTGGTCCGGCTTGACCCACAGGCGCATTGCGTACTGCCCCGCGCCGAATACCTGCACGCTGCCGATCCCCGGCACGCGCGTCAACTGATCGTTCAGATTGATATAGGCGTAGTTGGCCAGGAACTTCGCGTCATACCTTCCGTTCGGCGAGTAGAGCCCCATCACCATCAGGGGCGCGGTCACGGACTTCTGCACGGTGACGCCGTAATTGGTGACGTCCTGCGGGAGCTGGGACGCGGCCTGCTGCTCGCGCATCTGGGTCAGCATGAGGTCCGTGTTGGGATCGGTCTTCACGTCGAAGTTCACGATCATGGTCATCTGGCCGCTGGCGCCCGCGTTGAGCGAGTACATGTAGTTCAGGTTGTCCACGCCGCTCATCTGCTGCTCGATCGGGGTGGCAACCGATTGTTCGATGGTTTGGGAGTCCGCGCCCACATAATTCGCCCGGATCTGCACCTCCGGCGGCGCGATCTGCGGGAATTGCGCGATGGGCAGTTCCGCGATCGTGACGATCCCGATGATCACCGTCAGGATGGAGATCACCATCGCCACGATGGGCCGGCGGATGAAGAACTTCGACATTATTTCGCCCCCTTCGGATTGACCGCCGCACCCGGGCGGATGTGGAAGAGACCGTCGGTCACGACGCGCTCGCCGGGCTTCAGGCCCTGCTCGACAATCCAATCGGAACCGATGCGCTCGCCGACCGTCACGGCGGCGAATCGCACGGTATTGTTCGGATCGACCACCGCCACCATGTTCGTGCCCTGGGTATCGATCACGGCCCGCTGCGGGACGAGCAGCGCGCCGGAGTGCATCCCGACGGCCGCCCGCACCTTGGCATACTGGCCGGGCCGCAGGCGGTTTCCGGGGTTGGGAAAGATCCCCGTCAACCGGATCGCGCCCGTCGCCGGGTCCACCTGCCGATCGGCGAAGGAGAACCGTCCCGGCTGCGGATGCGCGCTCCCATCGGCCAGGATCAGCTTGAGCTGCAGTTTATGGAGCTCATCGGCCCGCGCCAGGCTGAGATATTCCTGCTCGCTTACGGTGAAATTCGCCTTAATCGGATCGAGCGTCGAGACCGTCGTGATGGCGCTGCCGGCCGGTCCGACCAGGTTGCCCACCTGCGTCGTGGCCGCCCCCGCGATGCCGTCGATGGGAGAAGTCAGCCGCGTGAAGCCGAGGTTGACCTTGGCGGTTTCGAGCGCGGCTTCCGCCGCCGCTACGCCGGCGCGCGCAGCCTGGATCTGCGCTTTCGCGGTCTCCACTTGCGCTTGTGCGGCGGCCACCTGCGCCTTCATCGCCTGGTTGGTCTGCCGGGCGTTGTCGAGGTCCTGCTGGGTGATGGCCTGCTGCTCGGCGAGCGGCTTATAGCGGTCTTCATCCAATTGCGCCTTGTGTTGGTTTGCTTCCGCCGTCGCAAGCTGGGATTGCGCCTGGATGAGCCCGGCCTGCGCCTGTGCCAGTTGCGCCTGCGCCTGGGCCAACTGCCCGGCGGCCTGGTCCGCTTCCGCCTGGAACGGCCTCGGGTCGATTTCGAAGAGCAACTGCCCCTTATGAACGAACGAGCCTTCCGCGTAGCCCTGCCGCAGCAGATAGCCCGTCACCTGCGCCTTGATGGCCGCATTCACGAGGCCATCCAGCGTCCCGACCCACTCCCGCTCGATCGGCACGTCACGCTGCTCGACGGCCGCTACGATGACGTCCGGCGGCGGAGGCGGTGCCATCGCGGCCGCGGTTCCTTTCGATCGGCTGACTACGGCGATGACTCCGGCGGCGAGCAGGGCCGCGGCGGCCCCGAGAATTCGGTGGTTGCGTTTCGTCTTCACTTTTCCCCTCCATCAGTCGGTGCGGATTTGCCGCACGGCGGGCACAGGTGGTCCAGTCCGCGCCGCAGCGGACGCGCTGCCCCATTCCTTAAGGTTGCGATGAGATGCCGGTTTTCCACTCCCGCGGCGACCAGTTCGATGCCGGCCGCCTCCATTTCGGCGAGCAGGCGTTCGCCCGCCTCATCGATGAAGGTCACGTCCTTCAGATCGACGACCGCGGGCGCCAGCGGCGTGCGCTCGCGAGCATGTTGCCAGCACGAGCGCAGCTCGCCGACCCATGGACCCGCCAGCCGGCCGCAAAGGTTCCAGCGCTGGCCCTCGGCGGTATCGGAGTAAGAAACCCGCAACATGACTTGCATTCCCTCTTTGCGGTTTCCCAGAGGCATGCGCGCGGCCAAACGGCGGCCGCTCATTTTGAAGCACTTACGCCCATACCGGCCGGCTCCGGTCGCCGCACATTCGGTAGCTACCGGATTTTCGGCATCTCCCACAGCGCGTCCTCCTTCACGGGAACGACGCCCGGGGACCGCGAGGATCGACACCGCCCTCGAGAATTTCCGTCTGCCCGATCTTCGGCACATGCCAGCCCGGCGTCACGCGAAATCCCGGCCGTGACCGGAAGGCCTGTATTACGATCGCGACTCAATTGGATAACGGCGTGCACACTCGCCCGTCGAATGAATATGGACGATACAACGAAGGACGCCGCCGATCTCCTCTGGCTCGCCTTTCTTCTTACGGGACAGCGCGATATCAGTCTCGATATTGCCGTGGACACGATTGCCTCGCAGGATGAGGGATATCCGTTCTTCACCACCTGGATGGGAGCGTGGGCGCGGAGAACCGTGATCGCGAAGGCCCTGGGCGCCATTCGCGGCGAGCTTGCGGAATCGGCGCATCGCACTCGGATGGCGCGCGTGGAGCATGGCGCTGCCGCGCCGCAGGGCTGGTCCCTGAGTCCGGACACGACGAAGGCGCGGATCGAGCAAGCCCTGCTCTCGATCGACGTGTTTCCGCGTGCGGCCGTGGTGCTGTCGATCTTCGAGGCCGTCCGGATGGCCGACGCCGCGGTCCTCCTGGATGCCGACGCCGCACTGGTGAGGAAGGCTCAAGCCATTGGACTGAGCGAGTTTATCGGAAACCTCGCCGGCACGAAGCGGCATGCGGAGGTGCGTTATGCCTGCCCGTTCCGGCTGATATTCGCGGCAAGATAAGGCGTCAGTTCACCGGCAACCCGGCGAATTTCTCCCACGCCTCCGCTCCGCCCAGCAGAGGGCGTACACGGACGATTCCCTGCGCTCTCAATAGCAGCGCCGCACGGGCGCTCGAGGCTTCGTTGGGTCAAGTACAGAAGAGGATAATTTCGCGATCTCGCGGGATCTCTCCTCCGCGCGCCGCTAACTCTTCCGGCGAGATCCGCACGGCTCCGGGTATCAGCGGCGCCGAGTCCGCCAGCCCGCTCCGCAGATCCACAATGAACGGCTCTTCGCCCGCATCGAGCAACGCCTGCAACTCCGCCGGCGTGATGCGCGCGACGTCCAGTTGCCTCAGGAAGCGGCGCCGCTCGATCCATTTCCACGCGAGCCACAGCGCGAACACTCCGGCCACCAGCACGACCAGGTTCGATCCCATCCGCGAGGCGTAGCCCACCGCGCGTTCCAACTGGTTACTGAAAACATATCCGAGGCCAAGATATGCCCCGCTCCAGATCGCGCTGCCGGCGCAATCGTAGAGCGCGAACCGCCGATACGACGTCCGCGAATGCCCGGCCAGCGGCGCGGCCACAGCATTCAGCCCCGGAATGAATTTCGAGACGAGCAGGGAACGCATCCCGTACTTCAAAAATGTATTTTCGGTCTGCCGCACGCACGAATCCGGTTCCAAAGAAAGCCGGCAAACCAGCCGCAGGACCTGCCTGCCGCGGTGCCTGCCGAGCTGAAACCAGACCGTGTCCGCAACCAGCGCCGCGATCACACAGCACAAGACGGCCGGCAGCGCCGCAAGCCGCCCGCCGCGGATGAGCGCGCCCGCCGCGAGCAGCAGCGGGACCGACGGCACCGGGATCGCGCTCTGCTCCCCCAGTACCCAGAAGAACAGCAGCGCGTAGCCGTGCCGCTCGATAAATGCCAGGATACGGACAATTTCGCTGTGTTCAGGCACCGGTTCGCGAAATGCGGATGCCGAGCTTCTGCATCCGCGATTGCAGCGTCGACCGCTTCAGGCCGAGCCGCGCCGCCGCCCCTTCCGGACCCGCCACAACCCAGTTGCTCTTTTCGAGGGCCGCCAGGATTTGCTGGCGCTCCGCTTCCTCCAGCGCTTCCCGGATATTGCCGGCCGGGCGTGCCAGGGCGGCGTTATCGGCGGTTGCCGCAGGCGCGAGGGCCGGACCCGGCGGGCGCAAATCCTCCGTGCGCACGGCCAGCACAGGACCCGTGGTCAGAATCACCGCGCGCTCGATCACGTTTTGCAGCTCGCGAATGTTGCCCGGCCAGGGATAGCGAACCAGCGCGCTCATGGTTTCCGCCGGGATGGCATCGATCGCTCTGCCGAGCCTGCGGCTGAACTGCTGGACAAAATGCCGGACCAGCAGCGGGATATCATCCGGACGTTCGCGCAGCGGTGGGACGCGAACCGGAAAGACGTTCAGCCTGTAGTAGAGATCCGAGCGGAATTTCTGCTGCCGGACCAGCTCTTCGAGATCGCGGTTGGTCGCGGCGATGAGCCGCGCGTCGGTGCGCAGCGTGCGCGTCGAGCCGAGCCGCTCGAACTCGCGCTCCTGCAGAACGCGCAGCAGCTTCGGCTGCAGCTCGAGCGGAATCTCGCCGATTTCGTCCAGAAACATGGTGCCGCGGTTGGCCAGCTCGAACCGGCCGATCCGCTGCGAAATCGCGCCGGTGAATGCGCCCTTCTCGTGGCCGAACAGCTCGCTCTCGAGCAGTCCGGTGGGAATCGCGGCGCAATTCAGCTTCACGAAGGCGCCCGCCTTGCGCGCGCTCAGGTTGTGCACCGCGCGCGCGATCAGCTCCTTGCCCGAGCCCGTCTCGCCATAGATCAGGACCGTCGAATCGGTCGGCGCCACCGTCTCGATCTGCTCCAGCACGCGGCGCAGCGCATCGCTGCGGCCGACGATCTCTTCGAATTTCAGTTCGGTCCGCAGCTCATCTTCCAGGTAGAGCTTTTCGAGAGCGAGCTGCTCCCTCTGGTCGGAAATTTCGCCGAAAGCGCGCGCGTTTTCAATGGCAATCGCGACCTGGTGAGCCACCTGGGTGAGAAAGGGCAGGTCGTCCTGCGAAAAGACGCCTTCGTCGTGCGTCCCCAGAGAGAGCACCCCGACGATTCCGCTTCGACCCACCATGGGCACGTGGGCCACGGTCTTCATCCGGACTTCGCCGGCGCCCTCACTCTGGATCTCGTCGCCCGATTCCACAATCGCCTCGCCGGCGCGGAAGGCGCGCACCGGCGCAAACGTATCGTCGGGCGGCGCGAAATTCTCCGTCAGCGGGTGGGGGGCATCGGGGTAATCCAGCGCGTAAATCCGCAGTTTGCCGTCCTTGCCATCCGGTAGAAGGATTCCCGCGCCCTCGCAGTGCATGACTTGCCGCACTTGCGCCGAGATTTCGCGCAGCACGTCCCGCAGGTCGAGGTTCGATACCACCCGGTTGGTCAGATCGAGCAGCAGTTCCAGACGCGCCTGGGCCCGTTGCGAGGCCTGGAAGTTGATCGCATCGTCGGTCGCGAGCGCGATCTGGTCCGCAACCAGCGAGCAGAACCGAACCTGCTCCGGCGAATACACATTCGGATGGATGCTGCCGATCAGCAGGCTCCCCAGCCGGCGGTGGGCCGTCGTCAACGGAAACGCGCAGAGCGATTGCAGCCCGTTCTCGCGCATCCGCCGCGTGAACTCGGGATACCGCAACTCGCCCTCCAGCGTCCCCAGAACCACGGTTTGCTGCGTTCGATACACGTGCCGGGGGAGACTCTCGCCGTCCTCTACATCCGCGGGGCAGCCCTCGCTTTTCGGCCGGCAGCCGGGACCGAGGTGCCAGTGCACTTTGTTCGATGACTCGTCGAACTGCGCGATGCCGTCGAACGGGATCACCTTCCCGAGCTCGTGCACCAGGATTTCAAACAGCTCCTGCGGCTCCTTACGGGCGCGGATGGAGTTCGAGATCCGGATCAGCGCCTCATAGCGCGCCGCCGTCGATGAATCCGCCTCCGCAATCTGAACCGCTACCATTCCTCACCCCTCCGAAAAAATCCGGTCCGGCTATACCGGATAGATGCTGCCGGAGATGTCCGGGATTCAGAATCCCCCGTTATTCTTCTTCCATTATCAACCTCCGCCGATACCGGCCCGCCGCCCGCTGCCGGGAATCCGGCACACGCCGAAGTTGCCGCCGTCGCCTCGGCAGCCGCAAAACGGAAGCGCGCTCGATTCACGGCACTTCCCACGCACGGCGCAGTGGAATTGCAAGTGCGTGGGCAGCGGCGGAGGATGGCGAGATGTTCAAGAACCTGCAGTCCAGTCTCGGAACCGCCTGGTGCCACCTGGCGCATGAATCCGTAATGTGGCCGGTGCACGGCCATTACGAATGCCGTGCCTGCGGGCGGCAGTATCCCGCCTTTGCAGAAGCAAGCGCCTCCGCGGCACGGCCCGATCCGCTCGCGGGAGCCCAGCGTGCAAACGCCGGCCGGGCGGCCGCATCGCTGGGCCGTGCTTGACTCGCCGCGGAAGTCCGGGGGAGGACAGCCATGAAGCCCGCATCCGTTTTCGCCGCAATCGTCCTTACCGCTAACGCCGCCGCGGTCTTGCGCGCGGCCGAACTCCAACCCGTCACTCTGATCGCGTGGAACGCCTATCTCCACGAGGCCGACGTCCGCCTGCAGGAGCGCGCCGCCGGCCGCCAGCTCTTTCTGTGGATGGACGAGTCGCCGGATCGCGCGGCACGCGTGCGGCGCGGCGAGACGGTGATCGCTCCCGTGGTGGGACATGGAACCGAGGGCGTTCCCAACGGCCTCGTCCATGACTGGATCGGCGCCGTATTCATTCCTGGCGCCACCATCCAAGGCCTGCTCGCCGTGGTGCACGATTACGACAACTATCAGCACCTCTATCGGCCCGTTGTCACCTCCTCCCGGGCGCTTGCCTGCAGCGACCGCGGCCAGGCCTTCCAGATGGTCTGGCAGCGCAAAGTGCTCTTCGTGAACGCCGCGATGCAGGGACATTACGAGGCGCACGACATCATGCTCGATGCGCGCCGCGGCTATAGCATCGCGGAAGCCGTGGAGGTGCGGGAGATCGAAGGGTACGGCCATACCGGCGAGCGCCTGCTGCCGCCCGGCACCGGCAACGGTTTTCTCTGGCGCATTCGCAGCATCGCGCGATACCAGGAGCGCGACGGCGGCGTGTACCTGGAGCTCGAGGCGATCGCCCTGACGCGCGACATCCCGGCCTCGCTCGGGTGGCTGGTGAATCCGTCAGTCACGCGTCTCTCCATCCATTCACTGACCGCGACGCTTCGCCAGACGCGCGATGCCGTCCTCTCGCGCAGTCCTGCCGAAACACTCGCTTCGTGCCCGAATCCGGCCCGCGCCGGGCGCCTCGCCAAAGCCGGTCCCGAGGAGTAGGAGCCCACGTCATGGACAAGCACACCAGACACGGAATCTCGCTCCCGGATGCGGTGATGTCCTGGACCACCGCGGCCGCGCTCGTCCTGTTCGGCATTCTCTTCTTCGACGATGCCGTGATCATGGGCCGCACCATTCTGGCCCTGGGCCTCATCAGCGCGGCCAATGAACTGCTCAAACTCCGGACGGCGCGCTCGGGAATCGATTACCGGCGGTTGCGGCTGGCGCTGGCGTTCACTTATCTGGTCCTGGTCGTGATCGGATTCGCGTCGCCGCCACGCGCCATTCCGTAAGTTCAGCGCACCTCGAAGACGCCGAAGACCAGGCTCAGCTCGCGCTGGTCGCTGCCAACCCGAAATGTCCGGCCCGCTTCGACCGCGACCTGCATGTCCGGCTTGCCAAGAGCGCTGGCCGGCACTGGAAATGCTAATTCGAAGCTGTTCTCGCGAATCTCCCCGGCGCCCGCCGGTTCGCCGTTGATCGCAACGGTGACCCGCAGCGGCCCGCCGCGAAGCTGCTCCTCGGGACAGTAGCCGCTCAGGTGGAGCTGCTGCCCCGCCGCGCCGGGCGCCGCGATCCGCAGCGAAGCGCGCCGCGCCATCCAGCGATGGTTGCCCTCATTCTTGTACCACCCCGGCCCGAGCAGATAGGCCATTAGAGGGCTGGACACATCGACGCGCGATGGCAGTCCGCTCTCGCGCGGCATGGTCCGGTATAACTGCGTGATGTTGCGCAGGTACGGCCGGGTCGCATCGTAGACTTCCAACTGGTCGCGCTCGAGCGCTTGCTCGGTGACGTCCGCGGAAAGCATGTAGAGGTCCACGGGCGCGTGAATCGTGCGCTCGCTGCCGGGAGCGAGATACACCTGATCCGCCCCGACCAGCGGAAACGGGTGGTCCTTCACCGCGTTGAGAAACAATTCCGTATCGACGCCGTACAGCAGAATCGCGCTATTGGGGTGCCGCTCGTGAGCCCACGCCACGCCTTTGACGAGCCTCTCCGCCCGTCCGCTCACCCGGTAAATCCACTGCGTGGCCGCCCAGGTCCGCGGCAGTGTCATGAACAGGTACAGCGCGGCCAGCGCTACCGCCGTGGACCGCGCCGCCCAGCCGCCGCCCCAGCCCGCCGCAAAGGCCCAGCCGCCGAGCCAGCACAGCCCGATCAGGGGCAGATAAATGTAATACCCGGCCAGATGGTCCCGCAGCGGCGCCACGGGAGCGATCACGACGAAATACCAGACCAGGCCGAACACCGCCAGCCATCGCCGGCCAACGGTCTGCCGCACCGCAAACACGAGCAGCGCCGCCGACAGCACCGCTACGCCCCCGGGCAGAAACCAGGACGGTATCCGGATGGCGTTCCGCAGGAACACCGCCGAAAGCGACCACGACCACAGAGCCAGCAGGCTCTGGAGAATCGATGCATCGAGGTGCATGGCGTAGGGCCCCGTCTTCGGTATGGGCGCAACCAGGCCGTGCAGGATCGCGAATGCGGCCGCCGGCAGAAAGAGCGGCAGTGTACGGCGGAAGTATTTCGGCGCGCACAGGCGTGTGTACGTTGCGGCTAAGACCGGGTACACCACATTCAGCTCCAGGGCGCCGAAGCCCAATAAGTATACGACCCACTGCCAGGTGTTGTGTCGCGCGTTGCCCGTTTCGATGTACCGCAGGAGAAAGTAAAACGCGAGCAGCAGGAAGAACGCGCACAGCACCTCGTTGTACACGCAGGCCCAGTCCAGGACTTCGGCCAGAGCGCTGTTCGCCACCCAGAAAATCGCCGCCCAGAAGCCCGCCGCGCGCTTTCCGGTGAGCCGCGTGCCGATCTCCGCCAGCAGCGCAAGATTCGCGAACTGGGTGGCGAACACCACGATCCGGAACGGCAGCGGCTGCAATCCGAACAGGTCGTACCCGATGATGAAGAAACACCGCTCGCTCCACGGGCGGATCGTTCCTTGGGCCCGCGGAGCAAAGAGCGCGCGCATCAGGTCCGGAAAGCTATGGATGGTCCGCGCCACGCTCAACCAGGCGAAATCGTCCGCCCGGAACCACGATTTGAACCCGTACCAGTAGAGCGCCAGGCACAGGATCGAAGGAACACTCCAATACAGGATGGCCCGGACGCGAGTCACAACGCCATTGTAGCTGGGTTACTGCTCCGGCCCTTCCACCAGAATCCCCATCTCCCGGTAGATCGGGCGCACCAGACGGCGCAGCGTCGGCAGTTCCCGCTGGAACATCACGGCGCCAATCGCGCAGAGCGCGCCGCCGCCGATCATCGTCCACGGAGCGCCGGCCTTTGCCGCCACCGCGCCCGCAACCAGGCTCCCGAACGGCGAGATGCCCTGGAAGGCCATGGAGTAGTACGCCATGACGCGTCCCCGCTTGTCTTCGTCCACAATCGTCTGCAGGATCGTGTTACTCGCCGCCATGTGCCGCATCATTCCGTAACCCGCAACGGCAACCGCCACCAGCGACCACCAGACCGTGCGGGAAACGCCGAGGCCGATGAGCCCCGCCCCGAACAGCGTCGCCGAGATCACGATTACGCGGCCCAGGCCCAGCACCGTCGGCCGCATAGCCAGCGTGATTGCGCCGAGCAGCGCCCCGACGCCCGAAGCCGCCATCAGAAAGCCCAGCGTGTGGGCGTCCCCGTGCAGGACCGTTCCCGCGAAAATCGGCATCAGCACCGTGTACGGCATTCCCACCAGGCTCACCAGGGCCAGAAACAGCAGCACGGCGCGGATCGGGTGCGAGTCCCTCACATAGCGCCAGCCCTCGATCAGCTCCGTCGTCATCCGCTGCCGCTCGGGCCGCGGGCCGGCGGTCACCCGCATCGCAACCAGCGAAGCGATCACGGCCAGGTAGCTGAAGCCGTCGATCAGAAAGCAGTAGCCTTCCCCGACCGCTGCGATCACCACGCCCGCCACGGCGGGCCCCACCAGGCGCGCGCCATTCACCATCGACGAGTTCATCGCGATGGCGTTCCCCAGGTCCTCGCGGCGCTCGATCATCTCCACCACGAACGCCTGCCGCGCCGGCATATCGACCGCGTTGATCACTCCCTGAAACGCCACCAGCGCGATCAGCTCCCAGATGGTGATGAGGCCGCTCAGCGTCAGCGCTGCCAGCGCGAAGGATTGCAGCATCGAAAGGATCTGCGTGACGATCAGGGTCCGGTGCCGGTTCCAGCGGTCGACCCACACGCCGGCGAGCGGAGTCAGAAAGAAGATCGGCGCCTGGCCGGCGAAACCCGTCAAGCCGAGCAGAAATGCCGAATGCGTCAGGCGGTACACGAGCCACGCCGTCGCGACCCGTGTCATCCAGGTGCCGACCAGCGAAACCAGTTGCCCTTCGAAAAACAG
>DATGMB010000097.1:0-27342 GCA_035293845.1 Bryobacteraceae bacterium
CTCGACGCCCAGCAGCACCGGGTGTTCCGCATCAACGGACGGAAGATCCTGATCCGCGGCGGCGGCTGGACGCAGGACATGCTGCTGCGCTTTTCGCCGGAGCGCGAGGACGATGAGCTGTCGTACGTCCGCGACCTCCACCTCAACACCATCCGGCTCGAAGGCAAGCTCATGAACGACCATTTCTACGAGGCCTGCGACCGCAAGGGTATCCTCGTGATGGCCGGCTGGTGCTGCTGCTCCTATTGGGAAAAGTGGCCGAGCTGGAAGCCGGCGGATTACGCGGTGGCGGGCGCTTCGCTGCGCGATCAGTTGCGCCGCCTGCGCAACCACCCGAGCATCCTCGCGTTCCTCTACGGCAGCGATAATTCGCCGAATGCCGAGGCGGAGCGGGTTTATCTCAAGATGTTCCAGGAGGAGCGCTGGCCCGCGCCGGCGATCTCCTCGGCCGCGGACCGCACCACGCCGGGGGCCGGCGCAACCGGCGTCAAGATGACCGGGCCGTACGACTACGTCGCGCCCAATTACTGGTTGGAAGATCCCGGCAAGTACGGCGGCGCGTGGGGATTCAATACGGAAACCAGCCCGGGACCTGCCATCCCGGAACTGGCGAGCCTGGAAGAGATGCTGCCGAAGGACCACCTTTGGCCCATCGACGAGTTCTGGAATTTCCATGCGGGCGGCGGCGGATACCGCAACGTCCGGATCTTCACGGCGGCGCTCGAAGCGCGCTACGGCAAGGCCAGGGGCCTCGAAGATTACGTCCGCAAGAGTCAGGCAATGACGTACGAAGGCGAGCGCGCCATGTTCGAGGCGTTCGGGCGCAACAAGTACGGCGCGACGGGCGTGATCCAGTGGATGCTGAATAACGCGTGGCCGTCCATCATCTGGCACCTCTACGATTACTATCTGCGGCCCGGCGGCGGATATTTCGGCGCGAAGAAGGCGTGCGAGCCGCTGCACGTGCAGTATTCCTATGACGACCGTTCGGTGGCGGTGGTCAATTCCTATTACCGGGCATTTCCGGGATACACGGTCGCCGCGAAAGTCTACGATCTCGATCTCGCGGAGAAATTTTCGAAAACGGCGCCGGCCGATATCGCGGAAGATAGCGCGGCGCGGGTCTTTCAGATCCCGGAACTTCCCGGGCTCTCCACGACTTACTTCGTGAAACTCGAGCTGCGGAATGCGGCGGGCGAAGCCGTCAGCCGGAATTTCTACTGGCTTTCGACGAAGCCGGATGTCTCGAATTGGGAAGCATCCAACGGCCGCTACACGCCGCTGCGCAGCTACGCCGACTTCACCGCGCTCGAATCGCTGCCGCGCGTGAAGCTCCGCTGGTCCTCGCGCGCCGCCGAGCTGGATGCGGACCACGTCGAGCGCGTGACGGTGCGGAATCCTGGCAAGGCGATCGCCTTCTTCGTGCATCTGCGGCTGATGGCCGGCAACCGGGAGGCCGCGCCGGTGCGGTGGGAGGACAATTATTTCGAGCTGATGCCCGGCGAGGCGCGGACGGTGAGCGCCCGCGTCCACCGCAAGGATCTCCACGGCGAAAACGTCCGCATTCTTTGCGAGGGCTGGAATGTGGACTGAGGATCACCGCAGCCCGGCGTAATTCACCAGCTCGATCCGGTTCCGCTCCAGCGCCTCGCGGGCTTCGGGCGATACCAGCGCTGCCAGCTCCTGCTCGCGGCTTTCCTTGAGCCGCGTCGGGGCTTGCCGCAGCGCGGGACCGCAGCGGCCGGGGTGGCACATGAATTCGGTGCTGCCCTCCGGCAGCGTGCCGAGCAACTGCACGAGCTCTGCGGCGCGGAAGCGGCCGGTGATCTGAAACCCGGCGAAGTGGTCGGTGGTGCGGCAGCCGTGCCGGGCGAGGACGCGATGGAACCGCGCGCGGAGCACAGATAAGGCATCGCTGCTCAGGCGCTTGAGGGGCGGGACGGCGGGCCGTGCTTCGAGCGGGAAATCGAATGGCCGCCGCACCCAGTGGATCCCGAATTCCTCCGCCAATCGTGCGACGGCATCGAGCACCGGCGGGGCCAGATGCGTGTGCTTGTGCGTGTCCAGGTGCGTCGGCCGCAAGCCGGCGTCCAGGATGCGGCGTACCTGGGCCCTCAGCTCCTCATACGGCCGGAGCTGCCGCGCCGCGAGCGCCGCCAGCAGCCGCGGGATGGACGAGGGCAGTGGACGCCCCGTGACGAGCGAGCGGCCGCCGATCAGCACCAGATGGCAGCCGATATCGAGCGTGGGGGTTTCGCGCGCGAGCCGCAGCGCGTCGTCGAACGCCTCGCCGTTCGCCATCAGGGTGGTGGCGGTGAGGATGCCGCGGCGGTGGGCCTCCACGATTCCCTGGTTCACGTCCGGCGTGAAGCCGAAATCGTCCGCGTTGACGACCAGTTGCTTTCGACTGCTCAAAATATCGCCAGCCGCAGGGTCAGGAATTTCTTGGGATTGGCGCGGATGTCCTTGGTCAGGCCCTGCAGCTCGCGGGTGGCGGCGGTGAGTGCATCGTAGAGCTGCGGATTGACGACGAACTGGCCGAGCGTCCCCTGGCCGGCATCGATCTTGGCGACGGTGGTGTTGAGCTTTTCGACCAGCGCGGTGAGCTGGTTGCTCAGCTCGTCATTGGTGAGCAGCTTGCCGGCGGTGCCCTGGCCCTTGTTGAGGCCTTCGATCAGGCTGCGGAGCTGCGTCACGGTGAGGGTCGCCTCTTTGTACAACGCGGGGTCCTTGAGCAGCAGACCGGCGGTGCCCTGCCCCGCATTCAGGTCCGCGAGCATGGCGTCGATGCGGCGCAGCGGCGCGCGCATTTCGTTGTAGAACTCGTCGCTGTAGATCAGCTTGCTGAGCGTACCCTTGCTGTTGCGGATATCGGAAAGCAAGCCCTGGCCTTCGGCGGCGATGGCGTTCAGCCGCCGGTACAGCTCGTCGTCCTTGAGCAGCAGCCCGATGTTGCCCTTGCCCGCCTCCACGCCGGAAAGCAGGCTGTCGACGCGGCCCACGATGCCCTGAAAGGACTTGAGCACGTTCGACATTTCGCCCATCAGCTCGGGAATGTCCTGCCCCTGGATGCTGCGCAGCGTGGCCCCGGGCTGCACCGTCTGTTTGGCGGTGCCGCGCGTAATGTTGAGGAACTTATCGCCGAGGAGATTGGCGGCGGCGATCTCGACTGTGGAATCGACCGGAATATCCGGCAGGTACCGGTGCTGCACCAGCATGTCGAAGCGGACGGCGCGGTGCGGGTCGGGCGAGTCGGTCAGGTGCAGCGAATCCACGTACCCCACCGTGATGCCATTGAGCCGCACCGGTGTGCCGCCCGCGAGCCCCGAGGCGTCCGCCATGTACGTGTAGAGCGCGGCGTTGTGCTGGAAGATGCCGCGGCGGCTGGTCAGCAGGAACACGAGCACGTAGATCATGATGAACGCCGTCAGCGCGATCACGCCGATCTTCAGTTGCGCCCAACGTACTCTTCCGCGTTCCGGCATACTAGGATTCCCGCTGCCTTACAAATTTGCAGATGTAGGGATCGGTCGAACGTTCCAGCCGGTCCTGATCGCCTTCGAAGACCAGCCGGCCCTCGCGCATGACCATGAAAATCGTCTTGGTGCTCTGCCTGGCCCCGTTTTCAATTCGATCCAGGCGTCCCTGTTCCGAATTGTAGCGGAAATTCGCAATGAGATTTCCGTCCTGATAGCGGTTGGTCACCACCAGCGTGGTGGTATGGCTGAGATCCCGCTCCTTGATCAGCAGGGCGATGATGGTGTGGGCGGTGATCGGGTCCAGGCCCGCGGTAGGCGAATCGTAGAGAATCAGGGGCGGCTCCGTGACCACGGCGCGCGCAATCGCGGCGCGCCGCCGCATGCCGCCGGAAAGCTCGCTGGGGAACTTCTCCAGAGTCCCGCCGAGCTCGACGAACTCCAGCGCTTGCTGCACGCGGCGGTGCACGTCCGCGGCGGGACAGCGGATCGATCTCTGGTTGAGCAGCGGGTAGGCGACGTTCTCTTCGATCGTCAGGCTGTCGAACAGCGCGCTCTCCTGAAACAGCATGCCGATCCGGCTGCGAATTTCGAACATCTCCCGCTCGCTCATCCGGGTAAGGTCCTGGCCGAACGCGAATACACGGCCGGAGTCGGGCTGAATCAGCCCGAGAGCGGTTTTGAGAAGCACGGTTTTGCCGCTGCCCGCGGCGCCGAAGATGACGCGGGACTCGCCCTCGAAGGCCTCGAAGGAAACGCGGTCCAGCACGGGCCCGGCGTCGAACTGCACCGTGACCTGCTCGAAACGGAGGACCGGCTGGCCGCTCGCGGCGGTCATTGCACGCCACCCAGGCTGACGAAAATTTTGGTCATCATCAGGTCGAGCAGAAAGATCGTGATCGTGGCCATGACCACCGCCTGCGTGGTCGCGCGGCCCACGCCCTGCGTTCCACCCGTCGTCCGCAGTCCGTAGAAGCACCCCACCATGGAGATGACGACCGCGAAAACCAGCGGCTTCAGCAGGCCGAAAATCACGTCGTCCGGCCAGCTCAGCGCCTGCCACGCGCTCGACCAGTAGAGCTTCGAAGGGATGCCGAGAAAAAGCTGGGCGATGATCCAGCCGCCGCACATCCCGATGAAATCCGAAATCACGGTCAGGAGCGGCAGCATGGCGGAAGTCGCGAGCAGCCGGGGCTTGACGAGCTTTTGATCCGGGTCCGTGCCCAGCGCGCGCATGGCGTCGATCTGCTCGGTGACTTTCATCGAGCCGAGCTCGCTGGCGATGCCTGAGGCATTGCGGCCGGCGAGCATGAGCGCCGTCAGCACGGGGCCCAGTTCGCGCACTAGCGTGAGGGAGACGAGGGTGCCGGTTTTGTTGATCTGCCCGTAGGTGGCCAGCGCCTTGGACATTTCGAGCGCCATGACGGCGCCCGCGAAGAAGCCGGTGATGGTGGCGATGCCCAGGCTTCCCACGCCGATGATGTCCATCTGCAGGATGATGTCATCGACGTAGTGCGGCCGGCGGAGGATGTTCCGGAAGGTCCGGCCGGTGAGAACGAAGAAATCCTGGACCGACGCGACAGGTGCTTTCAGCCAATCCAGCAATCAGATCGATCCCCGAACTTCAATGCTAGCATGTATTTGTAGCGTGGGCCGACTGCCCGCGCGAGCCCATCCTTATGTCCCTTACCGATATCCCAGGCATCCGCGTCGGCCACATTTCGGATTATGACGCACTAACCGGCTGCACGGCGATTCTGTGTCCCGCGGGCGCGGTGGGCGGCGTCGACATTCAGGGTTCCGCGAGCGGCACATCGGAGACCCCGACGCTCGCCCCCTCGCACGTGGACCCGGTGGCGCACGCCATCTGCCTGGCGGGCGGCAGCGCCTTCGGCCTCGAAGCATCGTCGGGCGTGCGCCGGTATCTCGCGAAGCAGAACGCCGGCGTCCAGACGCCCGGCGGGCGCATCCCGATCGTCCCGGCGGCGATTATCTACGACCTGGGCATCGGAAAGTCGCACCGCCACCCGGATCTCGCCATGGGCGAAGCAGCCGCGGCGGCGGCCACCGGCGGTCCGGTGCAGGAAGGCTGCGTGGGAGCGGGAACCGGCGCCACGGTCGGCAAGGCGCTGGGCATGCGCCACGCCATGAAATCGGGCCTGGGCTCCTGGACGGTGAAGCTGCCCGGCGGCGTTCTGGTCGCGAGCCTCGTGGTGGTGAACGCCTTCGGCGACGTGCGCGATCCAGCGACGGGCGCGATTGTGGCCGGGGCGCGAAAAGCGCCTGACAGCCGCGAATTCGCCAATGCCGAAACGGTGCTGAAAGAGCGCCCGCCGGCGCCGCTGGTCCGCGCCAACACCACGCTCGCGGTGGTCGCGACCAATGCGCGGCTGGATAAGGTGGAAACGACCAAGCTGGCGCAATTCGCCGGCCTCGGCATGGCCCGCGCGATCTACCCCGTGAACACGATGCTCGATGGCGACACCACCTTCGCCCTCTCGCTCGGGGACCGCCGCGCCGATATCAATACGCTGGGCATCGCCGCGGCGGAGGCCGTGGTGCAGGCGATCCTGCGGGCGGTGAAGCTGGCGAAGACGATGGGCGGAGTGCCGGGGCTAGGGTAGCGCGCTATGACGGACGACCGGTTGCCGCGGTCCCGTATGGCGGTATGGTAGTACGGTTGTATGGCGAGCCGGAAAATGACATTCACACTGCCGGACGACGTCGCCTGTGCGCTGCTGAAGCGGGTTCCGGCGCGAGACCGTTCTCGCTACGTCAGCGAGGCCATCGCCGCCAAGCTGGATGAGCGGCGCCAGCGATTGATTCGCGCCTGCGACGCCGCCAATGCCGACGCGGACGTCCTCGCGATCGAGCGGGAGTGGGATGCACTCGATGACCCGATCGAGGAGCCATGGGTGAGTGCCCCTTCGCGGTGAGGTCTGGTGGGCCCGCCTCGACCCGGTGCGCGGTTCGGAAATCGGGAAGACGCGGCTATGCGTAGTTCTGACCTCGGATATCCTGAACGAGCGCCGGCGCACCCTCGTGGTGATTCCGCTTTCGACGTCGCCCAAGCCGAATCCTCCTTTGCTGATCCCGGTCCGATGCGCCGGGCGTGACGCGGTTGCGGTCACAGACCAGGTCCGCGCGATTTCCAAGGAATGATTGGTGAATCGTGCCGGCGAGCTTTCCGCAAAAGATCTGTTCGCGATTGAGGAGGGGCTGCGCGAAATCCTGGAGATGGGGTAAGCAGGCCCGTCTGCACAGCAAGCTATAATGATCTCCACCCGACCGCAGGAGAACTCGTGGGATCGACCAACCGTCCTCTACCGATGCGCGGCGGAGCGCCGGCGGCCGCGGCCGCGCGCGGCGCCGACCGCTACTTCGAGCTGAAATCCCAGATCCACCGCAAGCTCATCGGCGTGCTGAACCTGGAGCGTGTCTCCTCCATCCCCAAGGACCGCGTGCGCGCCGAAATCGGCCGCGTGGTCGAACGCCTGCTCGAGGAAGAACGCGTGCCCATGACGGCCGCCGAGCAGACCAAGATCGTCGAGGAGGTGCTCGATGAAGTCCTCGGCCTGGGGCCGCTCGAAACGCTGCTCAAAGAGCCCAGCATCAGCGACATCCTCGTCAACCGCTACAACAAGGTTTTCATCGAGCGCAACGGCAAGCTCTCGGAAACCACGGTGCGGTTTAAGGACGACGCCCACCTGCTGCACATCATCGAGAAGATCGTTTCGCAGGTCGGGCGCCGCATCGACGAGGCCCAGCCCATCGTCGACGCGCGGCTGCAGGACGGCTCGCGCGTCAACGCCATCATTCCGCCGCTCGCGCTCGATGGGCCCTGCCTGAGCATCCGCCGCTTTGGCCGCCACGTGATCACGCAGGAGGAAATGCTCCAGCTCCGCACCCTCACGCCGGGGATGCTGCGCTTTCTGGCGGCGGCGGTCGCGGCCAAGTGCACGATTCTGATCTCCGGCGGAACCGGGTCGGGCAAGACCACCATGCTGAACGCCCTCTCCCGATTCATTCCCGAAGAGGAGCGGATCATCACCATCGAGGACACCGCCGAGCTGCAACTGCAGCAGCGCCACGTGGTGAAGTTCGAGACCCGGCCGCCCAATCTGAACAAGGAGGGCGGGATCAACCAGCGCCAGTTGCTGCGCACGGCGCTGCGCATGCGGCCGGACCGCATCATCGTGGGCGAGTGCCGCGGCGCTGAAGCGCTCGACATGCTCCAGGCCATGAACACAGGCGTCGAAGGCTCGATGAGCACGGTCCACGCGAACACGCCGCGCGACGCGTTTTCGCGTCTGGAAACCATGGTCATGATGGCGGATCTCGAGATCCCCACGCGCGTCATTCTGCAGCAGCTCGCGAGCGCCATCCGGCTGGTCGTGCAGGTTTCGCGTCTGCAGGACGGCACCCGCAAGATCCTGAGTATCTCGGAAGTCCTCGGCGTCCGGGAGGAGAAGGTGCAGTTGCAGGAGATCTTCACCTTCGAGCGCGTGGGCGTCACGGATGCCGGCAAGGTACAGGGCCGCTTCCGCGCCACCGGCGCCGCGCCGAAGCTGCTCGACCGGCTGCGCGTCAGCGGCATTCAACTGCCGCAGAATATCTTCGAAGAAGTCGTGCCGGTGAACCTATAGAGGCAGGCCATAGCGGCCCGCAGCCTGCCGTTACGCCGCCGCGCGCACTTCGCTCATCAATGCCAGCAGGTTGCGGTCGGGATCGCGGAAGAAGGCCATCCACAGCTCGTGGTCGGGCATCCGTGCCACCACGTGGGGCTCGCGCTCGAACGGGACTTCGCGCGAGCGCAGCGCTTCATAGGCCGCCTGGATATCCGGCACCTTGAAGTAGATAATCGAGCTGTAGCTCTCGCCGGGATTTTGCGATCCGCTCAGCATCAACCGGACGCCGGCGCAATCGAAGAATGCGAGGCCCGGGAACTCGTACAGCAGCTTCATGCCCAGCTGGTCGCGGTAGAACGCGGCGGAGGCCGCGGCGTCGCGGACGGTCAGCGCGATCTGCCCGATGGCCGAAAGGCCCTGGGGAGCGGCGGCGGGATTGAGTCCCATGGTTCTCCTCCGGCCTCTTCCGCGGCTTGAGACCCCGGAGGAGGTTGGGAGCTATGATACCGTAACGCGCCGCCAAGAACGTGGCGGAGCAAGTACATACAGGCGGCCCTGCGGTCATCATCCGGCGGCTGCGCTACGGCATCGGCGATCGCCTCCCAAACCTCGCGCCTCTCCTGCTCGAACGTGGTCACCAGAGCAGCCTCGAATGCCTCATCGGCCCGCGGCGGCGTTTTTGCGGCATCCGCCGCCCTCAAGTTTCCGTTCTTTCCGCCGATAAGGCATTTGTAGCCCCTATGATCCGGCTGACCCGGCTGAACCGAGCGCCCATCGTGCTGAACTCCGATCTGATCGAGCACATCGATGTTACGCCCGATACCGTCATCACCCTCACCACCGGGCAGATCCTCCGCGTTCTCGAGAGCGCCGAGGAGGTGGTGCGGCGGATTATCCGCTTCCGCCGCCGGATTTTCGGACCGGGCGGCCCGGCTCCAGCGCTGTTCGAGGATGCCGCGGGTCTCGAATCCGCGGAATCCGAGGAGTAGCCATGGCGAGCACCGCCCCGGCGAAGCCATCCAAGCCCCGCGGCCCATCGGCGCGGCTCGATCTCGCAACCTTAGCCGGTATGGCGCTCGCGCTGGTGGGAATCTTAGGCGGGCTGATTCTGGAAAAAGGCAGCATGCAGGACGTGGTGCAGGGGACCGCCGCCATGATCGTCCTCGGGGGTACGTTCGGCGCCGTGCTGATCACGAATCCGCTGCCCGTGGTGTTGCGCGCCTGCATCGCCCTCCGGGGCGCGTTTTTGGAGCGTGGCAATGGCATGCCGGAAGCGATCGAGGAACTGATTCAATATGCCACCAAGGCCCGCAAGAATGGCATCGTGAGCCTCGAATCGGAGGCGGCGGCCATCGCCGACCCATTCCTGCGCAAAGCCCTCGGCCTGGCGGTCGATGGCACCGATCTGCAGGTGCTGCGCCAGATGATGGAGACGGATATCGCGCTGGCCGAGGAGGCCGGCGAAGCCGAGGCCAAAGTATGGGAGGCCGCCGGCGGTTACGCTCCCACCATCGGCATCATCGGCGCGGTCATGGGGCTGATCCAGGTGATGAAGCATGTGGAGGATGTCAAGGAAGTCGGCCACGGGATCGCGGTCGCCTTCGTAGCCACGATCTACGGCGTCGCCAGCGCCAATATCCTGTTCTTGCCCCTCGCCAACAAATTGCGGGCGCGATTACGCGCGACGAGCCGTCTGCGGGATATGACGCTGGAAGGCGTCGTGGGCATCGTGGAGGGACTGAATCCAACCCTGATCCGGCTGAAGCTGGATTCGTACAATGACGCGCCCAAGCCGGCCAAATCCGCTAAAAAGGCCAAAGGGGCCAAGGGCGCTGAACAGACCGCGAACCCGGGAGCGGCTGCCAAGCCCGCCGCTTAGTCATGCGCCGCCCTCATCACACCGCGCACGAAAATCATGAGCGCTGGCTCATCTCGTATGCCGATTTCATCACGCTCCTGTTTGCTCTGTTCGTGGTCCTGTTCGCCTCCGCGCAGGCGGACAGGCAGAAAGTCAAGGAAATCTCCGCCTCGGTTCGCGAAGCTCTCGAACACGGCCAATTCACCAACACGCTGGAGATGATGCTGGGCCGGGGCAAACACGAAAACAGCCGCCCGCCGATCAATCCCGAACGCGCCGAGCATTCCGAGAACCTGCCACCTCCGCCGCCCCAGCCTCCACCGAAGCCGGCTCCGTCCGCCACGGCGCCGGCCGATCTTGCCAAGTCCTTGGCGGCGCTGCAGAAAAGCCTGGCGCTGGAGTTGGCGGCGGGCAAACTCGGCCTGAAACTGGAGCGCCGGGGGCTGGTCGTCAGCTTCCGCGAATCGGCCTTCTTCGCCTCGGGCAACGATGCGGTCGAACCGGCGAGTCTGCCGATCATCGCCAAAGTTGCCGACGAAATCCGGAAGCTGCCGAACCCGCTGCGCATCGAAGGGCACACCGACTCGGTCCCCATCCACAACGGGCGCTTTCGCAGCAACTGGGAACTCTCCGCCGCCCGCGCCATCGCGGTGATGGAGCTGCTGCGCCGGCGTTTCGGAATCCCGGAGGGCCGGATGTCCGTGGGCGGCTATGCCGAAAATGCTCCCACCGATACGAACCAGACCGCGTCCGGCCGCTCGCACAACCGGCGCGTCGATCTGGTCGTGCTCTCATCGGAAGGGGAGCTCGGCGAGCCGAAGCCGGCCGCAACGCCGACCGCGCCCGTGCGCCGGTGAGGCTAACTGCCTCTAATTGGCGCTTGGCCTTCTCGCCCGATCGATCACCAGCACTTCGACGGCGGCCTTAGTCTCTTCGAGTTTCAGCCCAGTCTGCGTTTCCAGCGCATCTTCGAGGGGGGGCCGGGTGGGGTCGATGATAGCATCGGCACCGGCCGTCACGTCGTGCGACCGAGGGTCAAATTTGAAATGGAAATCGTACTTGCCCGTCAGACCGGTTTGATTCAAGACCGTTCGTTTGAAATGGCGCTCCAGGACGCCGCTCAGCCACGCCATATCACAGTGATGCGCCACGATCTCTCCCCTGCGTATGGACCAGTCGGGCTCGGCAGAGGGATCTCGGCTGATCTGAAGCTTGGGTCCCCGCCGGCCGACCACGAGAGCGTAGACCGGAAGTTGTCGGGTTTCACGGTGAACCATCAGGCTGAAGCGATCTTCCAGCAGACTCCGCAACATGGCGAGAATTTCCGGAGGCGGCGGCGCTTTCGTCTTGTCTGAGATGGCTGCTGCGGCGGCCGACCCAGCCGGCGCTCTCGCAGTGATGCTGTAAGCTTCCTGGTCCTTCCAGGACGGGCCGCCCACAATGTTGTAAATCGAGACGCCGTACGCCGCCTCGATGAGCATCGTCAGAGTAAAGTTCGTAATGACGACACGGCCGCCCGGGTAGCTATGCCACGCGACGATGGGGTCATTGGGGTCGGCGGGCTTCACCGAAGCGACCTCGAAGGCATTCTGAGCTGAACCGGGCCGGAGTAGCAGGGCAGCGGCAAGGCAGCCCACCATCCGAATTGCGTGGACAGAATGAGAGGCCCTCACTGTACTGCCTCCGTGAGACCCGGCGATGGAAAGCGGACACGCGCAGAGGACTTAAGGACGGCCCCTGAGAAGACCTGCTTGCGAATCGGCTCCGTAAATAACCCTGCATATACCAACGTCACCCGGTTTCCGCTGGTAACTATCGTCGTTGGCGTTCCGCGGATTCCCGTGCACAGCCCGAACAACGCCACATCTGGCACTCTAAATTCCCGGTACGAACGTCCTCGCGCGGCTAACGTCTGCGTCAAATCGTGAAAGGCATCAGCTTCCCCGAGCGAAATTAGCCAGAACTCTGCATCTTTGTCCAGAACCGATGACGCCGCAAGGTCCTTCCAAATTGGAAGCTGCTTCGCGCAGTATGGGCACGTCTGCTTCGCAACAAGTATGACTTTTTCTGTGTTGCTCGGTTGCGGTAGAGTCACAGGCCTTACCGGCACCATATACGGTAAGATGTCGAGCTCGAAGTCGCGAATGATGACAGGCCTGCCCAGCGCTTCTCTCAGGGATGCGTTCTCGGCCGCCACGTTCTTGCTATCAATCCACGTGCGCCACCCGAAAGCCAAAATAAGAACCGCGGAGGCAACCCCAATTATTGATGTGACGCGAATGCGACGCAGTTTCAAATCCATGCTCTTCTCTCCAATGATCCACCTCAAACCTGTTTATGCCCCGGCGGAAAAGAAGCCGGCCCGGGGAAGAAATTCGGGCGGCCGTTTCGCCCGGCCCTAAACGTTCGAGCAGCACTGACTGCTGCTCCGCATGCGTCGACGCAATTGGCGCAGTTCACGTCGCAGCAGCAATTTCTGCCGGTGCCACCGCACCGCCCGCTGCCAAGGCCGCTACCAAACAGACGTGGAGCCATTATGCCGGCGGTCGCAAGCAAAAGTAAGCTCAGCACTAGACGCAAAGTCAAACTCACCTTATTGTCCTTGACCATGGGTCCCTTTCTCCTTTTTGGGGGGACTCTAATCTAAGTGTGTGCGAATGTCAACAGAAAAACCTAAGCCGCAGCCTGCTCATGGCATTCGAGTTGGAAGCGGGAAGCTGTGGCATAGGACGGTCAGCTTCCGCGAATCGGCCTTCTTCGCCTCCGGCAACGATGCGGTCGAACCGGCGAGTCTGCCGATCATCGCCAAGGTTGCCGACGAAATCCGGAAGCTGTCGAACCCGCTGCGCATCGAAGGGCACACCGACTCGGTCCCATCCACAACGGGCGCTTTCGCAGCAACTGGGAACTCTCCGCCGCCCGCGCCATCGCGGTGATGGAGCTGCTGCGCCGGCGTTTCGGAATCCCGGAGGGGCGGATGTCCGTCGGCGGCTATGCCGAAAACGCTCCCACGGATACCAATCAGACCGCGTCCGGCCGCTCGCACAACCGGCGCGTCGATCTGGTCGTGCTCTCATCGGAAGGGGAGCTCGGAGAGCCGAAGCCGGCTCCCGCGGCGGCAACCATGCCGGCCCGCCGGTGAGGCTAATGGACGGCGTTCGCCACCGCCACCACGTCCATCGCAAAACCGGCATCCATCGAGGGCAGGCTCTCGAAGAGCAGCATGGTGCCGGCCGGAGGATGCGCCGGGCTGAAGAACTCGGCGCGCATTTTGCGCACCTGCGCCGCGATCCCGGCGGACAAGGGGTAATAGTGAGTAAAAGCGACGCTATCGGGTGTGGCGCCGCACTCCCTCAGGACGCGCTCCAGGCGTTCGAACGCGAGGCGCGCGTCCTTTTCCTCGTAGCCGAATGAGACCTGGGTTCCCGTGAGCACCACTTGCGGCGCGCCGACCAGCGCCATCTGAGATTCGCCCGGCTCGGCCGGCACGTCCGGGGCATTCGAGAGCGTCAAAGCCGTTCCGGTGCTCGCGTTGAGGCTGGCGACCGCCTCGCACGCGGCCAGCGCCCGGGCCGGGGCGCGTTCGGTCTGCACGAAATTCAGCGCAGCCTTGGGATAGGCCTCCGCCACCATTTGCCGGCTGGCCTCGAGTTTGTCGAGCGAACTCAGGAAGCAGGTGACGCGCAGAACGCCGTCCGGTCCGGCACCGGCGGCTCGTACCGTCTGGCGCAGCGCGGCGAGCGATTGGGCGGTCAGCGGCGGAATCGGATCCTGGGGATTGTCCGAAACCGCAATCCGGGCCGAGAGAAAGGCCAGGCCGAACGGGTGCAAATCCTTGCGCGCCGCGGAGATGTACTCCATCACGACCTGCGCGCCTTCGAGCGGCAGCCCGCCCGCCTGAATCAGGCTGAGCGCGGGCAGCGGCTGTTTGCGGTCCGTGAATACCTCGCTGACCAGATCGCGGACCCGCCGCAAGTCGCCGGAACCGGCCACGAAGGCCCGGATTTTGAGCACCTTCTCGCCGCCGGAATCGCGAGCCACGGCTTTTAGCGCGTCGCGCACCTGCTGCGAGAGCAAGCCCCGGCTGGAGAGCGGTGTGACGTGGAACGCCAGCCGCCGGGTCTCGCCCATCACGGCTGCCGGCAGTTCCCGGGGTTCCTGCAGCGTCTGCGTCTCTTCGTCCTTCTTCTTTTTCCGCTGCGCGGTGGCGCAAACCAAAGAAAATACGCACGCCAATGCCAGCCACCGGGCGGCCGTCACCAGCCACCTCCGGGCTGGCCGGCCCGCGCCCGATAGTACCGGCGTGGGACTTGCGGAGGGTTCAGGGCCGGGTTGTGAGGTAGCCAAGCAGCGCGCATAGCAGCTAAAATCGAGATCTTAGCAAAATTAGGCCGTCGTTCTGTCCGGGCACGTCGCACCCGCGAAGAGAGTCCATGTCTACCCCTCCGCAAACCGTTTTACGCTCTCACAAGCGCCGCCGCCGGCGGAGGAGAACTCCCTTATTCCCGTTCGTCCTGCTGGCGATGCTCCTCTTCGGCCTGTTTTTCGTCGTTCGCTTTTTTGCCGGCCTGCGGCCAGCCGCCCGTCCCAAGGATCTGCCACCGGCCTATGTGAGCAATATGGCGGTGCTCACCTCGGAATATAACCGCTATTACGGCAAGCCGATCGAGGATGTTCAGATCGAGAGCCGGTTCCTGCAGGCCACCGGCATGATCAACAGGCACAATTTTCCGGGTGCTATCGCGATCCTGGAGAATTTGAGCCGCCAGGCTGCGGTGCCCGTGATTTTCACGGATATGGGCGTGGTCTACGTCCAGTTGGGCGATTACGCGCGCGCTGCCGACGCGTTCCGCGAGGCCTTGGCGCGCGATAGCGAATACGCACCGGCACGGCAGTTCCTGCGGACCACGAAAGCCATACCGCCCACCATCGCCGATCCCTATACGCGCGAGGCCGAGCCGAACAATGAAGCGCGCATGGCCAACCTGATCAGCCTGAACGTTCCGGTCAGCGGCGAGATCACGGCGGCCACGAACGATACGGATTATTTCCGGGTGATCGCGCCACCATCCCCGCGCGACCTGATCACCATCGAGCTGGTCAATCATTCCATCGGCTTTACTCCCCAGTTGCACATCTACGATGCGAATTTCCGGCTGCTGAGCTGGGGGGAGACCTCCGTCCGCGCCGGCGAATCGATTCGCGTCCAGGGCGGCCCGCCGCCGAACTCCTCGGTTTACATCTCGGTTTCGTCCGCCGATCCCCGTATCGGCGGCTTGTATGTGCTGACGGCGCGGGCAAAGAAGGCATTCGATGCCTACGAGCCGAATGACGAGTTCACGAGCGCCCGCCGCATCGGCGTGGGCGAGGACATCGAGGCCAACATCATGGACGGGCAAGATAACGACTATTACGCGTTCCAGAGCCCGCGGGCCGGAACGGTGAGCATCGATATCCGCAACCGCTCCGATACCCTGATTCCCGCCATTGCGACCTACAATGCCGACCACCGCGGCATGGGCTTCGGGCCCGAAATCCGGAAGCCCGGCGCCAGCCTGCACCACAGCATTACGGTCGAAAAGGACAAGATTTACTACGTCCAGGTGCTTTCGCAAGCGGGCAGCGCGGGCGCATATACGCTTCACATCGAATAGCGACCTGTTGAGCCAATTCCACAGCCGGCCAGCCAATATGGTATGGTTGTTGGTGGATGGATTGGCATCTCCAACTTAACTCGGAATCCGGCGTACCGCTTTATCGCCAATTGTACGACCAGATTTCGGAGTTGGTGCGTTCCGGGGATCTCGCTCCTGGGGACCGCCTGCCCGCCACTCGCGAATTGGCTGGTTTGCTTGGCCTGAACCGCGCCACCATTTCCACCGCCTACGAATTACTGGAGGCCGAAGGGCTCATCACCGGCCAGGTGGGGCGCGGAAGCTTCGTCGCGGGTCCGGTGGAGAGTCGCCATCAGGGTGTGGACTGGGAGGCGCTGCTGGCGCCGGCAGGGTCACCGGCGGGCGTGGCTGGGGCGGGGATCAGCTTCGTGATGTCGCGGCCCTCGCGCGACCTGTTCCCGCTGGATGCGTTTCGCAGCAGTTGCCGGGCGGTGCTGGACCGGCAGGATCTGGCCGATATTCTGCAGCTCGGCTCGCCGAGCGGCTACGAGCCGCTGCGCCGTCTGCTGCTGGAGGATGCGCGGCGGAGCGGGCTGGCGGGGCCCGGAGACGATGTCATCGTCACCAACGGCTGCCAGCAGGCACTGGATTTGATCGGCCGCGTCCTGCTGCGTTCCGGCGACCGTGTGGCCGTCGAGGACCCAGTCTATCCGGGGCTCAAGAACCTGCTGACGGGCATGGGCGCGCGCCTGCAGGCAATTCCGGTCGGCTCCGAGGGAATGGACATGGAAGCCGCGGAGCGGGTCCTTCGCGAGAAGCCGCGGTTTTTGGTGGTCACTTCCAACTTCCAGAACCCGACCGGCGCCACGCTGCCGCTCGAGGCGCGGCGCGCGCTGCTCGAGGCGGCGCGGCAGGGCGGCGTTCCCGTGGTGGAAAACGACGCCTATGGCGATCTCCGCTATTGCGGCGCGCCGGTCGCGCCGCTCAAGCAGCTCGACGACCGCGGCGGCACGATTCTGCTGCGCAGCTTTTCCAAGGTCAGCTTTCCGGGGTTGCGTGTGGGATGGGTGCTGGGCCCGCAGCCGCTGATCGAGCGCCTGCGCCATGCCAAGGAAGCGGCCGACCTGCACACGGATCAGCTCTCGCAGGCGGTGCTGCTCGAATTCATGGAATCGGGCCGGCTGGAGGAGCACCGGCAGCGCGTGCTCGAGGCGGGCCGTCTGCGCCTCGAGGCAACGCTCGAAGGATGCCGGCAGTACTTGCCGTCCGGCGCCCGCTACACGCGGCCGGAGGGCGGAATGAACGTCTGGGTGCGGCTTCCCGAGCCGTTGGATACCGCGGCTCTTCTGCCGCGGGCCCGCATGGAAGGGGTCGCCTATGTGCCCGGCCTGTATTTTACGGTGGCGCGTCCGGAGCCCGGCGCGCTGCGCTTGAGTTTTGCCAGCCTGACGCCGGACGAGATCCGGCGCGGGCTGGAGATCCTGGGCCGCGTGGTGGCGGCCGAGATGAAACGGGCGGATTTCCAGCCCGAATCGGCGCTGGTGTAAATCACGAGAGGGAGTAGAAATGTTTCAGTTCCAAAGCAAAGAATTCCGGCTGAAGGTCGGACTCGCGGAAATGTTGAAGGGCGGCGTCATCATGGACGTCACCAATGCCGAGCAGGCGAAGATCGCGGAGCAGGCCGGCGCCTCGGCGGTGATGGCGCTCGAGCGCGTGCCGGCCGATATCCGGAAAGAGGGCGGCGTGGCGCGCATGGCGAGCATCGCCAAGATCGAAGAGATCATGAAGCAAAAGGTCTCGATTCCGGTCATGGCGAAGGCGCGCATCGGCCACTTCATGGAAGCCCGCATCCTGGAAGCGCTGGGCGTCGATTACATCGACGAGAGCGAAGTGCTGACGCCGGCAGATGAAGAGCATCATATCGATAAGACCGGCTTCAAGGTGCCGTTCGTGTGCGGCGCGCGCAACCTGGGCGAGGCGCTGCGGCGCATCGCCGAGGGCGCGGCGATGATCCGCACCAAGGGCGAAGCCGGTTCCGGCAATATCGTCGAGGCGGTGCGGCACATTCGCACCATCGTCAAGGAGATGAAGCAGCTCACGGTGCTCGGCAAAGAGGAGCTGGTGCACGAAGCCAAGAAGCTGCAGGCGCCGCTCGAGCTGGTGGAATGGGTGGCGGAGCACGGCAAGCTGCCGGTGCCCAACTTTTCCGCCGGCGGCATCGCGACGCCGGCCGATGCCGCGCTGGTGATGCAGCTCGGCGCCGAGGCGGTGTTCGTCGGCTCGGGCATTTTCAAGTCCTCCGACCCGGAGGCCCGCGCCAAGGCGATCGTCAAGGCGGCCAAGAATTACAACGATCCGGAGAAGCTGCTGGAGGCCAGCCGCGAGCTCGGCGAAGCCATGCCCGGCCTGGACGTCTCCAAGATGCCGGAATCGGAGCTTCTCCAGGTGAGGGGCTGGTAGGGCGCTGGAAATTTAGGAGTTAGGAGTTAGGAGGGTGGCACGACCGCCATCCTCCGAGATCCGTCTCCTAGCTCGTAACTCCTAAGCTCCTATCTCCTGAGCTCTTATGCGCAAAAAAGTCGGCATTCTCGCTCTCCAGGGCGACTTCGATGCCCACCGGGCCGCGGTCGAGCGGGCCGGCGGCGATCCGGTATTGGTGCGGGAGGCCAACCAGCTCGGCGGACTGGATGGCCTGATCCTGCCCGGCGGCGAGAGCACCACGATGCTCAAGCTGATGCGCTACGAGGGGCTGTTCGATGCGCTGGTGGAGTTCGGCCGCCGCAAGCCGATGTTCGGCACCTGCGCCGGCGCCATCCTGATGGCGCAACATGTTGCCAACCCGGAGCAGGAAAGCTTCGGCGTGGTCGGGCTCGACGTGGAGCGGAACGCCTACGGCCGGCAGATCGACAGCCGCGTGGTCGAGCTCGACCCGGAGCCCGACTTCGCGCGCCGCGCCGGCCCCGGGAAGCTCGAAGCGGTGTTCATTCGGGCACCCATTATCCGCCGTGCCGGGCCGGGAGTGAGGGTGTTGGCGCGTTACAATGGTGATCCGGTGCTGGTGGAACAGGACCGGCACCTCGTGGCTACCTTTCATCCGGAGCTGACGGAGGATTCCCGGGTGCACAGGCTTTTCCTGGAGAAATTGTGAACCGGCCGCTCAAGCGCGTGTTGTTCGTCTGCATCGGGAACGCCTGCCGGAGCCAGATGGCGGAAGCCTTTGCGCGTGCCTACGGCAGCGATGTGCTGGTTCCCGCGAGCGCCGGTCTGGCCCCCGCCAATCGTGTGGCGCCGGACACCATCGAAGCCATGCAGGAGAAGGGCATCGATCTGCGCGACCATTTTCCGAAGGCGATCCGGCACCTGGGCCGCGCGGAATTCGACCTCGTCATCAACATGAGCGGCGAGCCGCTGCCGGATACGATCCGCTGCGAAGTGCTCACCTGGGACGTCGAAGATCCGGTCTTTCTCCGATACGAGGATCACTGTGCCGTTCGGGACCAGATCGAAAAGCTGGTCATGGAGCTGATCCTGGAGTTGCGGAAAGATCAGGCCCGCCCGCAGCTCAGGCCTTTCGGAAGCGGCCGGGTTCCTCTGTAGCGCCCGGCTGTAGCGTCGCGCCCGAAGCTTTTCCGTCTTTGGTGGAGCGATTGCTACGCCCGGTGCGGAGGTTTCGATGCGGAGATCCGCATTCGTGGCATTACTCGCACTGCTTCCCGCAGCGCTTCCCGCCGCCCGTTTGATCCTGCAGGATGGCACCGTGATCTACGGCGATTTCATCAGCGGCACGCCCTCGACCGTAATCTTTCGCGATCACAACGGCGTGCGCCGGCGGTTCGCCCTCAGTGAAGTTCGGGATCTGGACTTCGGCGCGCCGCACGGTGTTCCAGTGAACGCCGCCGCCGGCAATGCGAACCGCGCCGCCGGCGGCGTGGTCACGGTGCGCACGGATGCGAGCATCGATGGCGATGACGCAGCGATCGGCGCTCGCTTTCTCGCGACCGTCTCGGAAGACGTCACGGACGAAAGCGGGAAAGTCGTCATTCCGGCCGGGTCGAGGGCCACGCTGGTGGTCCGGAGCGCGGGCAACTCCGCCAGAGGCGGGTATGCGGTGGAGCTCGATTCGGTGCGGGTGAACGGGAAGTGGTACGCGGTGAACGCGTCGGTCTCGAACCCGCCCGCGGATTCGCTCGAAATCCAATTCCGTCTGCAGCAGCCGCTGCGATTCACGGATACGGCGCCGTAAAAGCGGCGGGCGGCACGCACCCCAAACGGAGCGGCGACCGGTAACGGGACCGGTGTGCCGCTTCACATTCGGGGTTTTGAAGCAATCGGCGTAAACCGCCCGTCGCGCCGGAGCAAGTACGGCCGGCCGCGCCACACGATGGTGTTGCCGAAGAAGCCGGCCAGCCAGAATACGAAGCTCAGTACATCCTGCAGCGGCAGCAGAAGCCACCAGCGCACTGGCAGCGGGTCGCGCAGGGCGACTCCGGCCGTCGCCATCGCGGCAGCGGCGCGAAACACGGCAGTTACCGCCACGGCCGGCCACCACGCCGGCGCAGCGGCCCACAGCAGCAGGGCCAGCGGCAGCGGATTCGTGAAGATCTGGCCGAAGTACCCCCACGGACGCGAGCGGCGCGTGCTGCGATTCCAGCGCAGCCGGTGCCGCGCATTGGGTCCAAAAGCCTGCGAGCCGATGCGGTGTTCGATCACATAAGAGGAAAGCCGCACCTGCCAGCCGCGCGCGGCGGCCAGCTTGCCCATCATGAAATCCTCGGCCAGGAATTCCTTGAGGGCATCGAAGCCGCCGATATCCCGCAGGGTTTCACGGCGCGCGGCGATCGTAGGGCCGAGCGCAAACTTGACGCCATCGAGCATCCGCGCCACCAGCACGCCGCCGATGAATTCCGTATTCAGGCCCACGGCTTCGAGCGTCGACCAGAAACTCCGTCCCGGCGCCGCGCGATACGGGCAGGTGACGATGCCGACGCGCGGATCGCTGAACTCAGCCGCGACGGCCGCGAGCAGGCGCGGGTCGACTCGCACGTCGCTATCGGCCATCACAACGATGTCATAGTGCGCCTCGGCCAGCATACGATTGAGGCTGTAGACCTTGGCGTTGGGGTAGGGCGGCTCGCCGGTGACGATCAGCCGGGAAGGCACCGCAGGGTACCGCGCCCGCAGGCGCTCCGCGACGGCGAGGGCCGGGTCGGTGGCGCTCCGCACGGCGAATAGAATCTCGAAGCAAGGGTACTTCTGCTCGAAAAACGAGCGCAGGTTTTCTTCCAGGCCGTCCTCGGCGCCGGCCATCGGCTTGAGGATGCTCACCGGCGGCAACGATTCGGGCTCCGGCGGACGCACAGCCCGGTATTGCGCCGCGGCGGCGACGGTCAATACGCAGTAGACGAGAGACCCGCCGACCAGGGCAAGCAGCGCAAGCGTGAGCACTTTTACACTGTAACAAGCGGCATGAAACACATCATCGTCGGAACCGCCGGGCACATCGATCACGGCAAAACGTCGCTGGTAAAGGCGCTGACCGGCATCGACGCGGACCGCCTCGAAGAGGAAAAGCGGCGCGGCATTACCATCGATCTGGGTTTCGCGCACCTGGAGCCCGCGCCCGGCCTGCGCCTCGGGTTCGTGGATGTGCCGGGGCATGAGCGGTTCGTCAAGAACATGCTGGCGGGGGTCGGGGGTATCGACCTGGTGCTGTTCGTAGTGGCGGCCGATGAATCGATCAAGCCGCAGACCCGTGAGCACTTCGAGATCTGCCGCCTGCTGGGCATTCCCCGCGGCATCGTGGCGCTGACCAAGTCCGACCTGGTGGATGAAGACATTCTCGGGCTGGTGCGGCTGGAGATCGAAGAGCTGGTGGCGGGCTCATTCCTGGAAGGCGCGCCGATGGTCGCGGTGAGCTCCGCGACGGGCGCGGGGCTCGACGAGTTGCGCCGCGAGCTGGCGCGCGCCGCCGCGGCGGCGCCGGAGAAGAACGCGCGCGGCCATTTTCGATTGCCGATCGACCGCGCCTTTTCCGTCAAGGGTTTCGGCACGGTGGTGACCGGCACGCTGATCGCGGGCTCGGTGCGGAAGGAGGATGAAGTCGAAATGTATCCCGCGGGACGCCGGCTGCGCGTGCGCGGGGTACAGGTGCACGGCTCGAAGGCCGAGACCGCGGTGGCAGGGCAGCGGACGGCGCTCAACCTGGCCGATATCGAGCCGGGCGAAATCGCGCGCGGCGACGTGCTGGCCCCGCCCGGCCGGTTCCATGCCGTGCGGCAGATCGACTGCCGGCTGGAGCTGCTGCGTTCGGCCAAGCCGCTGAAACACCGCGCGCCCGTGCACTTTCATTCCGGGACTGCGGAGATCGAGGCGGAAGTGCGCCTCTTCGGCGCCGCGGCCATGCAGCCGGGCTCGACCGGGTATGTGCGCATCGTGCTGCGCGAGCCGGCGCTGCTGCTGCCGGGCGATCGCTTCATCATCCGCATGTTCTCGCCCGTGGTGACGATCGGCGGCGGCATCGTGGTCGATATCTCCGAGCGCCGTTACCGCCGCACGGACGATCCCACCGCGCGCCTGGACGTGCTGGCCTCTGGCGACACCGCCGTGCGCGTGGCCCTCCTGGTGCGGGAAGCGGACGCGGGCATGGCGGTCGCCGACGTGGTGGCGCGCACCGGATTGCAGCCCGCGGAGATCGTGAAAGCGCCGGTTCAATCGCTGCCGCAGCACCAGTGGCTGGTGGATCCCGGCTGGTTTCAGGCCGCGCGCGACCGCCTGAGCGCCGCCGTGCGCGACTTTCACAGGCGGAATCCGCTGCTCCCCGGCATCGCCAAGCAAGACCTGCGCGCCAGAGAACTCCCGGGCGCGCCCGCATTCCTCATCGATGCGCTGCTGGCTGAGGCGAAGGACCTCGTGGCGGAAGGCGAGAACGTGCGCGCGCGCAGTCACAAAGTGATGCTGCGGCAGGATGAGGAGGCGGCGCGGGCGGCCATTGAGCGCGCGTTCGAGGAGGCCGGCCTCGCTGTCCCGGCGGTGGCGGAAGTGCTGGCAAAATCCGGTGTGGAGGCAGCCCGCGCGCGCACGCTGCTCGGCATCTTACTGCGCGAAAAGCGGCTGGCGCGCATCAGCGACGAGCTGGTGTTTCACCACTCCGCGCTGGAGAAGCTCCGCGAGCTTCTGGCCGCGCGCAAGTCACAGCGCTTCAATGTGGCGGCGTTCAAGGAATGGACCGGCGTTTCGCGCAAGTACGCGATTCCGCTGCTCGAATACCTCGACCGCGAGCACATCACGCGCCGCGAAGGCGACGAGCGGCTGGTGCTGTGAGCGTGCTGGAAATCCGCGCTATCGATTGGACTTCGTGGCGCTTATTTCCTGCCGCAGAGATGTCAACCGCGCGATCACATCTTTCGCGATTTTCCGGCTGCGGAATTTCCGTCGATCGCGGTGACCTCTCTGGCGTTCTTTAGAGCGTGGTAAGCGGTGAGAACTACGCCATCCGGTCGCACGACTACGCCCGTGCTGATGGAACTCAGCCGGCCCGCGCCCTCACCCGCGAAAATGATCGCAGTGGCCTCGGTGATGCGGGCTAGCACATCCGGCGAATTGGCCGGGGGGCATTCTGCCCATACAATGACGCCCCGACCAGCAGGATAACTCCAGATACCCGAGATCTCATCGTGAAGGACATTCTACTATTTCGCGGCATCGGGTGGCGCCGAAGCGGTGTGTACGTGCAGCAAAATTAGCCGTCGTTTCCCCCGGGGCGCTCCTCGAAGACACCATAGCGCGCGGGCCTGCTACCCCAGCAGCTCCGCATCGTGGAGGTCGATGTGGCGGTCCGAGGCGCGTTTGTTCCGGACCAGGTCGGCACGGCCGATGAACCAGGCCGTTTCCGTGCCGAATTCAGCCCGGTTCCTGTTGGGCCAGGCCTCCTCGAATTTCACGCCGTCGATCGACATCAGAATATCGACGCGGACTGGCGGCACGCCAATTTGATAGAAGAAACCCTCGCGGCAGAAGTCCGCAGGTGTGAGGCCGGAAAGTGGAGCGCCAAACTCCGCCAACGACCGGAACACCTTGGAGGTACTTAACCTGCGCGGCGTTGAAAATTTTCAGCAGTTCTTCGAAGTCGGAGCTCATCGGGAGCCGCGCCGAGGCGGGAATGTGCGTCGGCCACCATCTGCCAGGCGGCTTCGAATATAGCCGCCGGTCCAAGTCGTTGCCAGTATTCCACGTCGAACGAGCGATCCATGTCTGGCAGGCGGCCGTAGCGTTCCATCACAAATGGAGGCGTTGACCTGGGCACGAGTCCATCTTAGCGCGCCCGCCGCGCGAGCACATCACGCGCCGCGAAGGCGACGAGCGGCTGGTGCTGTGAAGAAATGCGACGTGAGGGATAATGAAATCGCCATGCCTACCGCAGTAACCGGTCTACCCACCGAGGCGGCTCCCCCGCGCAAGCGCTGGACCCGGAAGGAAGTGGACGACATTTCCGCCGCCGGGCTGTTGAACGCTGAGCGGCTGGAACTGATCGAAGGGGAACTGATCGACAAGAAGGGGAAAAGACCGCCGCACGTAAATTGCGTGGTGTTGCTCCACGCCTGGTTGACTGCGATCTTCGGAGGCCGGTTTGTGGTTCAGGAAGCCCCCATCGATGTGGCGCCAGATGACAATCCGACTAACGAGCCGGAGCCAGACCTCGTCGTTTTGAACCGTGATGTGGTGCATTTCGCGCGCCAGAGGCCCCGGCCGGAACACCTGAAATTGGTAATCGAGGTTTCGGATACCACAGTCGCCTTTGATCTCACCACCAAGGCCCGCCTCTACGCCCGCGCCGGCATCCGCGACTATTGGGTGCTCGACATCGCCCGCCGCCGCATGACCGTGCATCGCGACCCGCAGATGGGATGCTACACGTCGGTCGCGGCTTATGGGGCCGAGGAGAGCGTCGCGCCGCTGGCCGCGCCCGAGTCGCAGCTGCGTGTTGCGGACGCCTTCGCGGATTAGATCAGCGGCATCGGCCGAAAATCCCGGTTGCCCCGCCCGTCCACGCCCACAATGGCAGGCGACCTGCTGTGCGAATCGCCAGTGAACCGCTCTGCGTGTATTTTTTTCCTCGCCACGACGGTTTGGCTCATTCCGGCGCCGGCCAAAGCCCGCCACCGGACGATGACGATGCGCGCCACCGCCTATACCGGCCATGGGCGCACCGCGAGCGGAAAACCGGTGCGCCGCGGCATGATCGCGGCGGACCGAGGCGTGCTGCCGCTCGGCACCAAGGTTCGGGTGAAGAACGCCGGGCGATACTCCGGTGTGTATCGCGTGGAGGACACCGGCGGGAAGATCCGCGGCCGCAAGATCGATATCTACATGCCGTCGCGTGGCGCGGCGAAGCAGTTCGGCAGACAGACCGTAAAAGTTGAGGTCTTATCACCGCAACAGAAGCGGCGCCAGGGATTTCTTGCCTCGCTGCTGTTCTGGCGGCGATCGTGACGAGCGGCCGGCTCAGAATGCCACGCGCAGCGTGAACTGCAGCGACCGCGCCGGCAACTGGTTCGTGATTCCTGCCAGCGGTGTCCCGAAGCCAGGTCCTGGCGTAGCGCCGTTGCCCCACGTCCCGCTGTAGCCCACAAAGTTCGCGTGGTTGAACACGTTATAGCTCTCCGCCCGCAACGTCACCCGCAGGCGCTCTCCGCGAAACGCAAAAATGCGCTCCAGGAACGGCGAGATATCGTAAATCGCCCGGCCGCGGCCGGCATTACGGCCGATCACGACGCCGTTGACCACCGGCCGGTCCGTGGTCGCGCCGGTGTCGCCGCTGTTGTTGACGCCGGTCGTGATGTTGTACGGCAGCCCCGTCGCCAGCGTTCCGATGCCGCCGAAGTCGATGCCCCACGGCCCACGCCACACGCCGCTCAGCACGAAACGGTGGCGCTGGTCGAAGATCGCGTTGCCGTATTCGACGCGGCCGGTGAAGTTCGGGTCATTGGGGTTCTGGCCCGGCACATCGGGATCCACGTTGTCGAGCGCGTGCGACCAGGTGTAGCTGGCAAGCATCGTCAGGCGCTGGCTGAAGCGGTGCCGCAAGTTGATGTCGAGCGCGTCATAGTTGGAATAACCGTCGTTGACGTCGCTCTGGATCACCGCGTACGGCGGCTGCGGATTCGTGGCCGCGTTCGGGTTGCACGTCATGCCGTTCTGCGCGTACCACCAGATCCAATACGGCCGCGTGCAGTTGGCGGCCTGCGCGCTGCGCACCTGGCCGGGCGCGGTGCGGATGAATGGCGCGGGCGGGTCGACGTCGCGCGGGCGGTTGATGCGCGAGGTATGGGAGCCCACGTAATCCACGCTCAGCACCCAGTCCGGCGCGAGCCGGTGCTCGACCCCCACCGTCCACTGGGTGGAATACGGATTCAGCAGCGCGCCGGGATAGCCGATCAGCGTCGAGGTGGGAAGGAACTGGTTGTAATAGGAAGCGTCACCGGGCCGGAGATACAGGCTGCGCAGCGGCATCTGCGCGCCCGCCGGAAAAGCGGGGAGCGGCGCGGCGGCCACGCTCGTGGGGAACCCGATCTGCCCCGGCGCCGCGGTGTAATTGAACACGCCCGTCGGCCCGGTGAGAACGTAATTGGCCTCCGAGTTATCGACGATCTGCGAGTAATAGACGCCGAAGCCGCCGCGGATCACGGTGTGGCCCGTGCCGCCCACGTTATACGCGAAGCCCAGGCGCGGCGCGAAATCGTGGCGCGAATCGGTGAAGGTCTGCTGCTCGTACCGCACGCCGAGATTGACGGTAAGATCCTGCCGGATGCGGATATCGTCCTGCACAAACGCCGCCCACAGCGTGTCATCGACAGTATAGGAGGCATTCCCGTAACTCTGCGTATAGGTCCTGACATTGGCGATGTTATTGAGATAGGCGGAGCTCTCGCACACCGCCATCGGCTGCGTGCAGGTATTGTAGACGAACTGGCCGAGATAGATCGGCCCGCCGAATTCCTTGCTGTCGCCGCCGCTATGGGCGTAGATCACATCCGCGCCGAAGCGGATCTCGTGGCGGCCCCGGACCGTCGAGAGCACGTCGTTGGCCTGATACTGCCGGTTCATCAGCAGCGCCGATTGCGACGTGCCGGTGGTGAAGGTGCCCCCGGCCGAGATCGGCACCTGGAACTGCGTGCCATACACCACGGGGTCGAATTGGGTGATCGGCGAAGCAAGCTGAAACTGCACGCGCAAGTTGTTGATCAGCGAGGGCGTGAGCGTCGCGGTTTCGCCGAGCTCGTTCGAATACGTGCGGCGGCGGAACACGCGCGCGACCGTGGGAAGCGTGTTGCCGCCCACGGTGCCGTTGGGATTGGTATCGTGATAGCCGTCAATATCGGAGCGGAAGAACACGGTGTTGCGGTCATTGATCTGGCGGTCCAGCCGCAGGAAGGCCAGCCAGCCGCGGTAGTGCCCCACGTAGACGCCCGGCGAGACGGGCGAGATCACGGGCGAGCCGCGGTTCTCGCGGCTGAATTCGCCCTCGAGCGAGAAGAACGTCTTGCCGCGCCCGAGCGGACCCGAGAGGCCCAGCGCGGATTGCCCGAGTGTGTCGCTGGTGAGGTCGTTGCCGCTGGCCGCGTTGCCGGGCGTGAAGCCGCTGAGCGCGGCGGCCGTGGCAGCCGGCCGCCATGCCTCGAGCGCCTCGCCGTGAAATTCGCTCCCGCCCGGCTTCGTCACGATGTTCACCACGCTGCCGGTGCTGCCGCCGTATTCGGCGGAGAAGG
>DATGMB010000098.1:0-23083 GCA_035293845.1 Bryobacteraceae bacterium
TGGCAGGAGTCTCCACCGCATCTCGGATTTCAAGGATTTCGACCTTTCCTTCCGCGCCGTGGCGCGCATCGATCCCGCGCGCTGCATCCGCTGCGATCTCTGCTATGTGGCATGCAACGACGCCGCGCACCAATGCATCGACCTGATCGGCACCGCCGGAAATCTGGTGCAGCCGGGCGCATACGATGTCCGCTCCAACGGCCGCCGCGAAGCGGTGGAAACGCGCCCGCGTCCGGTGATCCGCGAGGCGGATTGCGTCGGATGCCGTCTTTGCTATAACGTGTGTCCGGTGGAGCGCTGCATCGAGATGGTTACCGTCGACTCGGGCCGCCCGCCGGTGACGTGGGACGAACTCGCGCGGTCGAACCCGAAGGTCACCGAGGACTGGGACGCCATGCAGCGTTACCGCAAAGAAGCGGGCATCGATATTCACTGATTTCGCGCAACAGGAGCAGCCATGGCTTTGCTGATTCGCAACGGCACGATCGTAACGGCGGATTCCCGCTACCGCGCCGATATCTATGCGGAAGGCGATACCATCACGCGCATCGGCGCGGACCTCGATGCGCCTCCAGGAGCGGAGGTCGTGGATGCGGCCGGCAAGCTCGTCTTCCCCGGCTTCATCGACCCGCACGTGCACGTGTATCTGCCGTTCATGTCCACCTTCGCCAAGGACACGCACCAGACCGCCAGCGTTGCGGCTCTGGCCGGCGGCACCACCACGTTCATCGAAATGTGCTGCCCGAATCGCAACGACGACGCGCTCGAGGGCTACCACCTCTGGAAATCGAAGGCCGAGGGCGCGAGCGCCTGCGACTACACGTTCCACATGTCCGTAACGCGTTTCGATGACCGCACCGAAGCGCAATTGCGCGAGATCGTCGCCGATGGCATCGCGTCCTTCAAGGTCTTCCTCGCCTACAAGAACTTCTTCGGCGTGGACGATGCGGAGCTCTACCAGACCCTGACGCTCGCGAAGAAGCTCGGCGTGATCACCACCGCCCACTGCGAAAACGCCGAGCTCGTCGCGCGGCTGCAGCAGAGCCTGTTGGCCGAGGGCCGCACCGGCCCGGAATGGCACGAGCCGAGCCGCCCGGAATCGGTCGAGGCGCAGGGCACCGCGCATTTCGCCACGTTCCTCGAAAACACCGGCGCTACCGGCTACGTGGTCCACCTCTCCTGCCAGCCCGCACTGGAGCGCGCCATGGCGGCGAAATCGCGCGGCGTGCCGCTCCATATCGAATCGGTGATCCCTCACCTGATGCTCGACCGCACGTACGCCGAGCGTCCGGGCATCGAAGGCATGAAGCACGTGATGTCGCCGCCGCTGCGCGACCGCCGCAATCAGAAGGTCCTGTGGGACGCGCTGGCCCACGGCTTCATCGATACCGTGGGCACCGACCATTGCCCCTTCGACACCACGCAGAAAATGATGGGCCGCGACAACTTCACGCTGATCCCGAACGGCATTCCCGGCATCGAGGAGCGCGTCAACCTGCTCTGGACTTACGGCGTCAAGCGCGGCATCCTCGATATCCACCGCTTTGTGGACGCGGCCAGCACGCGCGCCGCCAGGCTGTTCGGGCTCTTTCCGCGCAAAGGCACCATCGCCGTCGGCTCGGATGCCGACCTCGTAGTTTACGATCCCGATGTGCGCGGCACGATTACCGCCACCACCCAGCACGTCAACAACGACTACAACGGCTTTGAAGGCTTCGAGCTGGAGGGCTGCCCCGTCGCGGTCACCGTGCGCGGCAAAGTCCAGGTGTGCAACGGCCGGTTTGTGGGAGAAGGCGGGCGCGGCCGGCTGCTGCGGCGCGATCCGATTCATTTCTGAACGAGGTGAGCGATGGCTCTCGATCCCAAACGAACGGTCGCCGAATTAAAGGAACTTCGATCCCTCACTGGGGACGACCACGGCGCGCAGCGCGTCGCCTGGACGGATACCTGGCTCAAGGCGCGCGAGTGGTTCACCTCCAAGCTCCAGGATCTTCCCGTAGAGCAGCACTACGACGCGGCGGCGAACCACTGGGTCACGCTGCGGGGAGAATCGGAAACCGCGCTGCTCCTCGGCGGCCACCTGGATTCCGTCCCGAACGGCGGCTGGCTCGATGGCGCACTGAACGTGATGGCTGCGCTTGAAGTGCTGCGGCGCATCGCCGCAGAGTACCGCGGCCGTCCGCCTGTCACCGTCCGCGTGGTCGATTGGGCGGATGAGGAGGGCGCGCGCTTCGGCCGCAGCCTGCTCGGCTCTTCGGCATTCGCCGGCACGCACTCGATCGAAGCGGACCGCGGCCGCACCGACGCGCAGGGCATCCGCCTGGAAGACGCCGTCGCGCGCTGCGGCTACCAGTTCAGCCGCTTCCCCGACGCCGCCGCCGAACGCCAAAATGCCGCCGCGTATCTGGAGCTGCACATCGAACAGGGCCCGGTGCTGGAGCGGCTCGGGCTACCGCTCGGCGTGGTGCTCGGCACGAAAGGCGTGGAGCGCCACGCCATCACGTTTTACGGCCAGGAGGCGCATTCCGGATCGACCCCGATGGACGCGCGGCGAGACGCGCTCGCCGCCGCCGCCCGCCTGGCGCTCGAAATTCGCCCCATTGCGCGCAAGCACGCGGACGCGGTCTGCACCATGGGTTCGGTCAAGACGTTTCCCGGGATCGTCACCGCGGTCGTCGGCCGCTGCGAGACTACGCTCGACCAGCGCGATCTCGATGCCGCCGTGCTCGCCCAAATGTACCGCGAAGCGCGCGAGGCCAGCCAGCGGTTCGCGGAGCAGGAAGGCTGCACCGTGGAGTGGTCGCGCATCTGGAACATCGAGCCCGTGCCATTCCATCCCGAGTTGCTGGATCTCGCCGCCGAGGCGGTCCGCGAGGTGTGCGGCACGGCGCATCGCATGCCCTCCGGACCGCTGCACGACGCGGCGGAGGTCGCGCGCGCCGGCATCCCCGCCGTGATGATTTTCGTGCAGTCCCTGCGCGGCATCAGCCACAATAAAATTGAGGATACGCGCGAGGAGCACCTGGAAATGTCCGTGGATGCCCTCGACCGCGCGGCCACAAAAACCATGCAATGGATCGCGGCCAAAGGCCACCCGGCCGGGGCCGCCGGAGGAAAGTGAATATGTCTGTGACGGAGACCCGGACCGCGGTAGCCAGCGTACCCCACTGGGTCGGCGGCAAGGCAACGCCTACGCGCTCCGGACGCCGCGGCCCCGTGTGGAATCCGGCGACCGGCGAACTGCAGGCCGAGGTCGATTTCGCCAGCGCCGCCGAAGTCGATGACGCCGTCGCCGCCGCGGCAGCCGCCGCCCCGGCCTGGGGCGCCACTTCCCTTTCCCGGCGCGCCGAGGTGATGTTCAAGCTGCGCGAATTGGTGGACGCCCGCCGGCGCGAGCTCGCCCGCCTCATTACCCTCGAACACGGCAAAACCTTCTCCGATGCCCTTGGCGAAGTGGCGCGCGGCCTCGAAAATATCGAATTCGCCTGCGGCATTCCGCAGCTCCTGAAGGGCGGCTTCAGCGGGCAGGCCAGCAGCGGCGTGGATGTCTACCAGATCCGCCAGCCGCTCGGCGTCGTGGCAGGCATCACGCCGTTCAATTTCCCCGCCATGGTACCGATGTGGATGTTTGCCAACGCCATCGCCTGCGGCAACGCCTTCATCCTCAAACCGTCGGAAAAGGACCCGTCCGTCACGCTGTATCTCGCGCGCCTGCTACAGGAGGCCGGCGTTCCCGATGGCGTCTTCAACGTGGTGCAGGGAGATAAAATCGCGGTGGACCGCCTGATCGAACACCCCGAGGTCAAGGCCATCAGCTTCGTCGGCTCGACCCCCATCGCGCGCGCCATTTACGAAGCCGGCACGCGCCACGGCAAACGCGTGCAGGCGCTCGGCGGCGCCAAGAACCACATGGTCGTCCTGCCGGATGCGGACCTCGGAATGGCGGCGGATGCGGCCGTTTCCGCTGCCTACGGCTCGGCCGGTGAGCGCTGCATGGCGATCTCGGTCGTGGTCGCGGTAGGCGCGGTTGCCGACCCGTTGATTGCCGCCATCCGTGAACGCATCGCGCGCATCCGCGTGGGCCCCGGTCTCGAGGAAGGCAACGAGATGGGCCCGCTGATCACCCGTGAGCATCGCGACCGCGTCGCGAGCTATGTCGCCGCGGCGGCATCCGAAGGCGCAACGCTCGCCGTGGACGGCCGCGATGGAACGTCAGCGATGCCCGGATTCTTTCTCCGCCCAAGCCTCATCGACCGCGTACAGCCTGGCATGCGCTGTTACAACGACGAGATCTTCGGGCCCGTGCTCGGCATCGCGCGCGTCGAGACCTATGCCGAAGCCGTCCGCATGGTCAACGCGAATCCCTACGCCAACGGGACCGCGATCTTCACCCGCGATGGCGGCGCGGCCCGCCGCTTCCAGATGGAGGTCGAAGTCGGAATGGTCGGGATCAACGTGCCGATCCCGGTCCCGGTCTCGTACTACAGCTTCGGCGGATGGAAGGCGTCGCTCTTCGGCGACCTTCACATGTACGGCCCCGAAGGCGTCCAGTTCTATACGCGCTCGAAGGTCGTCACCGCGCGCTGGCCCGATCCCGCCGGCAGCACGGTCGACCTCGGATTCCCGCAGGCGCGGTGAGGGTCCGCCGCATGCGATCCTGCCCTGTCTCTGCGGCGCTATCCAAGAAAAACCGCTAAGATTAGCGGCTTTGCCTCGCAAAGTTACTGATTTGCAAGGCCCTCAAGAAACAAACCGCTAAACTTTAGCGGTTTTCGCCCCGGCGCGGCGCCACCCAAGCCCGGCGCGCGTCCGCGCGGACGTGTCCGCCGGGAGCGCCGGGCTCACCTCAGTCGAACCGGCGAAACGTCGATCTTCGCCGGCGGATATCGCAGCTTCATCTGCTTCAGCGCCTCATTGACGATCGCGCCGATGGCGTAGTTGCGGAACCACTTGTGGTCCGACGGAATGACGTACCACGGCGCATGCGGCGTGCTGCAGTTGGTCAGCGCATCCTCGTAAGCCGCCAGGTATTCCTCCCAATGCTCGCGCTCCTGAAAGTCCGGCGCCGCGATCTTCCAATTCTTCTTCGGATCGTTGAGCCGCGCCTGCAGCCGCCTGAGTTGCTCTTCCTTGCTGATGTGCAGATAGAACTTCAGGATCCGGACGCCGTTCCGATCCAACTCCTTTTCAAAGTCGTTGATCTGCCCGTACCGTCTCGTCCAAACACTTTTCGGAACCAGCTTGTGAACGCGGGCAACCAGAACGTCCTCATAGTGCGACCTATTGAAAATGCCGATGAAGCCGCGGGGTGGAACGGCGCGATGCACTCGCCATAGAAAGTCGTGATCCAGCTCCTCGGGCGTCGGCTGCTTGAAGGCTGTCACCTGGCACCCCTGCGGGTTCACACCGGAGAAGATATGGCTGATCGCGCCATCCTTGCCGCCCGCATCGAGCGCCTGAAGGACTACCAATAAGGCGTAGCGCCTGTCGGCATACAAAACGTCCTGCAACTGCCGCAGCTCATCGATGTGGCGCCCGGTATCTGCGTCGCCCTTCGCCATCCCGAGCGTGTCGGCGGGATCGCGTCTGCTGAGGTGAGCTTTCTTTCCCGGCTCCACGAGGAACCGCTTCGCGAATTTCATGCTTCCATCGTAAGCGCAGGCGCTACTTCCCCGGGAACGGCAGCCAGCTCCGCGTAATATAGTCCCCCATCGTCAGCGTCACCAGAATCAGGAACCAGACCAGCGCCCCGGCGATCACCAGCCACACCAGTCTCTTCTCTGCCAGGGCGTGCATGAAGAACATCGCCACCAGCGACGCTTTGATCGTGGCGATCGTCACCGCCACGAACTCCGTGCCCCACCCGAGGTCTACGTAGCCGACCAATACGGTAATCAGCACCAGCGCGAGAAGCACGCCGTAGACCGATACGTAAGTCTTGGGCCGGAACGATGGCGCGGACATATCACTTGTGTAATCCGACAATGTAGAAGATCGCGAACAGGTAGATCCACACGATGTCGACGAAATGCCAGTACAGGCCGAGCGCCTCGAGAGGCGTGTGATACGAGGCGCTGAACCAGCCGGCCGCCGTCCGGATCGCAAAGATGACCACCAGCGCAATGCCGATCGTCATGTGAAGCGCGTGCAGGCCCGTCATGATGAAGTAGAAAACGAAAAACAGCTCGATCGCCGAGGCATACGGGCTGTTCGATTCGAACCACATGCCCGGCGCTTTGTGCTCCTGGTAGTGCTGATAATATTCCGTGAACTTGATCGCGAGAAACACCAGGCCGATGAACGCCGTCAGCAGCAGCAGCCAATAGGTCCTCACCAGCCGGCCCGCCGCGGCATGGTAAATCGCCAGCGCCATGGTCAGGCTGCTGGTGAGCAGCACCGCGGTGTTGATCGAGCCGAGCACGATGTTCATCTCCGCGCTGCCCTCGCTGAACCCGCGCGTGAAGTACATGTGATAGACCGCGAAGGCCGCGAATAGCCCGCCGAAGAACATCACCTCCGTCGCCAGAAAGATCCACATCCCCACCGTCACGGAATCCCGCTGCTGTTCCGGCGTGCCGTACTGCTCGCGCAGCATCGATTCGGTCGGGCTAGGCAAGCCGCAGTTCCTCCTTCATGCCGGCGTAGTCGTAGGCCTTGCGCGTCACCACCGGCGTAATCTCGAAGTTATCGGGCGGCGGCGGCGAGGTCGTCTGCCATTCGAGACCGGTCGCCCGCCACGGATTCGGCCCGGCCGCGGGGCCGTAATACCAGGACCAGAAGAAGTAAATCAGCGGCATGACATAGCCGACCCCCAGAATCGTCGCACCCGCGGTCGAGAGAATATGCAAGTACTGAAATTCCGGCGGATACGCCGCATAGCGCCGCGGCATCCCCAGGTAGCCCAACACGAACTGCGGGAAAAACGTCAGATTAAAGCCCAGGAAGACCGTCAGCGCCGAGAGCTTGGCGATCCCCTCCGGATACATCTTCCCGCTGATCTTCGGCCACCAGTAGTGCATCCCGCCGAGGTACGCCATCACCGTTCCGCCCACCATGATGTAGTGGAAGTGCGCGATCACGAAGTACGTATCGGTGACGTGGACGTCGATGCCCAGCGCCGCGAGGAACAGCCCCGTCATCCCGCCGATCGTAAACAGGCCGATGAAGCCGATGGCGTACAGCATCGGCGTGTCCCAGGAGACCGACCCCTTGTACAGCGTCGCGGTCCAGTTGAACACTTTAATCGCCGAGGGCACCGCGACCAGGTAGCTCAAGATCGAGAAATACATCGCGGAATAGACGCTCTGTCCCGCGACAAACATATGGTGTCCCCACACCAGGAAGCTGATCACCGCGATCGAGATGCTGGCGAAGGCAACGAAAAGATACCCGAACACCGGCTTGCGCGAGAACGCCGCCACCAGTTCGCTGATCACCCCCATCGCCGGCAGGACCATGATGTAAACCGCCGGGTGCGAGTAAAACCAGAACAGGTGCTGGAACAGCACCGGGTCGCCGCCGAGCGCCGGCGTAAAGATGCCGACCTGAAAAATCCGCTCGACCGCGACCATCAGCAGCACGACCGCGAGGACCGGCGTCGCCAGCACGAAAATGACGCTCGTGGCGTACTGCGACCAGATAAACAGCAGCAGCCGGAACCACGTCAGGCCGGGCGCCCGCATGCGGTGAATGGTGGCGATGAAGTTCAGCCCGGTCATGATCGAGGAAAAGCCGGAGACGAACACGCCCAGCGCGGCAGGGATCACGTACGTCGTCGAGTATTCCGTGCTGAACGGCGTATAGAACGTCCATCCCGTATCCACCCCGCCGCGAAAGAACGCATAAAGGACAATGCTCCCACCCAACATGAACACGTACCAGCTCGCCAGATTGAGCTTGGAAAAGGCGAGGTCCTTGGCGCCGATCATCATCGGGATGAGGAAATTGCCGAGCGTATTCGGAATCGAAGGGATCAGGAAGAACCAGACCATCATGATCCCGTGCATCGAGAACAGCTCGTTGTACGTCTGCGGCGATACCAGGTCCGTCTCGGGCGTCAGCAGCTCCAGCCGCATGATCAGCGCGAAGATGCCGCCGATCAGGAAGAAGAACGTCACGGAAAACGTGTAGAGCAGCGCGATGCGCTTGTGGTCCGTGGTCAGCAGCCAGGAGCGAATCCCGCGCTGCGTAGTGAGATAACTGGGCGCCACCGCCGCCCGGACTCTGGTGATCGGACCTTCGCTCATCTTGCCCCCGGTTTCGAGCCCGAAATGGACGTCGACCTTGGGCCCGTGATCCCTTTCTCGTACTCGGGAATCTGCGGCGCCGTGCCTGGCGCAGACGGTTGCCCGGTTCCCGGCGGCGGCCCCAGCGCCTTGATATAAGCGATCAGCGCCACGAGTTGTTCCTCCGTCAACTGGCCGTCGAAGCTCGGCATGATCGGGTCGAAGCCCTGAATGAGCTGCGCGCGCGGATGCAGGATCTTCTCGTGGATGTAAGTTTCATCGGCGAGAATCGTTTGACCATTCATCAGTTGCACCGGCCGCCCGTACAGATCGCGCAGCATCGGGCAGCGCCCCTGCGTGTCGAAGTGGTGGCAGTTCGCGCACCCGAACTGGTGGAAGATCTTCTCACCGGTGGACGCCAGCGACCCCTCCGCCCCGCCCTGCTCGAGCCAGAGCTGAAACTCGTGCGGCTGCATCGCATAAACCCATCCGATCATGCCGGAGTGCTTGGTGCCGCAATACTCAGCGCAGAACAGGTGATACATGCCCGGTTTCGTCGCCTGAAACCAGATCGCGGTATAGCGCCGCGGCAGCACGTCCTGCTTGATGCGAAATGCCGGCACGAAGAAGCTGTGGATCACGTCCTGCGAGATCATGAGGAGCTGGACCGGCTCTCCGACCGGCACGTGCAGTGTGTTGATCTCCCGCTGCCCGGTTGCATATTGCGCCTTCCACATCCACTGCTTGGCCACTACGTACACCGTCCGGGCGTTGGCGGGCGGCCGCTCGATCTCGAAATACAGCTTCGCGCCCCATCCGAACATTCCCAGGAACAGAATCAGCGGAATCACCGTCCACGCCGCTTCGATCTTGATGTTTCCCTCGATCTGCTCCGGCAGCTCGTCCGCGCGCCTGCGGTGATACCGGATCGTCCAGTAAATCAGCAGCACAGCGATGCCCGTCGCCACCGCGCCGCACACCGCCACCAGCATCCAGAACAGCCAGTTCCACTCGGTGGCGAACGTCGATGCCGATTCCGCCAGCAGCCTCAGCGAATTCATGTCCGCGCCTCGCGCAGATCCCGCCGCCACAGGATCGTCAGGCAGACCGCAAGGAGCAGCAGCACACCCGCGGCGGCGATCCGCAGCAGGTTCGTCACCACCGCGCCGTATTTGCCCGTTGCCGGATCGTAGTGGTAGCAGTACAGCAGAATCTGGTCCGCCGGAGAGCCGATGCGATTCCCCGAAGCTTCGATGAGCCCGAGCTTCAGGTCCTTGGGCGTGTACTCGACGCCGTAGAAATAACGCGACACTCGCCCGCGCGGCGTCAGCACCATGATGCCGCTCGCGTGCAGGAACATCTTCGTCTGCGGATCGTACCGGTAGTGGAAACCCGCCGCATCCGCGACGGCGCGGATCTCCTTTTCGTCTCCCGTCAGGAAATGCCAGCCCGCGACCCCGGCCTTGGACGAATACGATCGCACATAGTGCTCGCGCTTGCCCGCCGCAAGCTGCGGGTTTTCCGACGGATCGATGCTGATCGCGATCACGTCGAAATCGCGGCCCGGCCGCAGCGCGAGCGGCCGCAGCCCGCCCACCACGCCGTTCAGAATGTAATTGCACAGCATCGTGCAGCGGTAATAGACCAGCGCCAGAATCGCCGGCCGCTTCCCCAGGTAATCGCCGAGCCGCACCGCGCGGCCGGTCTCATCGCGGAACTGCGCATCGAGCGGCAACTGCGCATCCAGCCGCTGCTCGAGGCCGACGCCATCGAGCACCTTCGGAAGCCGCGGCTGGTCCGCCGTATCGGCAAGCGCCGCCGCGCCGGCCAGCAGCATCGCCGCGCACCCGATCCCCGTTCGCGCAAGACCGCTCGGTTTCATTTCGGCTCCGGCTCCACCTTTCCCTCGAACCCCGTCTGCCGCGTCCCCGCGCGCGGGTCGAAATAGGTCATGCCCGGCGGCGCGGGCTGCGGCGGGATGCCGCGCTGCGCCAGGATCTCGATGGCCCGCTCGATCGGCAGCGAGACCACGCCGCGCGCGTGGTCCACCCAGTGATATCCATTCAACTGACCCTCTTCGTACTTGCGGAATTCCTGCAGGTCGCGCCGAGGATTGGATTGCAGCCGCGGCCCGGGCGGCACGGTAAGCCCGCGGGACGCCGCGGGCGTCGCCGCCTCCGCTTCCGCGCGTTCGCGGCGAAAGAATGCGAACAGCGGATACATCAGCAGGACGATGATCCACAGCGCCACCAGCAGCCCGACGCCGGTCCAGAACACCGCCCGGACGTTCACATCGCGGTGCTCCGCGCGCGTCCCCGGATGGATGGGCTCGCTTTCGCCCTCGATCGACTCCCGCACTCCCGCCGGAACCCCGCGGACGATCGCCAGCATCAGCCCGGCGCGCGCCACCAGGCGTTCGAACCGCCTACTCGGTCTCATGCGCCAGCGCCTCCCCCAGCTCCGGCGCGTTCACCGGCAGCAGCGGCAGCTTCGGCCATTCCCGGAAGAACGCCGCCAGCCAGATGCCGCCGATCCCGAGCGGCGCCGTGAACGTCAGCCAGGTCATCTGGAATGCCTTGCTGTGATAGCCCGGCAACACGATCCACACCAGGTCCAGGTAACGCATCAGCAGCACAATCGCGACCACGCCGGTCAGCAGCGCCGCATTCCGCTTCAACGGACGCGAAAGCAGCAGCAGAAACGGCACGAAGAACTGCGCCACGATGAGCGCCACACCGAGCCATCCCCACGAAGTCGCAAACCGCGGCAGGTAATACGAGATCTCGTGCGGCAGGTTGCCCGCCCATACGATGACCAGTTGCGAAAAGCTGAAGTACGCCCAAACCATCACCATCATGAGCAGCAGCTTGCCCAGATCGTGAAAATGCGACGGCCGGAGCACGCTGGCCATCGGCTCGAAGAAGCTGAGCAGCCACATCGCCGCGATGGCGAACGCGATCGAGGTGAGCCCCTGGCCCGCCACGAAGAGGAAGCCCCAGATCGTCGAGTAGAACTCCGTCTGCAGCGATTCCGCCCAGTCCACCGACGCGAACGTGATCAGGAAGACGTACACAATCAGCCCGCCCGCGCTGAGCTGCGCCAGCCGGGTTCGCAGCGGTTCGCCGGGATGCTCGTCCTCCTCGGCGGACCACCGGTTCAGCCAATGCGCGAAGCCAATCCACACCGCCAGGTAGAACGCCGTCCGCAGCAGGAACATCGCCGGATTCAGGTACCCCTCGCGATGCTGCAGCAATGCATTCGCCCGCACGCGGTCCTGCCGCGCCCATTCGTACAGGTACGGCATGCCGAACGCCAGCGGCACAAAAAGCGCAGCCACCACCGGCAGCGTCCGCGTGGCCGCCTCCAGCGTCCGGCGCGTCACGATGCCCCACGCGCCGCCTGTCAGGTACTGCATCATCAGAAATCCCATCGAGCCGAGCGCCACGCCCAGCCAGAACAGCCAGCCGATCAGATAACTGTGAAAGAAGTCGCCCGGATTGATGAATGCGCCGATCGCCGAAACCGCCAGCAGCAGCACGCCCGCGCCGGTCGCGTACGGCCGCCAGCGCCGCAACGTGCGTTCGAGCTCCGGCGAGGGGTCGTACGGCGTGCTCATTGCCCCTTCTCCAGCGCGGGCCGCTGCTCGGGCGGCACATCCGCCAGCGTCGCCTGCCGGCTCAATTCGAGCGCCCGGATGTAGGCCACGATCGCCCAGCGGTCGCGCACGTTCGGAATCTGGTCCCCGTAGTCCGGCATCGAGCCGTAGCCGTGAGCGATGACCGCGTAAATGTATCCCGGAGGCGCGTTACGCACGCGCGCGCCGTTGAGATCGGCCGGCTGGAGGAATCCGCGCTGGGCGATCATGCCGTGGCCGTCCCCGAGCCGGCCGTGGCACGGGCTGCAGTAGACGTCGAAGCGCGTGCGCCCGCGCTCCAGAAAATCGTGGTTCACCGCCAGCGGGATGGATGCCACGAAGGTTCCGTTGCTCGTGCCCTCCTCGACGGCCTCGCCCGGCTCCGGTTCGTCATAGCGGAAGGTGCCGGGCGGCACCGGCCGCGCCGAGCGGCCGTCGGCGAAGAAGGCGCTCGGGTCGAGCGCCCTGTACTTCGGCTGCTCGAACATGTCCTGCCGGCACGCGGCGCAGGCCAGCATCGCAGCAGCCGCCAGCCATGCCCTACTCATCGTCCACCTCCCACACGCTCGTTGCTGCCAGAGAGCGCAGGAAGCGCGGCGTCTCCACCGCGTCGAATCGCGGGTCGCGAGCTTCGATGCACAGGAAGAAGCCGTTGTCGGACACCCGCCGGAAGCTCGGGATGCGGAACAATGGGTGATAGACGGCCGGGAAGCCGGCGAAAAACAACATGCCGAAGAACGCCGCGCACGCGGCAAACAGCACCGTCAGCTCGAAGATGATCGGGATCCACTGCGGCCAACTGTTGAGCGGCCTGCCCCCGATGTTCAGCGGGTAAACGAGCGCCGCGATGCCAAACTGGAGATAGAACGCTCCGAAACCGCCCACCGCGCCGGCCGCCAGCACCACCATCGGGAGATAGTTCGTCATCGGAAGCACATCGTCCAACTCGCGGATCGGGTACGGCGTATACGCTTCGAGCCGCCGGTACCCGCGTTCCCGCGCGGCGCGCGCCGCGTTCACCAGATCGTCGGGCGTCTCGAACTCCGCCGCCACGCCGTAGGGCTCGGGGCGCGCGCTCATTTCACGCTTCCTCCGCCGGGCCGCGAAAACGGCAGCAGTTCGCGCACTTCGGAGGCCGAAATCATCGGACAGAAGCGCAAGAACAGCAGGAATAGGAGCACAAACAGCCCGCCCGAGCCGTACAGGATCGCGTTATCCCACCCGGTCGCGACGAAGTTCGCCCACGAAGACGGCATCCAGTCGCGGTGCAGCGCCGAGACGATGATCATGTACCGCTCGAGCCACATCCCCACCAGCACGTCGATCGAGAGCAGGAACAGAATCCGCGTATCGGTTCGGAAGCGCTTGAACCACAGCAACTGCGGGAACGCCACGTTCAGCACCATGACGGACCAGAAGGCCCACGCGTACGGGCCGGTCGCGCGGTTGTGCACCACGAACATCTCGAACTTGTCGCCGCTGTACCAGGAGGTGAACGGCTCGATCACGTACGTGTACGCCAGCACCAGCCCTGTCGCGAGCATCAGCTTGCCGCAGTTTTCGAGGTGCCGGATGGTCAGCAGATTTTCCAGGTGGTACCACCGGCGCACCGGAATCGCGAGCACCAGCACCATCGCGAATCCCGAGTAGATTGCCCCTGCCACGAAGTACGGCGGGAAAATCGTCGAGTGCCAGCCCGGCAGGATGGCAATGGTGAAATCGAAGCTCACCACGGTGTGCACGGAGAGCACCAGCGGCGTCGCCAGCCCCGCCAGCAGAGTCGACGCGCTCCGGTGCCAGCGCCAATGCCGCGAGGCGCCGCGCCAGCCGAGCGCCAGAATACCGTAAATGGCATGCTCGATTCCGGTCTTGGAGCGGTCGCGAATTGAGGCGAAATCCGGCACCATGCCGAGATACCAGAACAGCAGCGAGACCGTGAAGTACGTCGAAACCGCAAATACGTCCCACACCAGCGGACTGCGGAACTGCGGCTGCACCGTCATCGTGTTCGGGTAGGGAAAGATCCAGTACGCCACCCAGGGACGGCCGAGGTGCAGCAAAGGGAACAGGCCGGCGCACGCCACCGCGAAGATCGTCATCGCTTCCGCGAACCGGTTGATCGAATTCCGCCACGGCTGGTTCAGCAGCAGCAAAATCGCGGAAATCAGCGTTCCCGCGTGGCCGATTCCGATCCACCACACGAAATTCGTGATCGGGAACGCCCACGCCACCGGAATATTCGTGCCGAAGATGCCGATGCCGGTGCTGATCAGGACCGTCACGCCGATCAGCAGCATGAGGACCGCAATCAGCGCCACGCAGAAGGTCCAGAACCACGGGTCCGGGACGCTGCGCGAGAGCACGATGTCCGTGATCTGCGCCGTGACCGAGTGGAATGTGGTGCCCGGCGCGACGATGGTGGTGTGAGCCCCGGGCTCCGGCGGCCGCGCCGTCCTGCGCTGCAGCTCGTCGACCCTCATACCGAACCGCCCCGCTGCAATTCCGGATTCGGATTGCGCAGCTCCGCCAGATAGGTCGTATGCGGCCTCGTGTTCAGCTCCGCCAGCAGTGCATAGTTCAGCTTTTCGTTTTTCAGCTGCGCCACCTGGTTTCCCGTGTTGTTCATATCGCCGAACACGATGGCTTTGGTGGGACAGACCTGCTGGCACGCCGTCTGGATCTCGCCATCCCGGATGAAACGCCGTTCGTTGATCGAGCGGATCTCCGCCTCGCGGATCCGCTGCACGCAATACGTGCACTTCTCCATTACCCCGCGGCTCCGCACGGTCACGTCTGGATTGCGCTGCAGCTTGAGTTGCTCCGTGATCCAGTCCTGAAACAGCAGGAAGTTGAACCGCCGCACCTTGTAGGGGCAGTTATTCGAGCAATAGCGCGTCCCGATGCACCGGTTGTACGTCATCTCGTTGAGCCCGTCGGCGCTATGGGTGGTGGCGGCTACCGGGCAGACGTACTCGCAGGGCGCGTTCTCGCAGTGCATGCAGGGGACCGGCTGGTATCGCAGCTCCGGCCGGTCGGCCTCGCCCTCGTAATAGACATCCACGCGCAGCCAGTGCATTTCGCGGTTGAAGAGCTGCTGTTCCTTTCCGACCACGGGGATGTTGTTTTCGGCCTGGCAGGCGATCACACACGCCATGCAATTCACGCAGGAGGTAAGGTCGATCGACATTCCCCACGAATACCCGCTGAATGCCCATTGCGGATACAGCGTGGCCGCCCCGTCCGGCGTCTCGATCTTCCGGTTCACGAAGTCCGGATCCGCAATGTACTGGCTGACCGGCGCAGAGATCACCATGGCGCAGCCTTCCTGGCCCATCTGGTGCATCTGCGTCTGCGCCAATGGGTAGGACCCGCCGATCGCCCGCACCTGCGCTCCCGTCCCCGCCCAGAGCGCGTCCGATGTGCGCAACGCGTACGCGTTGAAGCCGCGCCCATTGCCGACGCGGCCCGCGTGCGTCCGCCCGTATCCCAAATGGACAATCACCGTCTCGTCGGCCTGTCCCGGCGAGATCCAGACCGAGCCGCGCACGGCCCGGCCGCGGTACGTGAGCTCGACGTGGTGCTGGTTGTCGAGCCCGAGCCGCCGCGCCGTCCGCGGGCTGAGATATACGGCGTTGTCCCACATGATCTTCGTGACCGGCTTGGGCAGTTCCTGCAGCCAGGAGTTGTTCGCGAACCGGCCGTCGTAGAGGTAGGGATCGGTGCGGAACAGGATGTCCAGCCCGCCCGCGGCCGGCGCGGGCTGCGGCGTCGCTGCGGGCGCGCCTTCGCCCAGCGCCGGCGTAATCGGGGGCAGCGCCGAGTTCGCCACCACGCCCGGCCGCACCGCATGCCGCCACCAGTCCTCGAAATCCCCGGCGCCCGAGTGCGCCTGCCAGTACGCGCGCACGATTTGATACGTGGACCGCGGCGGCTGCCGCAGCACCGCGTCCAGCACCTCGGCGTGCGTCCGCGATGGATAGAGCGGCAGGATCAGCGGCTGCAGAATCGTGACCGTGCCGTCGTATGCCCGCCCATCGCCCCAGTCCTCGTAATAGTGTGTCTCGGGAATCACCCAGCGGCACCGCGCCGACGTTTCATTGCGATACAGAGACACGTGGATCGGGTGCGGCGCCTTGGCCAAGGCGCCCGCGAAATCGAGATCCACCGGCGAGTTGTATACGGGATTGCCGCCCAGGATCAGCAACACCTGCACCGCCCCCGCATTCATCTGCGCGATCAGCTCGCGCAGCGAAGCGATCTGGTCCACCGGGTTCAGCTCCACCGGCTCCGTGTAGATCACCGTATTCCCGGTGTTGCCCAGCGCGGCATTCATCCGGTGCGCCAGCGCGTGCACCTCCGCCGCCGCGTGATCGCCCACGATGATCGCCGAGGCGCCCCGGTGTGCCAGCAGATCACGCGCCACCGCGCCGGCCCAATCCGCATGCGCGCTGCCCTCGGGCGCCATGCCGCCCGCGCCGATCGCAGCCGCGAGCGTCCCCGCCAGCGCTTCGATCTCTCCATGGCGCGACCGGAGCCGGTGCTCCGCCTTCCCGCCCGTCGAGGTCATCTCGCTTTCTACGGCGTACAGCCGGTTCATCGCCGTGTGATTGCCGCGCACCCGCCGGGCCGCCGCGTAATCATGCGCGTAGCGTGTGCTGCCCGGCCCTTGCACCAGGAAATTGGAATCGAGCGCTACGATCACTGCCGCGCGGTCCAGCCGGTAATACGTGTTCAGCGGCCGCCCGAACGCCATCTGCGCGCCGGCCCGCGCCATGTGCGGCCCGGCCGGATCGTAGCTGTACCACCGCGCGTTCGGAAACGCCGCCAGCATCGCTGCCATCTGCGATCCGATGGTCGGCGAAGTCACGGTTTCGGTCAGCACCGCAAGGCCCGCGCCGCCGTTGCGGCGCAGCGGCCCTATTGCGGCTGCCAGGGCCAGCAGAAAGTCGTCCCAGGTGCGGCTATCGCCCAACTCCGTGAGGCGCGCCGCCCGGTCCGGATCGTATAGGTCGAGCACGCTCGCTTGGCCATGTACGTCCGTCGCCCCCAGACTCGCGGGATGCCCGGGATTACCCTCGACCTTGGTCGGCCGCCCCAGATGCGTTTCGACCACCACACCTTGCGCGAAACCGTTCAGCAGCCGCGCGGTAGCGTAGTACGAGGGCCTCCCGGGGATCGCCTCCTCCGGCGGTTCGACGTAGGGCATGACGAACTGCGTCGGCATGCGCGTGCATCCAGCCGCGCCCATCATGGCAATCGGCGCGGCCATGACTTCGAGGAATCGGCGCCGGCTCTCGCCGCTGCTCCCCCGCGTTTCCTGCGGCCCTTGCAAGGCCTCCAGGGGGACGAAATTGCCGTCGCGCTCCGTCATCGGTGGCACGTGGAGCAATTGGTCTTGCTCTGAATTCCGTACTCCGTTACCAGCCGCCGCCCCAACGCCGCCTGGTCCGGCGGGTGAGTGTAATTCATATCGAAGACCCGGTCCCTCGGCCTCACGTGCGCCTCCGGGTGGCGGTGGCAATCGAGACACCACGCCATTGTGAGCGGCGCCGCCTGCCAGGTTAGCGGCATTCGATCCACCCGGCCGTGGCATTCCGTGCACCCGATCCCCTGGTGAATATGAATACTGTGATCGAAATAGACAAAGCCCGGCAGCGCATGGACCCGGGTCCACTGGATCGACTTACCGGTACGATAACTCTCCCGCACCGGCTCGAGCGCCGGCGCTACCGCCCACATCTCCGAATGGCAGTTCATGCACACCTTAGTCGGCGGTATGCCGGCAAAGCTCGAATCTTCGACGCCCGGATGGCAGTAACGGCAATCGATACCCAACCCGCCGGCGTGGTGCTCATGACTGAAAGGCACCGGCTGCTCCCGCGGCTGATCCTGCCGCGTCTCGTACGGCGACCGCACAATCATCGCGCCCGCCCACACCACCAACGTCAAGGCAGCCATAGAACCAAGCAGCACCAGGCGAAAAATGGTGTTGGCTTTTGGATGAAAGTGCCCTGGCATCTATGGCTGGAAAAGCTCCCCAGCTTCCGATCGTCTGCCCCGGGCGTCAATCCCTCAAAGAGGCCTGCATATAGAAATAGACGGCGATCAGAAGCGTGATCGTTAGCGCAATCAGCGCGATGGCAATGCCGGCGGCATACGCCTTCGGAAACTCCACAAATTCCATGTTAATATCTGGCCGCTCGATGGACTCCCATTCACGTCATGCCAGAGTAAGTTTCAGACCCGTCGCCTTCGTTGTTGCGTAAGCAGGTGAACGGCGGCCGCCCGGTAGCGGTCAGACCCGCCGGCATCCCATGTGTCCAACTGCCGCCGGCCCCCCGGGCCCAGCGCCATGGCGCCCCGCCGGTTCGGCGGATTCGTGCAGGAATGACCGCGAAAGTCCACTCGGCGCCCGGCCGGGGCTTCTCTTTTCGCGCGTCCCGGCACATAATACGCCCGTACACGCCGAATGGGAGGTACCGTATGCCGATTTTCAATCTGCTTGGCTTGGGCCGCACGGCCAAGCCGTTGACCTCCGCCGAGGGCCGCCGGATTCTCGAGCGCGATCAGTACCGCTGCCAATACTGTGGTCTGGATGGTATGGCGAGCTTTGAGAACTACTTGATTATGACCGTCGACTTCCTCCACCCGCGGGCGAAGAGGGGCAAAAAGACCGCCGCAAATCTCCTCACCGCATGCCGCCCGTGCAATGTGATCAAGGGCCGCCGCGTTTTTCCCGGCATCGCGGAAGCCAAAGAATACGTGCTGCAGCGCCGCGGTGAATTGAACCGGGAGTGGGAAGCCCGAATGAAAGAATTGCGCGGCCGGGCGGCAGCAGCCGCCAGCCCGCGCTCATGACGCCGTCTCGACTTCAGTGGCGCGAACGCGCGCCCGCCGTTCGGCTGCTCGCGCCCATTTTGCTCTCGACGTATTCCTTTAGGGCCACCGCGTTATTGTGCTCCGGATCGTGGGAGCTATAGAGCAGCGTCACCGTCCCGCGCCGCGCGGCGTCGCGAATCGACGCCCAAACGTCGGGCGCGCGCTCCAGTTCCGCAAAGTACTTCCGCCGGAACGTCTGCCATTTTTCGGGATCGTGCGCGAACCACTTCCGCAGCTCCGTGCTCGGCCCCGCGTCCTTGAGCCAGCCGTCGATGCGCAATGCGGTCTTTTTCACGCCCCGAGGCCATAGCCGCTCGACCAGATACCGCACGCCGTCCTCCGGCTCGTCCTTCTCGTAGACCCGCTTCAATTGGATCATGTTCGTTGCCTCTATCCCGCGCGGCCCGCCGCCAGTTGCCCGGACCGCTCCAGTCCATCCAGCAGTAAGTGAAAGTAGATCAGCCCGCCATAAGGCTTCCACCGGTCCACCGCTCGCATGGCGTGCCCGTAATCGAGCGGCTTGGGAAGCCGCAGCCATCTCGCCAGGTTGTTCCGCGCGCCGATATCGTCGCCGGGAAAGATCTCCGTCCGCCCCATGCCCCGAAGCAGAACGTACTCCGCGGTCCATCGCCCCACGCCCGGCAAATCCATCAGCCGCGCCTTCGCCTCGCCGCTCGACATATCCTCCAGCGATTCCAGGTCCAACTCCCCGGACGCGATCCCCTTCGCCAGTCCAATCATCTCGCGACTCTTCGCGCCGCTGAAGCCCAGAGAGCGCAGAGCGTCCGGCGCGGCCGCCGCCAGGTCTGCGGGCCTCGGGAACGCATGGGCCGCATCCTGTCCCCAGGATAGCCCGCAAAATTGCGCCAGCCGGTTCAGCAGAAGGATCCCCACCGTGAGGCTGAACTGCTGGCACGCGATGGCATTGACCAGGGCCTCCCATACCGTCGGAAATCGCGGCGGCTTGAGGCCGCGGAATCGCGACGCCAGCTCGTGGAGCCGCCGATGCCCCGCCGTCAGCCGGTAGAATGGCTGCAGATCAGCGCGTAGCCCCAGCAGCCGCTCCAGGCTGCCGGTCACCTGCTCTCTCGTGATGGCGGGAAGGTATGCGCCCGAAGCCGTTACAGCGATGCGCGGCGCGCTTCCGCCTCCCGTTTGCCGCACTTGCGCCAGCACCGGCCTGCCGCCGATCGCCAGCACCCGCTCGTACGTCTCGCCGTCCCAGCGGTCCACGGCATTGCGAGGCCGCCGCCGGATCGCCCAAACCGTCAGCTCAAGCCGGAATGGCGGCGCGGCGTCGAGAGAGAACGCAAGGCGTGCCACTATTCCCGAAACGTCAGAATGCGCCCCCAGGTGCTCTTGGTTCCCCAAATGCCCGAGCGGAGACACTCCAGTTGCACGATCTGGCTATGATCCACAAACAGGTTCACGTTCGGCCCGTAATTCTTTATGTACCAAGCGAACACCTCCGGGTCCGCGGCCTCGAACATCAGGTGCTCCAGGCCGACCGCCGTGATGAACTTCGCCGCAATGTCGCTGCGCCACTTCGTAACGCTCTCCGTAATCCCCTCGGATTCGACCATGATGATCTCGGCGCCCGCTTCGAGCAGCCGCTTCATCTGATGAATCGCCCACGCCGGATCGCGCGTGCCTTCCGCTTCCAGTTCGCCTGCCGCCGTCGCGCCGCCAGCGCCGAACTGAATCCCGACCTCCGGCTTCGGCTTCATTCCCGCCTTCGCCACCTTCTCGACCAGCCGCAGCCAATCCTCGATCGGAATGGTGATAAATCCGCACGAGATCTCGACGATATCGAATCCCAGCCTCTTGCACTCGCGGATATAGCCGTCCACCGCTGCCCCGCCCTGCCCCACGACCGATTCCATGAATCCCCCGGTCGATACCGCGACGTCGTACCGGTGGCACAGATCGATGATCTCTCTCACCGCCGATTGCGGCATCAACGTGAACGATCCGCCCGCGAATTTCAACGAATCGACATATGCCCCCATGGTCTCGAGAATGTCTTCGAGATACCGCTTGCCCATCGGCGTGTAATACGGCCCGCGAATCTCCGTCATCCCGGTGCGGCGCGGCTTGGGCGGCCGGTAATTCGAGCGCAGGAACGGAAACGCCCGCTGCTCAGGGGCCATACTGCAACACTCCTTCTTCCCTCTCGATACGCACCGGAGTCACCTGGCCCAGTCGCTCCGCAAGATCCCGAACGTCCATCCTCTCGATTTCCGCAACCGCGCCGGCCACCCGGTCCGCCAGTGATCCGGCAATGTACGGCTCGGCGAGCGCGCGGAATTTCTCCAGCGCCGATTCCCACGTCGCCGGCCGCGTCGTGAACCCCTCGTAATCCCGCACTTCGAGCGAAGCCGCCCGGCCATCTTTCAATTGCAAGCTCACCCGGCACGGCACTTCCCGCGGAAAACGCGCGCTGAATTCCTCCGACGGCCGCACCTCCACTCTGCGTAGCAAATCCTGGACATCGGCCCTGACAATGCGCTCCGGCGCATACTGCGCCGGCATCACCTCCCCATCGAGCAGCGCCACCGCGATCAGGTACGGCAGACTGTGGTCCGCCTCTTCTTTGGTGCGAACGGTGCGCTTATCGCCCTCTCCGCCGCCGATAATCCGGAACGCGACATCGAAGATCTCAACATCCACCCGCTCCACTTCCCGCCCCGTCAGCTTCATCTGCCGCCGCAGCTCGAGCACCGCATCGATCGCGGACTGCGAATGGATCTCCGCGTTGTATCTCTTCAAGATCGTCTGCCCGATCCGGTCGAGCCCTTCCCTCGACCAATCGAGCTCGAACGGACCCGCGATGCTCTGCATGAACCCCCGATCGCCTTCGAACACCTCCAGCGGCCCCGTGATCCCGTGCATCGCCAGCAACGCAGCGTGCGTGCAGCCGAACGCCGTGTTCGCGTACGCCAGGCCCTTCCAGTTCGACAGCGCGCCCGTGCGGGTCACCCGCAGCGCATTGAATGCCGTGCCGCAAATCGCGAGGGCATGCGCCGTCCGCTGCGCATCGAGCCCCAGGGCCTTCGCCACACCGGCCGCCAGCGCGTACGAGCCCTGCACCGTATGATCGAACCCCTTCGCGCGCACCGGCGCCACATCGCTCAAGCGGCACTGCACCTGGTACGCGACCGCCAGCGCCGTGAGGAAATCCGCCCCGGACCGTCCCGCGTACTCGCAAGCCGCGAGCACCGCGCCCAGATTGTCGCTCGGGTGGCAGGTCTCGCCCTTCGCCAGATAACTGTCGCTGAAGTCCAGGTATCTTACCAGAGCGCTGTTAAAGAAGGCCGCGCGATCCGGCGCGCTCCTGCCGCCGCCGATTAGCATGCAGGCCCCATCGGCGCCGAACTCCTTCATGTGCTCGCGCAGCGGAGCGGCGAGCGGGCTGCCCAGCGCGCCGATCGCGCACCCGAGAGCATCCAGCACCCGGATCTTGAGTTGCAGCCGAACGTCGTCCCCCAGATCGCTGCTGCGGATTCGAACGGCAAAGTCCGCCAGCTTCTCTGCCTCGGTCATGCGGAGTCCTACTCTCCCATTATTCGTTGCGCGCCGGCAATCGGAGCCGCTGCCGAAACGCGATCCGTGAGCGTTTTTACGCGGGCCATTCCCGTGATCGCCGCTTCGTGCGAAATCCCCCGGAGTCCCTCGCCGCGAGTGCGCTGAAATTGAGATTGGGCCCTGCGGTGGGCGAGGCCTACCGAACCGGCGATGTGGACTCTGGCTCTCTACTTCGGCCTTGTGCTGGCGCTCGTCGCCGGAATGCTCGCCCTCTCTTACCTTCTGGGCCAGCGCCATTCGCAACCCGCCACCGGCGAGCCGTACGAATCCGGCATCGTCTCCGAAGGCTCCGCGCACGTACGGCTGTCCGCCAAGTTTTACCTCGTGGCCGTCTTCTTCGTCGTCTTCGATATCGAAGCCGTATTCCTCTTCGCCTGGGCCGTCTCGGCCCTCGCGCTCGGCTGGCCGGCATTCGTGGAAGCCGCGGTGTTTACCGGTATTCTCGTCGCCGCGCTCATCTATCTCTGGCGCATCGGCGCGCTCGACTGGATCGAGGCCCCGCGCCATACCTCGTGATGCTGATCTCGATCACCAGGCCGCGTTCGAGGACACCGCCCGAAACCGGCGCGGATGCGTTCGAGCACGAAGTGCGCCGCAGCGTCATTCTCTCCCGCCTGCAGGATCTCGTCGCATGGGCTCGCAAGAGCTCCATCTGGCCATTCAATTTCGGCCTCTCCTGCTGCTATGTCGAGATGGCCACCAGCATCACCAGCAAGTACGACCTCGCGCGTTTCGGCGCGGAAGTGATCCGCGGCACACC
>DATGMB010000099.1:0-21284 GCA_035293845.1 Bryobacteraceae bacterium
GACGGCGGCCCGCGCATCCTTTCGAGCTACCCCGAGCGCCTTTCTCAACACGCCGAGGAGACGCTCACGCGGCTTGGCGTGCGGGTCCGCTGCCATGTGAAAGTGGTGGATGTCGACGATGCCGGCGTCCTTTACGAGCTCGACGGACAGCCGCGCGAGCGCATGCCGGCAAAGACCGTCCTTTGGGCCGGCGGCGTCCAAACGACCACATTCGGCCGCATCCTGGCCGAGCGCACTCGCAGCGAAACCACGCCCCATGGCGCGATCCGCGTGAATCCGGACCTCACGATTCCGCACTTTCCTCACATTTTCGTCGTCGGCGACCTGGCATCGGCGCCCACGCCGGACGGCAGGCCGCTCCCGGGCGTGGCGCAGGTCGCGATGCAGCAGGGACGCTACGCGGCCGAGGCCGTCCTGAAGCGCCTCAAGGGCCGGCCGCTCGCGCCGTTCCGCTATTTCGATAAAGGCGAGCTGGCCGTGATCGGCCGCGGGCAGGCCGTGGCGCGGATTTTCGGCACGCAACTGTGGGGATTGCCCGCCTGGCTCACCTGGCTGTTCGTGCACCTCATGTACCTGGTGCAATTCCAGAGCCGGGTGATCGTGTTCATCCAATGGGGATTCCAATACCTGACCTGGAGCCGCGGCGCCCGGCTGATTACGGGGCCGACCGTCGATTCCATGGACCGCTCCGGCGGCAGGGAACTGGTAAAGAAGTGACCGACGCCGGGTCATCGGCCGCCGGTGGGCCTGCGCCACCGCTCCTGTTATAATCGCCTTGCAATGGATGTTTACGAGGAGCTGGTGCGCCTGCGCAACCTGGGCCAGAAGTGCGCGCTGGCGACCATCGTCGAGGTCCGCGGCTCCATCCCCAGCTACGAAAGCGCCAAGCTGCTGGTCCGCGAGGACGGCTCGATGACCGGCACCATCGGCGGCGGCTGCGTCGAGGCGGAGGTCTGGAACGCCGCCCGCGAAGTCATCGACACCGAAAAACCCAAGCGCCTCGCCTTCAACCTGGGGCAGGACGCCGCATACGACAACGGCCTGATCTGCGGAGGCCAGCTCGAGGTGTTCGTGGAGCCCGTACTGCCCATCCCGCGCGCTTACATCTTCGGGGCCGGCCATATCTCGAAGAGCCTTTCCAAGGTCGCCACGCTGGCCGGTTTCGCCACCGTGGTGATCGACGACCGTGAGAGCTTCGCCAACCGCGATCGCTTTCCGGAAGCTAAGGAAGTCCACGCCGGCGAATACGAGGAGGTCTTCGCCCGGCTAGCTATCAACGAGAACAGCTATATCATTATCGTCACCCGCGGCCATCGCGATGACATGCGCGTACTCAAACTGGCGGTAGCCACGCCCGCCCGCTACATCGCGATGATCGGCAGCCGCCGCAAGGTGCTGAACGTGATCCGCGAACTCGAAAAGGAAGGTATCCCGCGCGCCGCCTTCGAGCGGCTTCATGCTCCGATGGGCCTGGATATCGGCGCCGTTTCGCCCGAAGAGATCGCCGTCTCCGTCGCCGCCGAGATGATCGCGGTGCGCCGCCGCGCCGCCTCCAACTGGCGGTCGCTCGAGATGTCGGTCTTCGCCGACGAATCGATGCGGGCCGTGCTGGCGAAGTGAACGCCGGGCTCATTCTCGCCGCCGGCGAATCGCGGCGCATGGGATCTCCCAAGGCCCTGCTCGAATACCAGGGCGAGACATTTCTCGACCGCCTGGTGCGTCTGTTTTCGGCCGTGTGCTCGCCGGTGATCGTGGTGACGGGCGCGCACGCTGCGGAGATTCAGGCACGGGCCGGGCAGCCCTGCGCCTTCGTCTGGAATGGAGATTACCGGAGCGGCCAAACGAGCTCGCTGCAGGCCGGACTGCGCGCCGTGCCGGCCGAGGCCGAAGGCGTGCTGTTCACGCTGGTGGATCACCCGGCGGTATCCGCTGAAAGCATTGCGGCGCTCACACCGCTCCCTGACAGCCGCGGCTCTATGATGAACGGGCGCGGCCCTCTTCTTCGTGTGCCGCGTTATCAGGGCCGGCGCGGCCATCCGGTCTGGCTTTCGGCGGCGCTCATTCCCGAATTTCTCGCGCTCCCCGCCACGGCCGCGGCACGCGACGTCGTCCGCGCGCACGCGGAACAAACCGCATTTCTCGATCTCGACGATCCGGGCATTGTCGCCGATATCGACGATCCCGCCGCCTACCGATCCCTGATCGAGGTGCAGGCATGAGGAAGCGCCTGTTTCAGGCGGCCGGCGCCGCGCTCGCCGCGCTCCTTGTCGCGGGGCTGGTGGTGCCTTACATCAACGCGGATCAGTACGGCAAGCGACTGCAGTCGTCGCTCGAGCGCGCGCTCGGCCGCAAGGTCGAAATCGGGCGCGTCCGCTTCAACCTCTTCCGCGGTCCGGGTTTCTCGGTGGAACGCGACGACCGCGGCCCGGGCGTAGTCATCCACGAGGATCCGTCCATCGGCATCGAGCCCATCGCGTACGTCGAAACCATGGAGGTGCGCCCGAGCCTGTGGTGGCTGCTTCTCGGGCGTTTCCGCATCGCGTCGATCCGCCTGGAGGATGCGAGCATCAACCTGACCAAAACCGGCCCCGCCGGTGAGCCCGGACGGTGGAATTTCAGCTCGTTCGTCGGCCGTTCGGTGATGAGCAGCGTGCCCGCGATCCAGGTGCGCGACGGCCGCATCAATTTCAAATTCGGGGACACCAAATCGGTGTTCTATCTGACCGGCGCCGATCTCGACATCACGCCGCCGGGCTCGCTCGGGGGCGGCTGGGAGGTCTCGTGCGACGCGCAGCCCGCGCGCACCGATCGCCCCGGCCGAGGACTGGGTTCCTTTTCGCTCAAAGGCCGCTGGTTCGTGGCGCCCGAGCGCGTGGACCTCGATCTCACGCTCGACCGCACGGGCCTTGGCGAGTGGACCGCGCTGCTGCGCGGCGAAGCCGGCGCCGTGCACGGCACCCTGACTTCGCGGCTGCACCTCGGCGGGCCGATCCAGAACATCGGCATCCGCGGCCGCCTGACGGTGGAGGATGTCCACCGCTGGGACTTGCTGCCGCCCTCCGGCGGGCAGGGCTGGCCGCTCGACGTGCGCGGGCAGCTCGACCTGGTCGGCCAGCGGATCGAGCTGGAATCGAACTCCGCGGGGCGGGAGCTGCCGCCGCTCCTGATCCGCTTCCGCGCCAGCGACTATCTCGCACAGCCGCACTGGGCGGTCGAGCTCAACTGGAACCGGTTTCCCGTCGCGCCGCTCATGGGCCTGGCCGAGCACATGGGCGCGCAGCTTCCCCCGGACCTCAAACTGACCGGCACGATGGATGGCGCGATGGTGTACTCGCCGGAGCGCAGCTTTCAGGGTGAGCTCGGTTTCCACGATACCGCCGTGGCCGCGCCGCACTCGCCGCCGCTCCGCTTCGACAATGCCTACATGGTGCTGGACGGCACTCACGCGCGGCTCTCGCCGGCCGTCGTGCACACCGGCGATGACGCGGCCGAGATCGAAGCCGATTACGCCATCGACCGCAACGCCCTGGACCTTTCCATCCACAGCGACTCGATGCAAGCGTCCGCGTTACGCGCGCAGGCGGCGCTCGCCGCCGTGCCGTGGCTGGCGGACGTGACGGCCGGGGAGTGGAGCGGCGATCTGCACCGTCATCAAGAGGCGGCCCGCAGCGAATGGACCGGCCACATCGAAATCCGCAACGCCGATGTGGCCGTGGACGGCCTCGCCGATCCGGTGCACTTCGATTCGGCGCGCATGGAGATCGCGGGCGAGCGCGTGCTGCTGGACCAGATTGCGGCGCGCGTGGGCAAGCTCTCCTTCACCGGCGATTACCGGCACGATCCCGCGCTCGCGCATCCGGACCGCCTGCGCCTGCGGGCGGACGATGTGGATGCCGCCGATCTGGAAACCGAGCTGCTGCCCAGCCTGCGCCGCGACCGCGGGCTGATCGCGCGGGCGCTCGGCCGCAGCAGCATTCCCGACTGGATGCAGCGCCGCGACGTGGAGGGCACGGTACAGGTAGGCGCCCTGACGCTCGGCGCCGTGCGCCTGGAAAACGTGCGCGCGCAATGGCGCTGGAACGTGGCGCGGGCCGACGTGGAGGCGGTGCAGGCCAAACTCGGCCGCGCCGTGGTGAGCGGCCGCGTCACCATCGGCCTGCGCGGCGCGCAGCCTTCCTATCGCGTCGCCGCGCGGGTGAAGGGTCTCGACTGGCAATCGGGCAAATGGGATGCCGAGGGCACCATGGAAACCAGCGGCGCCGGCGCGCAGTTGCTCGCCAATCTGAAGTCCGAGGTCGCCTTCACCGGATCGGCGCTCGATGCCGGAGGCGCGCTGCCCTGGCGGACGGTCACGGGAAGCTGCAACGTCGCGTGGTCCCCCCACCTCCAGGTCACGGACTTGAGCCTCAAAACCGCCGACGACGAGGTCTTCACCGGGCGCGGCACGGCGCAGGACGACGGCCGGCTGGTGTTCCTGCTGAACAACGGCGCCAGGGAGATGCGCATGAGCGGGACGTTGGCGAAGCTGAAGGTGGAGTAGGCAGCGAGGGCCCCTGGGCCGGCGCGCCGGGGCAGACGAGGCTACTCCAGCTCGGTATTCAGCACCTTCGCCAGGCGCGCACCGGCGAGCTCGATCTGGTGGCGAATGACCGGATCGGCGGACCTTTCGTAGGCGGCGTCCAGCACGACCGCTTTGCCGCTTTCGGCCTTGGGCAGCTTGCCGTAAACGATTTTCACCGCGACCTTGTGGGACTGCTCGGCCCACTGCGCTACCGTGCCCTTGCCGTACTTCTTCGCGTGCGCGGCGGATTCCTGCGAAAGCGCCGGCAGGAGCTGCTGCTCGGTGCCGAGGCGCGCCAACAGCGCGCTATCCCACACGCCGTGCAGGTTGCCGCGGCGGCCGGCGAACTCGGTCGCGACGCCGTTGCCGCCCTTGTCGTCGCGGTCGATGCAATGCAGCGGCTGGTGCATATCGCCCACGAAATGGATCAGGAACATCAGCGCTTCGCGGCGCTCGGTCGCTGGTGTTGCGGGGTCGTGCAGCGCGCGGCGCAGCACCGCGATCTCGGTTACCACGCAGCCGTCTTTGGCGCAATCGCGGACCAGGTCGATATGCGATTTGTTGAACGGGATGTCGACATAGTGCCACGGGCCCGAAGCAGGGCGCTCGCGGCGGATTTCATCGGCCCAACTGGCGACCGATGCCATGGTGCGGTCCGGCCCGAGAATGGCGGCGACCCGGGCGCGCACCTCCGGCGTGAGCTGGGCCTCGGCGATGCGGGCAATCAGCGAGTGTCCTTCGGGCCCCCAGGCAAAAGCGGGTAGCGCGGCACAGAACAGGGAAACTAGTGACAAAGCGCGCATTTCCCGTTGAGAATAGCATGGCGCGCGCGTTTTCCTATTCAGCCGGCGGGAGCGGCACATCGCGATCCACGTACAGGACCAGGGCAATCCGGCCGGAGTTTTCGAGCCGATGGTACTCCAGCGCTCCGCCGCCATCTTTCACCGGTGTGCTCCGCAGCGGAACGTCCACCTTCCCGATGGTGAGGCGCATGCCTTCGAGATCCACGCGGATTTCACCGTTGCCGCCGGGGACGGTAGGATACCGCACCCTGCCCCACGCCTGCGATCCGGCCTTGGCGACGACCACGCCATCGACCCGCAGATCGCCAGCGAGCACAAAGCCGATGGGCCCCGCGTTTTCCGCGGTCTTCGCGCTCAGGTCTTCGATCGAAATGAGCGAAACCGGCGTGCCGGCGCGCAGGACCGGCTGCCCTTGCGACAGGGTTCGCGGCACATGCGTCGTCACCTTGCGCGCCACGAATTCCTGGAACAGGTTGTGGGTCGCTCTGCCGGAGAAATCCAGCAGGAACGTATGGAAGAGGCGCAAGCCGGGGCGCGAAGTGCCTGGGCGATACAGGGTCGAGAGCTCATAAGACGCCAGGCCTCCCAGAACATTGGCATATGCGGGCTGCCAGTGGCCGTTGTCGCCCTTGGCGACGAACGCTGTGCCGATGGCATATAGAAAGCGCGAACGGAAGCTGCCGGTGCCCTTGTAAAAGTAGCGCGGGTCCTGATGAAGGAGCGCCTGCGTCACGACGTGGCCGATCAGAATGCCGTCGACGCGATCCGCGTAATTGGCGCCGAACCGCTTCGCATAGCCCTCCACTCCCTGCCCGTACTCGGGGAAGTTATTGCGCGCCTGCTGAATTCCCGCGCCAATGCCGCTGAACAGGATCGGCACCGGATCGAAGAACATCTTCCAGCCGAGCTGAAATTTCTGGGCCGCGGTGAGCGGAGCGGCGTGCGGATCGTAAGTGACGAAGAAATTGGGAAAAATGCCGGCCAACCGCTGTTTCTCCTCGGCCTTGATCTGCTCGGCCGCCAGTTCGTGCGGCGGCAGACTCACATTCACCTGGGTGGAGGCGGGCGCGAGCTGGAGCGTTGCGGAAATAGCTGCATTCCCGCCGGGCGCGACGGCCACATTCGTGTCCGTCCAGACCGCAAATCCACCGGCGGTGATCATGATCCGGTAAGTTCCCGGCGCAACGGGGGAAAAGCGGAATGCGCCGGCATCGTCCGTGACGGTCGTGCGCTCGCCGGTCGATGCGGCGGACTGGAGGTTCACAACCGCTCCCGCAATCGCCGCTCCGGATGGGTCCTTCGCGGTTCCGGCGATGGTCCCCTCCTGCGCGGATGCGGGTGCGATCCAGATGGTAAATACGGCCAGCAGACCGCAAACCGCTGCGGCCCGGCGCGGACGCAGGGGAGTCATTTCACGCATTCGTTTCGCTCTCGGACCGGAGACGTGAGTTCCACGCGGGAGGTTTCAAACAGGCGGACCAAAATGAAGAGGGCCCCGGGGCTGAGTATCCCGAGGCCCTGCACTCAGAGAGGGGCGGTGGGAGGGGACTCACCGCCCTGGGATGCTGTCTGTGTTGATTTCATAGTAGCAGTTTCAGACCTCTTTGTCTACTAAAAAATCGAGGAATTTTTTTGCCGGACGGCGGACGCCGCCCGCTCGTACTACGTGATACCGTGGCCTCATGGCGTCGAAGGAAATTCTCGCGTCCCTCACCGAGGTCGGAATTGTGCCGGTGGTGCGCTGTTCGAGCGCGGAGGGCGCAGTTGAGACCGTGGCGGCACTCTACCGCGGCGGCATCCGCGCGGCCGAGATCACCATGACGGTGCCGGGCGCGGTTCGCGCGCTGGAAAAGGCGGCGGACCGGTTCGGCGGCGAGATGGTTCTGGGCGCAGGAACGGTGCTCGATCCGGAAACCGCGCGCATCTGCATGCTGGCCGGCGCGGAGTTCTTCGTGACACCGAGCCTGCGCGCTTCGACGATCGAGATGGCCAAGCGCTACTCCAAGGCCGTCTGCCCGGGCGCGCTCACACCGACCGAAGTGCTGGCGGCGTGGGAGGCGGGGGCTGACGCGGTGAAGATTTTCCCGTGCGGCAACGTGGGCGGGGCCAAGTACATCAAGGCGCTCAAGGGGCCGTTCCCGCACATCGAGATGATCCCGACGGGCGGCGTCAACCTGGAGACGATCGGGGATTTCCTCAAGGCCGGCTCGTGCGCGTGCGGCGTCGGCGGCGAACTGGTGGATGGCCAATCGGTGGCGCAGGGCCGCTTCGATGTGATCGAAGACCGCGCGCGGAAGTATCTGGCCGCTATTGCTCAGGCTCGCAACGAGATGAAGGGGGCCGCAAAGGCATAGCGCAGCAATTTGCCCGCGCTCCGGATGGGTTGCTTTTGTTGTACCCTGGAGATGGGGAGCAACTATGGCAACCAGCACGGTCACCATCGAGCCGGCAAACATCTCCGGCGCGGTGCGCTCCTTGAAGGCGGAATTCGCGAACGCCGATTTGCCGGATGTGGAGACCACGGCCACCGGGCGGACGGTGCATGTCAAGATGCCGATTGCCCGCCTGTCCGCATGGCAATTTGCTTCCGATAGCGAACAGGTCTCCTGGCGGACGCCGAAGAAAAAGGTCGTGGTCCAGGTGAGGGGTTTCTCGGTCGAGCAGCACGCCGATGCGAAGGCATTTCACATCATTTTCAAGACGAGGCCGTCGGCTGCGGAGAAGGCGAATCCCGTGCGCAAGATTTTCCTGCAGCGGTCTCTGCGGGCGATCGAGCAACTCCAGGGACTCGAGGAAAGCAAGCTCGCCGAAGCCGTGCAGGCTCCGACCGATTGCAGCGTATTGCTCTCCGCACTGAAAAACGAGGAAGCGCTGGCGAGCCTGCGCGCGACCGATCCGCTGGCGGGCGCCCGCCTGCGAGGCATCGAGGCCAAGCGCAGGCTCCTCGAGGCCGAAGGGGGCGCGCTTACTTCGGCGGAAGCCGCCAAGCTGCTGCGGATCACGCGCCAGGCGATCGATAAGCGGCGCAAGGAAGGAAAACTGCTCGGTGTCGAACTCGGGCGCAAGGGCTTTCGCTATCCGGCCTGGCAGTTCGGGCTGTCGAATTTCGAGCCGGTGCTGGCGGCTTTGCGCGGCCGGGACAGTTGGGAGCAGATCACGTTTTTCCTCAATCCCAGCCCGCTGCTGGAGGATCGGACGCCGCTCGAAGTCCTGCAGGAGGGCAAGCGCACGATGGGCGATGTGGTGCGCGCGGCTTCCGCTTACGGCGAACAGGGCGGGTAAGTGTTCCAACCGCCGCCGGCCGATCTTCATGACCGGGAACCGCTGATCTATACCGCTTCCAGGCATGATGCCTGGTTCCGCAGCTATCGAACCGGATGCGATCCCGTTTTCTTCGGCAGGACCGGCGCGAACCGGTGGGATGCGCCCGGCGGAGAATACGGAGTCCTCTATCTGGCAGTGGACGAATACGGCGCGTTCATGGAATCGATCGGACGCGGCGCGCTGCGGACCCGATTCATCCCGGCGATCCAACTCAAGCAGGGGCGGCTGTGCCGAGTTCGGTTTTCGCGGGACCTGCGGCTGATCGATTTGGCCGATTCCGGCGGGCTCACGCGGGTCGGAGCCGAGGGCAGTATCGCAAGCGGCCGCGGGTATCGGAACCCGCAGAGGTGGTCTCACGCGCTGCGGTCGCATCCGGCGAAGCCGGACGGGATCTACTACCGTTCCCGCTACGATCCGGCGAGGACGGCGTGCGCCCTCTTCGACACCTGCGCCCGGCACCTGAAGATTCTCGATCGCGGGACAAGCTGGTCCGAACAACCGGCGCTCCTGGGGGCGATCCTCGACCACTACGGCTTCGGCACGGACCTGTGATCCGGCCGCATGCGGCGCGGCTACTTGAGATAGGCGCGCAAGGCGCTGACGAGATCATCGGCCGCGCGGGCCTGTTCATCGGTTGCCGACCCGTTCCTGGGGAGGATGTGATAGCGAATATGGCCCTCGATCACCTCGGCCATCAGGGCGTCCATTGCACCGCGGCAGGCCGAGATGTTGTGGAGGATATCGGAGCAGTCCGCGCTCTCCTGGTCCAGCGACTTCTCGATCGCCGCGACCTGTCCCATGATCCGGCGGACGCGGTTCAGCAGCTTCTTCTTCTCCTCGATGGTGTGCGCCATAGCAACAATCTTTACAAAAATAATTGGCGGAAAGACTTTACAAGGATACCCCGGCGGGTATACCCTGTCTATGGGCAGACCGGACCGGTCGAGCCTATATCTCGCGAGAAAGGAGGCCCACCTTGTCTGACGGCGGTCATAGTCGCTTGCGCGAACAGCAGATCGATACCGAATCAGCCGAGCCTCCCTCTCTGACGGGTTCCCGCCTCTGATTCGATAGCGCAGGCTTTCCGCGCTCTTATCTTCAATAGCCGGTACCACTCTGCCCGGAGGACGTTGTGTGCAGGCCGACGCGCGCCGCGGCTTCGGGTACTCGTTTGCCGCCGTACGACCGGGAACCACGCGATGACAATGAATCATCCGGCCACCAAGAACACGCTTGTCGCCAATCCAATCCAGCCGATCCAGGTCTCGAATAAGTGGGCAGCGCACGCGCTCACGTTCCTGATGGTCTTCGGACCCGGCCTCATCGTCATGGAGGCGGACAACGATGCGGGTGCGGTCTCGACCTACGTCCAGGCGGGCGCGCAGTACGGCACGCACCTTTTGTGGTTGCTGCTGCTCCTGTTGCCGATCTGCTACTTCGTCCAGGAAATGGTGGTCCGGCTCGGAATCGCTACCGGGCAGGGCCACGCAGCGATGATCTATCGCCGGTTCGGAAAGTGGTGGGGCCGCTTTTCACTCGCGGATCTGTTGCTTCTGAACTTCCTTACACTGGTGACCGAGTTTGCCGCGATCGCCCTCGTCCTCGGTAAGCTCGGCATCGATCCGCGGCTCGGCGTGCCGGCCGCAGGGCTGGGGCTCACCGCGCTCGTAATGACCGGAAGCTATCGCCGGTGGGAGCGGGTGGTGGTGTTCCTCTGTCTGCTCGACGTGGCGTGGTTTGCGATTGCGTTCCGGGTTCACGCCGGCTCGCGGGAATGGCTTCGGCACACGGTGATTCCTTCGGTCCCGGCAAGCGGCTTCACCGCAGGCTGGTTGTTTCTGGTGATCGCCATTGTCGGAACGACGATTGCCCCGTGGCAGCTCTTCTTTCAGCAGAGCTGTGTGGCGGACAAGCGCCTGCGCTTTTCGGATCTCCGCTGGGCAAGGCTGGACACGTTCATCGGCGCGGTGTTCACGATCCTGGTCGCCGGCTGTATGATGCTGGCGGGCAACGCGGCCTTCCAGCGCCACTGGGATTTCACGGACCCTGCTCAGATGGCCCTGCAGTTAGGCGGAATTTTTGGACCGTTCCTGAAGAACGCCATTCTGCTGCTGATGATCAACGCGGCGGTTCTGGGAACCACGACGATCTCGCTTTCGAGCGCCTGGGCTTATGGCGAAGTCAAAGGTTGGCCCCACAGCCTTCAAAAGCCCGTTCGCGAAGCGCCGGGCTTCTACGCCGTTTATGGATTTTGTGTGATGGCGGCGGCGGGGCTGGTCCTGATTCCGAAAGCGCCGCTGCAACTGATCATTCTGAGCGTGCAAGTTCTTGCGGGCCTGATGCTGCCGTCCGCGATCGTCTTCCTGCAACTCCTCTTGAACGACAAAGAGGTTCTGGGGGAACGATTCGCCAACCGGCGCTGGAACAACCTTGTGAACTGGACCATTGTGGTTGTTCTGTTCGTTCTGTCGTTGTTGCTCGCAGCGCAGGTAGCCGCGCCCCGGCTGTTTCCCAATTCATAAGAGGAGGAATTGCAATGACACCGACTGCGGAAAAGGACCGTTTGAAAAGGCAGGCCAACATGGCCTTCACCATTGTTCACCCGTTGGACGATGCCCCTGAGGAAAAGGTGGATACCGAGCATCTGGGACCGATGCGCATGACCAGGACCGTGCGCCTGTGCCTGTTCGCTCTGCGCGGCTACCTGCTTCTCATGTTCGGACTGCTGGGATTTCGAGTCCTGCAACTGGCCGGCATTGTCCGGCGGTAACACGGACCGCAAGCAAGCGGAAGGGAGGAGACGATGACTTTATACAGAATCCTGTCTGCGAGCATCGCGATATCAGGATGCTGGCCCGTGCCGGACTTCGCCGACGGATCGCGCCGGCACGCTCAAATATGGTGCCGGGATCCGTTTTGACCAGGCGATCAGCGCGGAGGCCGGCGTCTTTGCCCGCCTGGGATGGAATGACGGCAGAACACAGAGTTTCGCGTTCACGGCGATCGACCGGCTCGCCAGCGGCGGCGTATCGGTCAAGGGAACTCGATGGCACAGAAAATTCGATGCCGTGGGCACTTCCCTTACCGCCGACGGCCTGTCCGCTGTTCATCGGGAATATCTGGCCGCGGGCGGCCTGGATTTTCTGATTGGCGACGGCAGGTTGAATTACGCGCCCGAGTACGTCGCGGCAGCGCCAATAGGAACGGCGCCCGGCCATTGCCCCATGCCGCCTTGCTAAACTAAGAGGATCTATGGCCATCAGCCAGGAACTGCTGGAAATCCTCGTGTGTCCAGTGTGCAAGGCCGCACTGGACCTCAAGCCCGACCAGAGCGGGCTGAAGTGCGTCGAGTGCCACCGCGTCTACCCGATCCGGGACGATATTCCCGTCATGCTGGTGGACGAGGCCCGCATCGAAGAATAGGCGGCGGTGGGCAGCATTCTGGAATCCCTGCCGCAGGCGAGCCGCGTGGCCGTCGTCCGGCTGCGCTCGCTCGGCGATTGTGTCCTCACCACGCCGGCGCTCCACATCCTGAAGCGCGCGCGGCCGGATCTGCGCGTGGCGGTGGTCGTGGAGGAGCGGTTCCGCGGAGTTTTTGAAGGCAATCCCGATTTGGCGGAGATTCTGCCGCCCGAGGCGGGCACGCTGCGGCGGTGGGGTCCGCGGCTGTGCCTGAACCTGCACGGCGGCCCGCGAAGCGCGTGGCTGACGGCGGCTTCCGGCGCAGGGCTGCGCGCCGGGTTCGCGCATTTCCGGAACGGGTTCGTTTATAACGTGCGGATTCCGCGGGCGCAGGAGATTTTGGGGACCGGGCGGAAGGTGCACACGGCGGAGCATCTGGCGAGCGCCGTTTTTTATTTGGGGGCTGAAATCTGCGAGATTCCGCGGGCACGGCTGGCCGCGCGGGCGGCGCACCGCTCCTCCACGGTCACGGCTCCGATCGCGGTCATTCATCCGTTCGCGACGGCGGCCGGGAAGACCTGGGCGGCGGAGAATTTTGTGGCCGTTGCCGAACATCTGGCGGCGCACGGGATGGAGCCCGTGTTGATCGGCGGGACGGGCGACAATTTCGCGCCATTCGCGCGGTTTCGTGCGCTGCGCGGGGCGCCGCTCGACGAAGTGAAGACGCTGCTCGCTTCGGCGGCACTCTTTGTGGGCAACGATTCCGGGCCGGCGCACATGGCGGCGGCGTTCGGGCTGCCGGTCGCCGTGATTTTCAGCGCTTCCGATCCGGCGATCTGGGGACCGTGGCGGACGGCGAGCGAAGTCATCCGGACGCCCGCGGCGGTCGGGCAGGTGATCGAAGCGCTGGCTCGGCTGCAGGTGGCGGCATGAAGGAACTGATGCGGCTGCTCGGGTATGCGCGCCGGTATGCGCCGCATATTTTCGTCTCGGTGATCCTGATGGCGATCGCCGGCGCGGCGCAGGGGGCGCTGGCGCTGCTGGTGCGGCCGATCTTCGACCGCGTGCTGACGCCGGTGCGCTCGCCCGGCCTGACGCCGCTGCTGGCCAAGCCGATCCTCGGCCACCAGATCTACCTCGAGCGGATCGTGCCGTTCCACAACAGCATCTGGAATATGGTGGCGTTCGCGCTGGTGAGCGCCTTCCTGCTGAAAGGAATCTGCGATTATCTCGGCAATTATCTGATCAGCTACGCCGGGTTTTCGGCGGTGACGGACCTGCGGACGGCGGTCTTCGAGAAGGTGCTGCGCAAGGGCGCGGCATTTTTCGACCGGCTCTCGACCGGGCGCCTGATGTCGTCGATCATGAACGATATCGACCGGGTGCAGCTTGCCACCTCGCAAATGCTGGCCGATTTCTTCCGGCAGATCTTCAGCGCGGCGGCGCTGCTGTTCGTGCTGCTTTCGACGGACTGGCGCTTGGCGGCCGTGAGCCTGACCATTCTGCCGGCGGTGATGCTGCCGGTGAATCGAATCGGGCGGCGCATCCGGCGCACCAGCCGGGGCGCGCAGGACCGGCAGGCAGAGTTGAACCAGATCCTGCAGGAAACGCTGAGCGGCCACATGGCTGTAAAGGCGTTCGGCGCGGAGGCATACGAATCGCAGAAGTTCCGCGAGGCGTCGCGGCGGCTGCTAAAGTCGAATCTCCGGTACGTGATGCAGCAGGCGATTTCCTCGCCCCTGATGGATTTCATCGGGCTCCTCATGATCGTGGGGCTGCTCACTTACGCGCGGCTCAACATCAAAGACAATCGCATCAGTGCGGGCGATTTCGTGAGCTTCCTGATGGCGCTGCTATTACTGCTCGAGCCGCTCAAGCGGCTGGTGGGGATTCAGAACATTTTCCAGCAGGCGCTGGGAGCTTCGCAGAAGGTGTTCGAGTACCTGGATCACGAGGAGACCATCGTGGAGAAGCCGGGCGCGATACGGCTCGCGGGCTTCCGCGGCGCGATCGTATTCGATGGCGTCGGGTTCCGCTACCCCGGCTCGCCCAACGGCTTTCAGTTGCAGGGCGTGGATCTGGAGGTGAAGGCCGGCGAAGTGGTGGCCCTGGTAGGGCCGAGCGGCGCAGGCAAGAGCACCCTGGCCGGCCTGGTGCCGCGCTTCTACGATGTGACCGCGGGCGCGCTGCGAGTGGACGGCCACGACGTGCGCGACCTCAGCCTCGAAGCGCTGCGGGCGCAGATCGGGCTGGTGGCGCAGGATACCTTCCTGTTCAATGACACGGTGGCGAACAACATCGCCTACGGGCGTCCGGGCGTGCCGATGGAGGAGATCCGGGCGGCGGCGAAGAGCGCGCTGGCCGATGAGTTCATCGAGCGGCTGCCGGATGGCTACCACACGGTGATCGGCGACCGCGGGCTGAAGCTGAGCGGCGGGCAGCGGCAGCGCCTGGCGATTGCGCGCGCGCTGCTCAAGAACGCCCCAATCCTGATCCTGGACGAAGCCACTTCGCACCTGGACACCGAGTCCGAAATGCTGGTACAAAGGGCGCTGGCCAACCTGATGGAGCACCGTACCGTGATCGTGATTGCGCACCGGCTTTCGACCATCCGGCGCGCCGACCGCATTGTGGTTCTGGAAAAGGGACGCATCCGCGAGACCGGCACGCACGCCGAACTGCTGGCCGGCGGCGGCATCTACCGGCGGCTGCATGAGCTGCAGTTCGAACAGGCCCAGGCGGCGGTGGAATCATGAGGCGGCCACTGAGCCTGCGGCCCACCAATAATGGCGAAATTGCCGCCGCCGCCGGCCCGGGCCGGCCGTGGCCGGCCCCTGCGGGGCGAGCGGTGCATCCGGGGTTTCCTAATATCCTGGCGGAGGCGCGGCCATGAAGGTCCGCAGTATGACCGGCTTCGCCCGCGTTCGGCGCACGGTCGAGCAGGGCGAAATCACGGTCAGCCTGAAGGGCGTGAATCACCGCGGGCTGGACCTCCACTTCCATATGGCCCCGGAGCTCGAAGGGCTGGAACATGAGATCCGGGCGGTCATCAAGGCCGGCGTGGCGCGCGGGCACGTGCAGGTCCATGTGGCGCTGGCGCGCACTGCCGGCGAAGCTCCGGCGGTCAACCGCGAGCTCCTGAGTGCCTATTTGCGCGCTTTTCGGGAGGCGGCGGCGGAGTTTCAGCTCCCCGGCGAACCCGATCTCAATTCGGCGCTGCGCATCCCGGGCATGCTGAGCACCGGGGGCGAGGCGGAGCTGGGGGACACCCTGGCGCGGGCGGTGGTCGAGACGGCCGCGGAAGCGGTCACGGTGTTCAATGTGTTCCGCGAGCGGGAAGGCGCGGCGACTGCGGAAGAGATCCGCGCGCGCTGCCGCGGCTTGTGCGGCATGGTGGCGCGCATGGAGGAGATCCGCGCCGGCGCGGTTCCGGCTTTCCAGCGCCGCCTGCGGGAGCGCCTCTCCGAGCTGCTGCACGGCGCTACGATCGACGCGCAGCGGCTGGCGCAGGAGGCCGCGATTCTGGCGGACCGCAGCGATATCGCCGAGGAGCTGGTGCGCCTGCGCACGCATGCCGCGCACCTCGATGCGATGCTGACGGGCGGCGGCGAAATCGGCAAGCGCCTCGACTTTCTGCTCCAGGAAATGAATCGCGAATCGAACACGATTCTCTCCAAGACCGGCGGCCTGGGCGACCTCGGCCTGACGATCACGGACCTGGCGCTGGCCGCGAAATCGGAGATCGATAAGATCCGCGAGCAGTCGTTAAACGTGGAGTAGCGGAGGAGAATGAGAGATTCATCTGACGCAGAGACGCAGAGACGCAGAGGAAGGCTGATCTCATGCTCTCTCTGTGTCTCTGTGTCTCTGCGTCAAGAGGCATGACCACAGTTTTCATCATCTCCGCCCCCTCCGGCTCGGGGAAATCGACGCTGGTGGCGCGGCTGCTCGAGCGGGTGCCGCGGCTGAAGTTCTCCGTGTCGTATACCACGCGCAAGCCGCGCGGCGCCGAAATCGACGGGCAGAACTATCATTTTGTGTCGCGCGCGGACTTCGAGCGCATGCTCGCAGACGGCGAGTTTCTGGAATGGGCCGAGGTGTTCGGCAATTACTATGGGACCCACCGCGGGGTGCTGGAACAGGCGCGGGCGGAGGGCCGGGACCTGGTACTCGACATCGATGTGCAAGGTGCGAGACAATTAAAGGATAAAATTCCCGGTGCCGTCAGTGTGTTCATCCTGGCGCCGTCCCGCGAGATCCTGGAACAGCGGTTGCGGGCGCGGAGCGAGGACCGGAACGAGGTGATCGAACGGCGCCTCCGGGAAGCCGCGGAAGAGATTCGCAACTATCACGCGTACGATTATGTTCTGGTCAATCGGGACCTGGAGGAATCGCATGAAACGCTGGCCTCCATCGTGCGTGCCGAGCGGGTGCGGCGGACCCGCATGGAAGAGGAAATCCGGCCGATTTTGGAAACGTTTATCACGCCCGTAGGGGCCGGGCAAGCCCGGCCTGCGGGGACTGACGAGGTATCGAAGTAATGGCTGATCGAGCCCCACGCAACAACGCCCACTGCACTCTGCCGGACGATCCGGAGCAGAGCACTTACCGGTTCATCATTGTCGCGGCAAAGCGCGCGCGGCAGCTTCAGGGAGGCGCGCGCCCGGTCCTGCCCACGTCGTCGAAGAAACCGACCATCATCGCGATGGAGGAAGTCCGGCGCGGGCTGGTGAAGTACAGCCTGACCGGCGAAGCCCCGGAGCCGGAGATTCCGGTCGAGCCCGTACTGTAGTTCCTGACGCAGAGACGCGGAGACACAGAGGTCTCGAATCGCATTTTCTCCGCGCCTCTGTGCCTCTGCGTCAAAGGCGCTCTCCCGGCTTATGAAAATCCTTCTCGGTGTTGGCGGCGGCATCGCGGCTTACAAGGCGGCGGAGCTGGCGCGGCGCTTGATGCAGGACGGGCACGAGGTGCAGGCCGTGATGACGGCGGCGGCGTGCGAGTTCGTGCAGCCGCTGACCTTCGCGGCGCTCACCGGGCGCAGAGCCCTGACGGATCTGTTCGCCATCGAGGCGGCCATCGAGCACATCGCCGTCGCGCAGGAACATGAGTTGCTGGCGATCGCTCCGGCGACCGCGGACCTGATGGCGAAGCTGGCGCACGGGCTGGCGGACGACTTCCTCTCCACGCTCTACCTGGCATTTACCGGACCCGTCGTGCTGGCGCCCGCGATGAACGTCAACATGTGGCAGCACCCGGCTACACAGGCCAACCTGGAGACCCTGCGGCGGCGAGGACACCGCATCGCGGAGCCGGGGAGCGGATATCTGGCCTGCGGGATGACCGGCCCGGGGCGAATGGCCGAGCCGGAGGAGATCGCGGCGGCGATCGGCGCGGAAATGCGCCGCCGGCGGGATTTCGAAGGCGAGGTCGTGCTCATCACGGCGGGACCGACGCAGGAGCCGCTCGACCCGGTGCGCTACATCTCGAACCGGTCGAGCGGCAAGATGGGATACGCGCTGGCCGAGGCCGCGGCGGCGCGCGGCGCGCGCGTGGTGCTGGTTTCCGGCCCGGTGCACCTGGCACCGCCGCGCGGCGTCGAACTGCTGGCCGTGCGCACGGCCGCCGAGATGCGCGAGCAGGTCCTGGAACATCTCCCGGAGGCGGCAGTCGTGATCAAAGCCGCCGCCGTCGCCGATTTTCACCTCGGCAAAGTGCCGGCCCAGAAGGTCAAAAAAACCGCCGCTCGGATATCGCTGGAGCTCGACCCGACGCCCGATATTCTGGCGGAAGTGGGCCGCAAGAAGGGCGACCGGCTGCTGATCGGCTTTGCGGCCGAGACCGAAAACCTGGAGCAGGAGGCGCGGCGCAAGCTCGATAGCAAGAACTGCGATATGGTGGTCGGGAACCTGGTCGGCGGCGCGGATAGCGGGTTCGAATCCGATCGCAACCAAGTCATCCTGGCGCTGCGCACCGGGGAGACCATTTCCCTGCCCCGCGCCTCCAAGCGCGAAATCGCCGACCGCATTCTCGACGAAGCCATCAAACTGAGACTAGCCCTGCATGCCGCCCCTGGACGCTGACGAGCTGAAACGATACCTGGAATTTTACCGGGACTTGGGAGTGAAGGAACTGTACCGAAAGGGGATTGGGGATCGGGGGTCGGGGATTGGAGAGCGCGGCGCCGCGGCGCTGCCGGCGGAGCAGGGGGTGCCTCAAGCCGCCTCGGCGCCCGGTCCCCCAACCCCCAACCCCCAACCCCCGCCGGAGGCGAGCCGATCTGCTGAATCCGGCAGCCTGCTTCCCATCCTGGAAGACATCGGCGATTGCAAGCGCTGCCGCCTGCATGAAGGGCGGACGCACATCGTATTCGGAGTGGGGAACGAGCACTCGCCGCTGGTTTTCGTCGGCGAGGGGCCGGGGGCCGATGAAGACGCCCAGGGCATTCCGTTCGTCGGGCGGGCCGGGCAGTTGCTGACCCAGATGATCGAGAACACCGCAAAGCGCGAAGGGATCCCGCTGAAGCGGGACGATGTCTACATCTGCAACGTGGTGAAGTGCCGGCCGCCCAACAACCGCACCCCGGAGCCGGACGAGATGGAGATCTGCGGGCAGTTCCTGTTCCGCCAGCTCACCACCATTCATCCGAAGGCGATCGTTGCATTGGGTGGGACGGCGGCCCGCGCGCTGACGGGGCACAAGGAAGGCGTTACCAAGATGCGCGGGAAGTGGTTTCAGTGGCGCGACATCCCGGTGATGGTGACGTATCACCCCTCGTTCCTGCTGCGGGCGTATAACCAGGATGCGAAGCGGGAAGCCTGGGAGGACCTGAAGAAGGTCCTCCATTTCGTGTACGACTGAGGGACTGCGGAAGCTGCGGGCCGGCCCTGGCCGGCCCGCGGATCGCCTTTAGCCGCCGGCGCTCATCGCGGTGTGGAGATGAGGCAGGTCGACGCCCTGCTCGCGCAGGATCGACTGGATCGCCGCGCTGTAGATGTCCATGTGCTTGCGCGAGTAGCGCAGCAGACCGAGACGGCGCAGCCGGTTGAGCTGGAACGTCACGATCTCACGCGAGGTGCCGACATACTCGGCCAGCGTGTGATGGGTGAGGGCGCCGATTCGCGTCGCGCCATCGGCCATCGGAGTGCCGAGCGTGTCGCCGAGTTGGAGCAGCGCGAGCATCACGCGTTCCGGCGTCTTGTAGACAGCCATGCTCTCGATGCGGTCCTGCAGCTCGATGCACTGACGCACCAGATGCTGGGACAACGCGAGGCCGAGGCGCGGCTCGCGTTCAATCTGCTGCTCGATCTCGGCGGCAGTCCAGGACATCACGGTGACGTTGTCGAGCGCCGTAGCGCACTCGGTGCGCCGGCCCCCGCCCACCAGCGAGCACTCGCCGAAAATGCCTTCGGCGGAGACGACACGGGCCACCATCTGGGCGCCGTCGTCGGACGTGTTCGCAATCTTAACCCGGCCGAGAATGACCACGTACAGGTGGTCGGACGGTTGTTGGGGATCGTAGATGACGCGGCGCTTCGCGAACTCCTGTACGGGTTTGCGGGGAAGGTACGTCAGCGGATCCTCGTATGTGAACATTGAGTCTCTGAGCCGGTTCATAAACAGCCCTCCGTGTAAACTGTGTGAACTCTGATGGTCGTTAAGCCTGATGTACAGGTTATCTCCAATCCGAAAAACGGCACTATCGGCGATTTGACTTAGGTGATAAACGGCAGTGTGCGATTTCACACGCGAGGTCGGCCAGCTAACCGCAAATGAGGGTAAACGTGAGTGACTCAGGGGTGGGTGAAGGAGTGCAAATTTGTGACGGGGCAGTTTCGGATCAGATTGCCGGATTGCTCCCCCGGCAAGTTTCCACGAGCGCGTGGCATGCGCGCGGCTTCGCACACGCTGGCATCGCCTTTGCCGGCTGAGCCGGTGTGCGGATGGGGGCGGCGGAATTCGCGGTCCTGAGCGGGGCGCTGGCGGCCGCGGGATGCGCGAAACAGCGCGAGTTACCCACGGCGGAGGCAGCAGCGCCGGTACGGCTCGCCACCGCGGCGCGGCAGACGATCCGGCGGGTCATCACCGCGGACGCGACACTGTACCCGGTGGAACAGGCCGACGTGATGCCGAAGATTTCTTCGCCGGTGGCACGGTTCTACGTGAACCGGGGCGACCACGTGCGCGCCGGGCAGCCGCTCGCGCGCATGGAAAATCGCGACCTGCTGGCGGCGGCGCGGGCGGCGCACGCGCAAACGGCGCAGGCGCAATCCAACCTGAGGAACACTGCGGGCGCCACGGTCCCGGAAGCGGAGACGAAGGCGCGCGCGGACCTCGCCGCGGCGCGGCAAGCGGCGGATTCGGCGCGGCGCCTGCTGGACAACCGTCGGTGGCTTTACGAGCAGGGCGCGCTGGCCCGCAAGCTGGTAGATGAGGCGCAGACGCAGTATGCCCAGGCGGCCGCCGAGTGGAAGACCGCCGAGGAGCATCTGCGCGCCCTCGAGGCCGTGGCGCGGCGCGAGCAGATCGCGGCCGCGGAGGCGCAGGTGCGGCAGGCGCGGGAGCAGGCGGAATCGGCCGAAGCGCAGGCGGGGTATGCGATCGTGCGGAGCCCGATCGGCGGCGTGGTCGCCTCCCGCCCGCTGTACCAGGGGGACATGGCCAGCACCGGGCAGCCGGTCGCTACCATCATGAACATCGCGAGCGTCGTAGCGCGCGCCAACGTGCCGCAGACCGAGGTTTCCCGCATCCGCGTGGGCGACGCGGCGACCATCCGGGCGCCGGGCGGAGACGTGGAGGCGCCGGGGCGCGTCACGGTGGTGAGCCCGGCGGCAAATCCCGGCACGACGACGGTCGAGGTCTGGGTCCAGGCGCTAAATCCGCGCGAAGAGTTGAAGCCGGGGGAGACGGTGCGGACCTCGATCGTAACCGCGACCGTGCCCAATGCCATCGTAGTGCCGGAATCGGCGCTAGTGGCGACTCCGGAGGGCCAGACCGTGGTGTGGACGGTAACGCGCGGCCGCGCGCACGCGAACGCGGTCGCAATCGGAGCACGCCAGGGCGGCGCGGTGCAGATTCTGGCCGGCATCGCGGCGGGCGCGCGGGTGATCGCAGAGGGTGCGCTGGGACTGGAGGAAGGCGCGCGGGTGCGGGTCGAGCACGCCGCGCCCGCCCTCACCCGGGCGGCGCCGGGC
>DATGMB010000100.1:0-7833 GCA_035293845.1 Bryobacteraceae bacterium
CTTTGTCACCGCTTTCTGGGTGACCGTAGCGAGGAGGACCCACCCGTTCCCATCCCGAACACGGCAGTTAAGCTCCTCAGCCCCGATGGTACTGCACAGGCAACTGTGTGGGAGAGTAGGAAGTTGCCCGGTTTAAACACAAAGCCTCCGGCTCACCCCGGAGGCTTTTTTCGTTTTATATGCCCACTCCTTCCGAGGCGGATTGCCTGGCTCGCACTTTCAAGGATGCTTCCGATGGCGCTGCGATGAAGAGCAGGGAGCTGGTCCTTATGCTTCTCGCGCATACGCACGAGCCCTTCTCGCGCCGGCAATTCTCGCCCGGCCACATCACCTGTACCGGGCTCGTGCTCTCTCCGGACGGGCAGCGTCTCCTTCTTGTCCACCATCGGCGGCTCGACCGCTGGTTGCTCCCCGGTGGCCATGTCGAGCCCGAGGATATCTCGCTCCGGGACGCCGCGCGCCGCGAGGTTGTTGAAGAGACGGGCGTGCTGCTCGCACCTGAGTATGCTGGCGCTCTGGCCGGCATCGACGTACACGCGATCCCGCCGAAGGGGAACGAGCCCTTCCACCTGCATCACGATTTCCTGTTCTTGCTGCGGGCTCAGTCGGAAGATTGCCGCATTTCGCATGAAGCGCGCGCGGTTGCCTGGTGTGCCCCTGCCGAGTTCGAACGCTACGCCGTGCCTGACAGCGTCCGTCGCGCCTGGTTGCGAGTGACGAGCGACTGCGTCCACCAATTTGGATAGCGGCGATCTCGCGGACGGCCGCTACGGTGGCCGTACGCTGCAGCCTACCGTGATTGCGCCTTGGCTACAGAGTCGCGCGCGACCTGGTTGCATCTCTTCGCGGCGATTCCGGCCGGCGCGTGCCCGACTGGGCACGGCCGACGCCGAACGGCCCTGCGAGCGCCGGCTCGAAAAATCCTTACGGAGTGCCTGAACACGTTTGTCTTTGGACTGCTCGCCGCGGCATGAGAAGTGCTCGCCGCATGAGAGAATTGTCTTTCACCGTATGAAAACCTTTACGATCGCGGTGATCGCCGGCGACGGTGTCGGAAGCGAGGTCATTCCGCAGGCCAAGCGCGTGCTTGACCGCATCGCTGAAAAACATCGTGTCACTTTCGCATTTCAGGATTTCGATTGGGGGTCGGACCACTACTTCCGGTGGGGCCGCATGATGCCGGCCGGCGCGATCGACCTCCTGCAGCCGTGTGACGCCATCCTCCTCGGCGCCGTGGGCCACCCCGATATACCGGACCATACCACTCTGAACGGGCTGCTGTTGCCCATTCGCCGCGCATTCGACCAGTACGCGAACGTTCGCCCAGCCTATTTGTACCCTGGCGTGACGTCTCCGCTCGCCGGGCGCAAAGGCGGCGAGATCGATCTTGTCGTGGTTCGCGAGAATACCGAGGGCGAATACTCTCAGGTCGGTGGATTCGTCTACCAGCACCAGCCGGAGGAGGTCGCGATACAGACCTCGGTGTTCACGCGCCGCGGCGTCGAACGCGTGATCCGCTTCGCGTTCGAACTGGCGGTCCGGCGCAACAAGAAGAGGCGCGTTACCTCCATCACCAAGTCGAACGCGCAGGGCCACAGCATGGTGCTGTGGGACCGCACGTTCCGCGATGTGGCCGCCAAGTACCCTGATGTCGAGACCGAGTCCCTGCTGGTGGATGCCGCGGCGATGAATTTCATCCGCCGGCCCGAGAGCTTCGATGTGGTGGTCGGCTCCAACCTGTTCGGCGATATCCTGAGCGACATCTCGGCCATTATCATCGGCAGCATGGGTCTCGCCGCCAGCGCCAACCTCGATCCGCAGCGCCGGTTTCCTTCGATGTTCGAGCCGGTACACGGCTCGGCGCCGGACATCGCGGGCCAGGGGATTGTGAATCCGCTCGCCACGATCCTCAGCGCCGGGATGATGCTCGACCATCTCGAAATGCACGACGCCGCGCGGGAAGTGGAAGCCGCCGTGGCCGCGGTCCTCGTTGAAGGAACAGCGCGCACGCCGGATCTGGGCGGGAAGAGCAGCACCGAAGAGGTGGCCAGCGCGGTTGTGGAGAAGTTGCGTTAGTGGCTGCCCCTGGCAAACGCCACGCGCTGATGGTCGGCGCGGGGATCTTCCTCTCGAAGATTTTCGGGCTCGTCCGGACGCAGTTCTTCGCCCATTATTTCGGCGTCCAGAACCAGGTTGCCTCCGCGTTCCTCGGCGCTTTCCGCGTTCCCAACTTCCTGCAAAACCTGTTCGGCGAGGGCGTGCTCTCGGCGTCCTTCATTCCGGTCTACGCGCGCCTGCTGGCGGAGAAGGATGACGAAGAGGCCGGGCGCGTAGCCGGGGCGGTCGCCGCGCTGCTGGCGCTGGCGGTCTCGGTAATCGTCCTGCTGGGCGTGATCTTCACGCGATATTTTATCGATCTGATTGTGCCCGGGTTCCAGGGCGCGACCCGAGAGTTGGCGATCCGCCTCACGCGCATTCTGTTCCCCGGTGCAGGCCTGTTGGTCCTCTCCGCCTGGTGCCTCGGCATCCTAAACAGCCACCGGAAATTCTTCCTCTCCTACGCGGCTCCGGTGCTGTGGAACATCGTGATGATCGCGACCATGGTCCTCTTCGGCCGGCGGATGGACATGGCCTCCCTGTCCGTGGCGCTGGCGTGGGGCTCGGTGGCGGGCAGCGCGTTGATGGTGCTCGTTCAGCTTCCGGTCGTGCTCCGCCTCGCCGGCCGCCTTCTGGTCGGCATGTCCGAGAACGTGCGAACGGTCGTGCGCAACTTTCTGCCCGTGCTCGGCAGCCGCGGCGTTGCGCAGATCAGCGCCTACGTGGACATGTTGATCGCGAGTTTCCTGGAGAGGGTTGCCCCGGGCGCCGTCGCCGGCCTGGGCACGGCGCAAAATTTGTACATGCTGCCGGTCAGTCTTTTCGGCATGTCGGTCTCGGCGGCCGAACTTCCGGAAATGTCGAGCGCGCTCGGCGACCACGGCTATCTCAATCGCCGCCTGAATAACGGCCTCCGCCAGATCGCCTTCTTTATCGTGCCCTCCGCAATGGGGTTTCTCGCGCTGGGGGATGTGATCGCCGCCGTCCTGTTCCAGAGTGGCCGTTTCACACACGCCGATGCGGTATACATCTGGGGGATCCTCGCGGGATCCTCCGTTGGCCTGCTGGCCCAAACGCTCGGACGATTGTATTCGTCCACCTATTACGCGCTGCGCGACACGCGGACGCCGCTGAACTTTGCCATCATTCGCGTGCTGCTGACCACGGGCCTCGGGTATCTGTTCGCCCTTCCATTGCCACGGCTGCTCGGGATCGACCCGCGCTGGGGCGTTGCCGGACTGACGGCGTCGGCCGGTATCGCAGGATGGGTGGAGTTTACGCTGTTGCGGCGCACGCTGAACCGGCGGATCGGGCGAACGGGGGTTCGCGCGGGGCTGGTCGCACGGCTTTGGGCCGCCGCGCTCGTCGCGGCGGCTGCCGGATGGGGAGTCAAGCTGGCCATCGGCCATCAGCACCCGCGCCTGGATGCGGTTCCGATTCTTGGCGCCTATGGCCTCGTCTACTTCGCAGCCACGTACCTGCTTGGCGTCGAGGAGTGCCGCGGAGCGCTCCGCCGCTTCATCCCTTCAGGTCTTTGAAAGCCTCTTCGATCTCGCGCTTGGCCGCTTCCGTGGGTACACAGAGCGGAAGGCGCGGCGGACCTCCGTAATAGCCGTTGAGGTCCATGGCATACTTCAGGCCGGGAATTCCGTATTTCGTCGTGACCAGCGCGGCGGCGCGCCCGATGCGATTCTGCCAGTCGAGGCCCGCCGCTTCCTCGCGCGTACGGTACGCTTCCCAGATCGCGATAACCGAATACGGAGCCGCATTCGCATACGCCAGGATCGCGCCGCAAGCCCCCATCAGCAGCGAGGGCCACAGCGTTGGAGCCGAGCCCACCAGTACCTGGAAACCGTTGCGGACCTCGCGCAACAACTGCATCACCTTCTCCATGCTGCCGGAGCTCTCCTTAATGGCGATCACATTGGGATGCTCCGAAATCGACACCACTGCCTCTACCGGAATATCCACGCCGGTTGCCTGCGGCCAGTTGTAGATGATCAGCGGAATTTTCGACTGGTCGGCGACTGCGCGATAGTAGAGCGCCTGGGCGTCCGCGCGATTGACCAGATTCTTGTAGTAGTGGGGCGTGCGCACCATCGCGGCCTTGTACCCCATTTCGGCCGCGCGGTTTGTGAGGCATACGGTCTCGCGTACGCTCTCCATTCCGGTGCCTGCGATCAGCAGCTTATCCGGAGCCGCATGTTTCGCTACCAGTTCCCACATGGTGATCTTCTCGTCCGCCGTGAGCATCACGGATTCGCCGGTCGAGCCCATCACCACGTAGCCGGAAAGCGCCGTGCGGTTCCACTTCTCGACGTTGTGTTGCACCTTCGCCGCGTAGATGTTGCCGGCGTGGTCGAAGGGCGTCGTGATTGGAGGGAAGATGCCTTGCAGTTTCATAGGAAACTCCACCATAACACCGGCCGGCCGGGAACACCGCGGGCTGGTGCCGGAGGGGTCCGCGGCCGGCCGTTGCGGTTACGGGCGGCGCGGGAGCGGGAACTCAGGTAAAAGCGTCAGTTCCATCTGCACATTGCTTCGCGCATAGGGCGATACCCGGCGACGCTCCGGCGGAATGTGCCGGAACCCCACGGACTCGTACAGCCGGATGGCGGGCGTGAGCGCGCTGTTCGTTTCGAGGAACAGCCGCGTGGCGCCGGCTGCGCGCGCCGCATCGATTGTTGCCCTCAGGAGGCGCCGCCCGATGCCGCATCCCCGCGCCCGTTCGGTCACGGCCATCTTGGCGACCTCGAACTCCCCCGGTCCCATCGCGAGGAGCGCGCAGCATCCCACTGCCTCGCCTCCGCGCAGGGCGAAAAGGATGCGCCCGCCACGCTCCAGAATCGTCTCGCGCGGCGTTCGAAGCGCCTCGATATCCTTCTCCTCGAGCGCGAAGTATCGCACGATCCATTCCTCGTTGAGCCGGCGGAACGCATCCTCATCCCCCGGCTGGAACTCGCGAATCACGATCGCCTCTCCAGGCGCCATGAGCCCTCCAACGCTTCTACGCTACGGCACTCCGCCCCAGATGTCCAATATCTGAAAGATGTATATTCATACTTTCCATGTATGGATGAGCAGATCGAGTTGCGCCATCTCCGCTACTTCCTGGCGGTCGCCGAGACCCTACACTTCAGCCGCGCAGCCGAACGCCTCGGCATGGCCCAGCCGCCGCTCAGCCATCAGATTCGACGCCTCGAAGGCCTGGTCGGGCATTGCCTCTTCGATCGCACGACCCGCGGCGTCAGGCTCACGGCCGCCGGCCGTCTCCTCGCGGAGCGCGCCCGCGGCACGCTCGAAAAGATGCAGGACGATCTCGCCCAGGTCCGCCGCCTCGGCCGCGGAGAGGAAGGCACCCTCACGGTCGGCTTCAGCGGCTCCGTCATGTTCACCGGGCTGCCGGCGGCGATCGAGACCTACCGCCGCCGCTACCCCAAGGTCGAACTGCGCCTGCGCGAGATGGTCACCGCCGAGCAGATCGCGGCTCTCCTCGATGGCACACTTGATCTCGCCTTCCTGCGCGACGGAGATCCCACGGACAATATCGACATGACCGCTGTATTTCGCGAGCCTTACGTAGCCGTTCTCCCGCAATCGCACCCGCTCACGCGCCGGCGCTCGCTCAGCGTGAGCCACCTCCGTGACGAGCCTTTTATCTTCTTTGCCCGCCGCATGGGCCCGCTCGCCTTCGACCGCACCATGGCCTGCTGCGAAGCCCACGGCTTCCGCCCGCGCATTGTGCAGGAAGCGCCGCAGTGGCCCACGCTCGTCCGGCTGGTTGCGGCCGGTCTGGGGGTGTCGCTCGCCCCCGCCTGCGTCGCGACGATCGCGATTCCCGGCGCGATCTACCGCAACGCCGGCGCACGGCATCGCACGACGATCGATCTTGCCGTCAAGAGCGGATCGGCCAACGTTCTCGCCCGCAACTTCTCTCAAATCGCGCGGGAGCATCTGCGGGGGTGAGCCCAAGCGCTGCCGGGCCTGCTATGCTGAGCTTCACATGCGACGCCTGCTCTTTCTTTTCGCCGTGGCGCTCTCCGCGCAGACCTACGACGCCGGGCTCTACTCCGGCCTGCGCTGGCGCATGATCGGGCCGTTCCGCGGAGGACGCACCGTGGGCGCGGCGGGCATTCCGGCGCAGCCGAACGTGTTCTACATCGGCGTCAACAACGGCGGCGTCTGGAAGACCGACGATTACGGCCTCACCTGGCATCCCATTTTCGACGATCAGCCGGCCGGCTCAATCGGCGCCGTCGCAGTGGCGCCGTCCGATTCCAATGTGGTGTATGTGGGCAGTGGCGAAGGTTTGCAGCGGCCCGATCTCTCGGTCGGCGATGGCATGTACAAGTCCACCGACGCCGGCAAGACATGGCGCCATCTCGGGCTGCGTGACGGGCAGCAGATCCCCGCCATTCTCGTCGATCCGCGCGATGCGAACCGGCTGTTCGTGGCGGTGCTCGGCCACCCGTACGGGCCGAACGCCGAGCGCGGTGTGTTCCGCTCGACCGATGGCGGCCAGAGCTTCCAGAAAGTGCTCTACAAGGACGACCGCACCGGCGCGGTCGACCTGGCCTTCGACCCCCGCGACCCGCGCATCGTCTACGCGGTCCTGTGGCAGGCGCAGCAGGGGCCATGGGAGAACGGCGCGTTCAGCGGCCCGAACAGCGGGCTATACAAATCTTCGGACGGCGGCACAACCTGGACCCAGCTCACCGGCGGCTTGCCCACGTTCGCGCAAGGGCTCGGCCGCATTGGCATCGGGATCGCGCCGGGCGACGGCCGCCGCATGTACGCGCTGGTCGAATCGCGGGAGGCCGGCGGCCTGTACCGCTCCGACGATGCCGGCGCGTCCTGGCGCCGCGTGAACCAGGAGCAGCGCATTTACGGCCGCGGCTCCGATTTCGCCTGCGTGCGTGTCGATCCGCGCAACCCCGATACGATCTACGTCGCCAACACATCCACGTACCGCTCGACCGACGGCGGCCAGAGCTTCACCGCGATCAAAGGCGCGCCGGGCGGCGACGACTACCACACCATCTGGATCAATCCGCTGCATCCCGAAATCATGCTGCTGGCAGTGGATCAGGGCGCGACCATCACGGTCAATGGCGGCCGCACATGGAGCTCCTGGTACAACCAGCCGACCGCGCAGTTTTATCACGTGATTACCGACAACCAGTTTCCGTATCGCGTCTACGGCGGCCAGCAGGAGAGCGGCTCGGTCGGGATTCTGAGCCGCGGCAACGACGGCGCGATCACGTTTCGCGACTGGCATCCGGTCGGCGCCGAGGAGTACGCCTACATCGCGCCCGATCCGCTGCATCCGGAGATCATTTTCGGAGGCCGCGTGAGCCGCTACAACCGCGTCACGGGCGAGGTCGAGCACGTCGCGCCGCGCGGGCAGTATCGTTTCCTCCGCACCGCGCCGCTCCTGTTTTCGGAGGTCGATCCCCATATCCTCTATCTCGGCGCGCAAAAGGTGCTCAAGACGACCGATGGCGGCCGGAACTGGACGGAAATCAGCCCCGACCTTTCGCGCGAGACCTACGAGCTGCCGCCGAGCGTCGCGGCGTACGAAGAGGCGGCCAGGCGCCAGGCGACGCGGCGCGGTGTGGTTTATTCGATCGCGCCTTCGCGGCTCAGCGTGGACACGATCTGGGCGGGCACCGACGACGGCCTCATCCACGTCACGCGCGATGGCGGCAAGACCTGGAAAGACGTGACGCCGCCGGG
>DATGMB010000101.1:0-17916 GCA_035293845.1 Bryobacteraceae bacterium
TTCTTGGGGCGCTCTCTGCGGAAGAACATAAATCTCATTATAGTTGCCCGACCGCCAACCCCGCTGATCCCGTGAATTTACGTGCACTCCTGCAATTCCTCATATATGCTACTGCCATGAAGCACGCCACCCTACTGACGCTGTCGTTGGCTCTCGCTGCCCTTCCGCTGCCAGCCGCCTCGGGATACCTGGTCCACAACCTCGTCTCGGATGTCCCCGGGGCCGCCGACTTTACCGACCCGAATCTCGTAAATGCCTGGGGAATCTCGATTTCCGGCTCCAGCCCGTTCTGGGTCTGCGATGGAGGAACCGGGCTTTCGACCGTCTACAGTTCTACCGCCACGAGCTTTTCGATCTCCAGCCTGAAAGTCAGCCTTCCGCCATCCGGCAATGGCGGGAACACGGTCTGCACCGGACAGGTATTCAACAGCACAACCAGCTTCGCCGTCGGGTCGTCGACCAGCCGCCCCGCCAGCTTCATCTTCGCCACCACCGGCGGCACCCTCTCCGGCTGGGCCTCCGCCGTCGACGCCTCACACGCCCAGATGGCCGTCGACAACTCCGCTTCGGGCGCGGTGTATACGGGCCTCGCGCTGGTCACCGGCTGCGCACCGCCTGCCGCATGCCTGTCGGCGGGGCCGTTTCTTTACGCCGCCAATTTCAGCAAGGGCACCGTGGACGTCTTCGATGGCAACTGGAAGCCCGTCACCCTCCCCTCCGGCGCCTTCACCGATCCCGCCATCCCCGCCGGCTATTCGCCTTACAACATCCAACTCCTCAACGGAAGCCTCTACGTCACCTACGCCAAGCTCGGGCCCGACAAGGTCAATTCCGCACCCGGCGCGGGCGCGGGATACGTCGATGTCTACGACCCCGCCGGCAAGCTGCTCAGCCACCTCGTCGCGCAGGGCCCGCTGAACGCCCCCTGGGGCATCCAGATCGCTCCCGCGACGTTCCCACCTTTCGGCGGCGATCTCCTCGTCGGCAATTTCGGCGACGGCACGATCAACGCCTTCAATCTCACGACCGGCGCCTTCGCCGGAACCCTGCAGGACCAGAACGGCAACAACCTCCACATCGATGGCCTCTGGGGCCTCCAGTTCGGTAACGGCGGCTCGGGCGGCGATGTCAACTCGCTCTACTTCGCCGCCGGGCCTTCCGCGCAGAAGCACGGCCTGTTCGGCATCATCGTCTCGCAGCCGATCTTCACCGAAAACGTGGTCAACGCCGCCGATCCCGGCGCTGAGATCGGCCCCAACACCATGATCAGCATCATCGGCGGCAGCCTCGGCCCCACCACGCGCTCCTGGGCATCCACCGATTTCAATGGCACGAAGCTGCCGACATCGCTCGACGGCGTCAGCGTCTCGATCAACGGCTCGCCGGCGTTCCCCACCTTCGTCAGCCCGCGCCAGATTAACGTGCTGACCCCCGCGGATCTGTCGGTCTCCGCGCCGGCCAAGATCGTCGTCACGGATAACGGGCTCGTCAGCCAGACGATTCAGGTCCCGGTTGCGCCCTTCGCGCCCGCGTTCTTCCTGCTCGGAGGCAAGTATGCCGCCGCGGTCCACGGCGATGGCAAAATTGTAGGCCCCACGACGCTGGTCGCGAATAACAGCACGCCCGCCGCGGCCGGGGAAACCATCGCGCTCTTCGCCACCGGTCTGGGCGCCACCACGCCCGCGGTCGCGAACGGGCAAATCGTCAGCAGCGCCGCGCCGCTCGCCGCGCCCGCCACGGTGCTGATCAACGGCATTCCCGCGCCGGTGGCGTTCGCGGGCATCGCGGCCACCGGACTCTATCAGGTCAACGTGACCATTCCGGCAGGTCTGCCGAGCGGGGATAATCCGATCAATATTGTGGTGGGCGGCTTTGCGTCGCCGGGGAATGTGTTTGTGAGCGTGCAGTAGGGCAGAGCGGAATCGCGGGATCAGGGGGCTGAGGCTATGCCGCCTCAGGCCCTGATTTCCGTTCGAGCTTCTCGACGCGCTGCTTCCAATATTCCAGTTCCTGATCCAAAGCCTGGATGACCGCCGTATGGCTGCGGACGCGGGAGTCCATCGGCGAGGCCCACTTGTGGAATTCGGTCAGGAGGCGGGTCTCCACTCGCTCCAGGTCCTCCTTCGTCGCGAACCGCTCTAGGTCCTCCTTCGTGGCGAACCGCTCTAGGTCCTCCTTCGTGGCGAACCGGTCCAGGTCTTCCTTCGTTGCGAACCGCCCTAGGTCTTCCTTCGTGGCGAACCGCTCTACGTCTTCCTTCGTGGCGAACCGCTCTAGGTCTTCCTTCGTGGTAAACGTCTTCAACAGCCACTTCTTATCTTCGTCGGTCAAGCTCATCGCCATCATTCTACTCCGCAAGCACCAACCTAGCGCCGCCACACCACCTGCCCGCCTACGACCGTCGCCACCGGCCCGCCGCGGAACGTCCGTCCATCGAAAGGCGAGTTGCGGCTCCGCGAAGCCGACTGGTTCACGTCGTAGGTCCACTCGATCTCCGTGCTGAAGATTGTTACATCGCCCGCCGCGTCGGCGGCCAGCGTGCCGCGCCCCAGCCGCAGCACCGCTTCCGGTCCCGTTGTGAACAGCTCGATCATCCGGCGCAGCGTGATCTTGCCAGTGTGCACCAGCCCTTCGAGCGCCAGCGCGATCGCCGTCTCGAGCCCGATGATCCCGAAGGGGCACCGCTCGAATTCCTGCATTTTCTCGCTACCCGGATGCGGCGCGTGGTCCGTCGCGATGGCGCTGATGGTGCCGCGCGCGAGGCCGTCCGCCACCGCCGAGGCGTCGCAGGAATGCCGCAGCGGCGGCTTCATCTTGTAGTTGCTGTCGTAGGCCGGCATGCGGTCGTCGGAAAGCGCGAAATGATGCGGCGTCGCCTCCGCCGTCACCGGGAGGCCGGCGTTCCGCGCGTGCTCCACCATGGCAACCGCCCGCCGGGTGGAAATGTGGGCGACGTGATATCGCGCCCCGGTGAGCTCCGCGAGCAGCAGATCCCGCGCCACCATCACGTCTTCCGACGCCGCCGGAATCCCTCGCAGCCCCCACCGCACGGAAGCCGCGCCCTCGTTCATGTCGCCGCCCGCGCTCAGATCGAGGTCCTCGCAGTGTTGAATCACCGGCAGATCGTACGAGCGCGCGAACTCCATCGCGCGCCGCATCACCCGGGCGTTCATCACGGGCCGGCCGTCGTCCGAAATGGCCACCGCACCAGCCGCCTTCATCGCGCCGATCGCCGCCAGTTCCTCGCCCGCGCTGCCCTTCGTGATCGCGCCGATCGGAAACACATTCACCACCGCCGCCCGCCGCGCCCGCTCCACGATGTAACTCGTCACCATCGCGCTATCGTTCACCGGCTTGGTGTTCGGCATGCAGCACACGGACGTGAATCCGCCGGCCGCCGCAGCCCGCGATCCGGTCTCGATCGTCTCGGCGTGCTCGAAGCCCGGCTCCCGCAGGTGCACGTGCATGTCGATGAACCCCGGCGCTACGATCAGCCCGCTGGCGTCGAACACATCCGCTTCGTTCGGCGCCGGAACGTTAGGCCCCACGGCAGCGATGCGTCCATCGACGATGAGCACATCGGCCACGCCGTCCGTGCCTGACGACGGATCGATCACGCGTCCGTTGCGGATCACCAGCGCCATTATCCGATCACCCTTTCGAGCACCGCCATGCGCACCGCGATGCCGTTTTCCACCTGGTTCAGGATCACCGAGCGCTGGAAATCCGCCACCTCGCTCGAAAGCTCGCGCCCGCGGTTGATCGGCCCGGGATGCATCACGATCGCGTCCGGCCGCGCCAAGTCGAGGTGCTCCAGCCGCAGCCCGTAGAAGCGGAAATACTCGCTCGCGGGAAACGCCGCCTCGTGCTGCCGCTCGAGCTGCACGCGCAGCATCATGATGACATCCGCGTCCCGGATCGCCTCGCGGATATCGGTCGTCAGCCGCACCCCCGGCGCCAGTTCCTTCAGCTCCGGCGGCAGCAGCGAGGCCGGCCCGCACAGCACGATCTCCGCGCCGAATTTGGAAAGCAGATGCACGTTCGACCGCGCCACCCGGCTGTGCGCAATATCGCCGATGATCGCCACGCGCAGCCCTTCAAGCGCGGGCCGCCGGTCCAGGATCGTCCGCGCATCGAGCAGCGCCTGCGTGGGATGCTCGTGCGTTCCGTCTCCTGCATTGATGATCGGCGTCGGGAGGTGCCGCGCGAGAAAGTGCGGCGCGCCCGATGCTGCGTGCCGCATCACGATGGCATCCGGCCGCATCGCCGCCAGCGTGTTCAGCGTGTCCACCAGCGATTCGCCCTTGGTCACGCTCGAGCCCGCGGCCGTGATCGACACCGCGTCCGCCCCCAGCCGTTTCGCCGCGATCTCGAAGCTCGTGCGCGTGCGCGTCGAAGCCTCGTAGAACAGGTTGACGATCATCTTTCCGCGCAGCGTATCCAGCTTCTTCAACGACTGGCTCTGCAGGGGCTGAAAATCCTTCGCCCGCGCCAGAATCCCTTCGATCTCGGCGCGATCCAGCTCCTCAATCCCGAGCAGTCCGGCAGGCATAGATCAACGAAGCCTTCTCTTCACCGCAGAGACGCAGAGGACGCGGAGGCATCGCGGAGAGAATTCCGGAAGGTCTTCTCCGCGCAATCTCTGCGTCCTCTGTGTCTCCGCGGTGAATTCATGGCCGATTCTTTACACTCCCTCGCTCGCGGCGGCACGCTCGACGAGCAGCACCTTCTCCATCCCGTCGATCTCCTGGAACTTCACCTCGATGATCTCTTCCTCGCTCGTCTGCACGGTCCGGCCGATGAACTTCGCTTCGATCGGCAGCTCGCGGTGGCCGCGGTCGATCAGCACCAGCAGGTGCACGCGCGCCGGCCGGCCGTGATCGAACAGCGCATCGAGCGCCGCCCGGATCGTCCGTCCCGTGTACAACACGTCATCCATCAGGATGATGTCCTTGCCCACCACGCTGAACGGGATCTCCGTCGCGCTGACCACCGGCTTGGCGCCGACCGTGCTGAGATCGTCGCGATAGAGATTGATATCGAGAATTCCCACCGGAATCTGGCGCTGCTCGAGCGCCTCGATCTTGGCCGCCAGCCGCTGCGCCAGCGGCACACCCCGCCGCCGGATGCCGAGAAACGCAAGCTGGTCGAGGTCTTTGGTCTTCTCCAGGATTTCGTGCGCCAGGCGGACCAGCGTCCGGTCGATTTCTGAGGCGCTCATCAACTGCGCCTTCTCACGCGTCAAAGCCATAAAGTTTTGGTCGATCCCGCCCGATGGTGTCTTTGGATATCAGGGGTTAACGGACAGGTTATCACGTGTGCAGGCCGCTGGCCGGCCGTAACCTTCTGCGGCGCCCCGTGTTTGACTGGTCAAGATGCCTCGTGCCTTTCTCTGGCTGCTCGCCGCCGCACCCGCCTTCGCGCAGATGTGCGCCCCGGTGCGCATGCTGCCCGCGGGCGCCGTCTCCGGCACTCTCGATGGTTCCAGTTGCCAGCTCTCGGACGCGACAGCCTACGCCGCTTACCGCCTCGATCTGCCCGTACGCGGCCAGCTCTCGCTCGCGCTTTCTACCGCCAGCAATCTCATTCTGATCGTCCGCGATGCAACCGGCGCCCAGATCGCAACCGGGCTCACGATCCAACGGCCCATCGAGGCCGGCAGCTACCTCGTGCTGGTCGATGCGCGCGTGCCCGGCCAGGCCGGCCAGTATCAGGTGAAGACCGCGTTCACCGCCGAGCCGGGAAGCCTCTGCTCAGCATTTCCTTCGCTCGGCCTCAGCCAGACCGTCGCCGGCACGCTGGGCGCTTCCGGCTGCGCCGCGCCCAATGGCAGCCCCTACGAAGCTTATTGGCTCAACACCTACGGCGCCGGCACCCTGACCGTTACGGCTACCAGCAGCGATTTCACCTCCGTCGTCACCATCCGGGATACCAGCGGCTCTCCGATCGCCTCCGGCCAGGGCAGCGCTTCCGCCCAGGTTGATGACGGCAGCCAGTATCAGATCGTCATCGGCACTGCGGACAAGACCGGAAATTACCAGGTGACGACCGCTTTCCAGGCCGCCGCCTCCGAAACCTGCCTCCCCACGCAGAATCTTACGGCTTCCACTTCCGCCTCCGCTTCCATCAACGCCAACAGTTGTTTTGCGGCGCTGCCCGGCAGCGGCGATCTGTTCTTTTACAACTACTACACCCTCACGGCCGGCGCGGCCGGCGTGGCCGATATCGCCGTGAGCAGCTCCGACTTCATCCCGACCCTCTATCTCTACGATGCGAGCGGCAATCTGCTGTCCTCCGATACCGGCGGCGGCGCTTCGACCCGGTCCGCTACCGCGTCGGAAATCCGCCTGCAGCTTGCGCCCGGCAATTACACGGTGCAACTGGTCAGTTCCGTGGCGTCGGGCGGCAACTATAAGCTCGCCTACCAGTTCACGCCCGGCGCGCCGCAGCCCTGCGCCACGGCCAGGCTCGCCCCCGCGGGCAGCGCGGCCGGGAACCTGAGCGCCGCAAGCTGCCGCACCGCGCTCGGACTCGCGGATATTTATTCCGTCACTCTGCCAGCCGCCGGAACGCTCCAGCTCACACTCAATGCCAACAACACCCTTGCCTCCGCGGTCGCCATTCGCGACGCCAAGGACAACCTCATCGTCGTCAACCAGGATTTCGAGGGTGTCGGCATGACGCAGGTTTCCGCCAATCTGCCCGCCGGCTCCTACACCGTTCTGGCCGCCGCCGCATCCGGTGCGGGCGGCTATCAGTTGGCCTCGCAATTCACCGCACAGCCCCCGCCGCCCTGCGCCGCGCCGCAGTCCCTCTCGGTCAACGGCGGCTACGTCCAGAATCTCGGCTGGAGCGGCTGCACCGGGGCTAATGGCCAGCCCCTCGACTACTTCCAGTTCACGTTACCGGCCGATAGCACCATCGCTGCCTTCATGATTTCGAGCGATCTGGATGGCTCGCTCACTCTCACGGATTCCTCCGGCAACCCTCTGCGCACGGACACCAATAGCTACGGCTACAACGACCCGATGATCGTCCAGTGGCTCCCCGCCGGCACGTATCAGCTCGCCGCCCGAGCCTCTACCCCTGCTGCAGGCGGCCTCTACGAAGTGGATCTCCGCACCGCGCCCGGCCCGCGCCCACCCTTCTGTTCGCCTATCGGCTCGCTCGCGGCCGGCGGCTCCGCCAGCGGCACGATCGGCTTTTCCAGTTGCCAGTACTCCGGCGCCTTCGCCGATCTCTATCAGGTCCAGCTCGCCAGCGATGCCACCATCGACTTGCGCCTCAATTCCACGGATTTCGACGCGTACCTCATCCTGCTCGATGCCCAAGGCAACCTGGTCGCCCAGGACGACGATAGCGGCGGCGGCACCAATTCCCGCATTCAGACGATGCTCGCCGCCGGGAAGTATTACGTTGTCGCCAAACCCAATGGCGGTTACACCGCAACCGGCGCGTACACGGTCACGCTCGCGGTTCAATAATCGGCCGCGAGACACAGAGACGCAGAGAAGGCCATTGCGCATTTCCTCGGCGCCTCGGCGTCCCGGCGGTTAAGTTAAAGTCTCCGCAGCATCTCCTTGGCTTCCTTCAACCCCGGAAACTTCTTCTCCGCCTCCCGGAACTCCCGCGTGTGCACCCGCCGGCGCACGCCCCCGTGCTCCACGGGATGCTGCAGATGCAGCATTTCGTGAAACATCACGTACTCCAGAGCCAGCGCCGGCACCTTGGCGTGATCCAGAATCCGGCTGATGATGATCGCATTGTGCGCCGGGTCGAAATGCCCCAGCATGCTGCGCGATCTTCCGCGGCTCCAGCCGAGTTGCGGCTGCCCCATCATCCCGCCGAAGAACTCCCGGTTCAGCCGCTCGAAGACCTCCTCCAGATTGTAGTGCTCCCCCTGCGGTCCCGAGACGAACTTCCGCCCGCGGATCTGGCGCACGAGCTGCGCCTGCCGCCGCACATCTTTCCGGTTCAAATACAGCCGGTACCGGTGCGAATACTGGCGCGGCACCGGCTTGCGATACAGCTTGCGCAGCAGAATGTGCGCGAGCGCCTCCGCGACCGGCGCCGGCGCGCCTTCGAGCAGATCCGAGATCCGCACGTGCAGCAACCCGTCCTCGAGGCGAATAAAGCTATCCGCGTTCGCAAACCGGCAGAATTCGACCCGCAGCCGCGGCACCGCCGTCCGCGGCTTCAGCTCCCGGAACACGCGCGCGTAGATCTGCTCCGGCGTTTCGAAAAACAGTGAGCTCTGCACCCCCACCGGATCGGGCATCCCGAGAAGATCCACCATGGCCTCCCTCCAGCGTACCGCGGCCGCGCCCCCGATCTTCTCGGCGCTCTCCCCTTCCGGCCTCCTCAAAACTCGGGGTGCGCCCCGCGGCCAAAACGTTTGCCACACCATTCTTCGGCTTTCCCTCGGCGCCTCGGCGTCTCGGCGGTTGATTCGCGTTTCTAGATCTCCACGTGACCGGATTGCCCCGCGTTATACTGCCCCTCATGCGATCCCTTCTCCTCCTCGCCACGGTTGCGCTCGCCGGCGCTTCCACCTACTCCCCCACGCTCTTCCATGAGCTCCGCTGGCGCCCCATTGGCCCCCTCCGCGGCGGCCGCACCAAGTCCGCCGAAGGCGTCGCCGGCCAGCCGAACGTGTTCTACATCGGCGTGTGCAACGGCGGCGTCTGGAAGACCGACGACTACGGCCGCACCTGGACGCCCATCTTCGACGATCAGCCCACCGGCTCGATCGGCGCCGTCGCCGTCGCGCCCTCCAATCCCGATATCATCTACGTCGGCTCCGGCGAAGGCCTGCAGCGCCCCGACCTCTCCGTCGGGGACGGCATCTACAAATCCACCGATGCCGGCCGCACCTGGACGCACCTCGGACTGCGTGACGGCCAGCAGATCCCGCGCATCGCCGTCGATCCCCGCAACCCCGACCGCCTCTTCGTCGCCGTCCTCGGCCACCCGTACGGACCCAACCCCGAGCGCGGCCTCTACCGCTCCACCGATGGCGGCCAGTCCTTCACGAAAGTCCTCGGCAAGGATGAAAACACCGGCGCATCCGACGTCCTCATCGATCCCGCCAACCACAACATCGTCTATGCCGCCCTTTGGGAAGCCCGCCAGGGGCCGTGGGAAAACGCCTCCTGGAACGGTCCCGGCGGCGGCATTTTCAAATCCACCGACGGCGGCAACACCTGGCATCCGCTCACCGCCGGCATCCCTGATAATTTCATCCAGGCCAACCTCGCCATCGCTCCCTCCAACCCCCGGCGCCTCTACGCCTCCATCGCGGCCGGCAGCGGCCCCGGCGGCGCCGGCATCTACCGCTCCGATGATGCCGGCGAGCACTGGACCCGCACCACCAACGATCCCCGCCCCGCCGCCCGAATCGGCGGTGGCGACGTCTCGGTCCCCACCGTCGATCCCAAGAACCCCGACATCGTCTACGTCACCTCCACCGTCGTCTGGAAATCCACCGACGCCGGCCGCACCTGGACCGGCCTCCGCGGCGCGCCCGGTGGCGACGACTACCAACGCCTCTGGATCAACCCGCTCCACCCCGAGATCATGCTCGTCGTGAGCGACCAGGGAGCAGTCGTCTCCGTGAATGGCGGCCAAACCTGGAGCTCCTGGTACAACCAGCCGACCGCGCAGATGTACCACGCCAACGCCGATAACGATTTCCCCTACCGCGTCTGCTCGGGCCAGCAGGAATCCGGCTCCGCCTGCGTTTCGTCCCGCGGCAACGACGGCCAGATCACCGATCGCGAATGGCACCCCGTCGGCGTCGAGGAGTACGGCTACGCGGTCCCCGATCCGCTCGATCCCAACCTCGTCTTCGGCGGCAAACTCACGCGCTACGACCGCCGCACCGGCCAGGTCGCCAACGTCGCCCCCAAGCCGCTGCGCGGGGCCGATATGCGCACCGTCCGCACGGCCCCCGTGGTCTTCTCCGAAGCCGATCCGCACGTCCTCTTCTGGGCCGCCAACACGCTCTGGAAATCTAGTACGCGCGGCAACTCCTGGACACAGATCTCGCCTGACCTCACCCGCAAGACCTGGGAGCAGCCCGCCTCGATCGGCAAGTACAAGGACCAGCCCACCGCGCAGCCCGCGCAGCGCGGCGTGATCTACGCCGTCGCGCCCTCGCCCCTCGATATCAACCGTATCTGGGCCGGCACCGATGACGGCCTCATCCACACCACTGCCGATGGCGGCCAGCACTGGAAAGATGTCACCCCGCCCGCGCTCGGCCCGTGGATGAAAGTCTCGATCCTCGACGCCGGCCACTTCGACGCCCTCACCGCCTACGCCGCCATCAACACGCTGCGCCTCGACGATATGCGCCCCCACATCTTCCGCACGCACGACGGCGGCAAAACCTGGACCGAGATCGTTCACGGCCTTCCCGATAACGCCCCCGTCGATGCCGTCCGCGAAGACCCGAAGAAGAAGGGCCTGCTCTTCGCCGCGACCGAGCGCGAAGTGTACGTCTCCTTCGATGACGGCGATAACTGGCAGTCGCTCCGCCTGAACATGCCGGCCAGCTCCGTCCGCGACGTCATTGTCCACGGCGACGACCTCATCGCCGCCACACACGGCCGCGGTTTCTGGATCCTCGACGACATCACGCCGTTGCGCCAGATCAACTCCGATATCGCTCAGGCATCCGCGCACCTGTTCAAGCCCGAGACCGCCATTCGCGTCCGCTGGAACATGAATACCGATACACCGCTGCCGCCCGATGAGCCGCGCCTGCCCAATCCTCCGGATGGGGCCGTGATCGATTACTACCTGGGCGCCACGCCTTCCGCGCCCGTGACGCTCGAAATCCTCGACGCCGCGGGCAAACTCGTCCGCAAGTATTCCTCTGCGGACCCCGAAGAGCCCATCGATCCCAATCTCGCCGTCCCCACTTACTGGGTGCGTCCGTCCCACAGCCTGCCCGCGACGCCCGGCATGCACCGCTACGAGTGGGACATGCGCTACACTCCGCTTCCCGGGGGCGGCGGACGCGGCGGTCTTCCCATCGCCGCCGTGCCGCATGACACCGTGCCCGTGCCGAATTCCATCTGGGCCGCGCCCGGCACGTACCGCGTCCGCCTCACCGTCGATGGCAAGACTTATACCCAGCCGCTCACCGTGAAAATGGACCCGCGCGTGAAAACACCGCCCGCAGCGATCGAGCAGCAGTTCACACTGTCCAAGGCGCTCTACGACGATGTGATCGCCGCGCAAACCGCGCTGGCGCACATCCGCGGCATCCGCGCGCAGTCCGCCGCCGCCGATTACACCGAAAAGCTCACCGCGCTAGAAGGCGCGGGCGGCTTCGGCGGGCGCGGCGGACGCGGTGCCGCGCCGGCCGGCCCCGATACCCTGAACAGCGTCAGCGCGTCGCTCGACAGCCTGATGCAAATCCTCCAGGGCTCCGACACCGCGCCGGCCACGCAGCTCGTCACGGCCGTGGCCGATCGCCGCGCCGCCATGGCCAAACTCATGCAGCGCTGGACCGCCCTCCGCTCCGAGATCAAGGCCAAGCACCCGGACGTCAATCTCGATGCCACCGCCCCGCCGCCAACTGGCGGACGCGGCCGCCGCGGTGAGTAAACAGCAAAAGGCCGCCGGTAGACGCGGATCCACGCCGATGTTGATTCATCGGCATTCATCCGTGTCGACCGGCGGCCGTCAATCGTTCGCGTCGATCTAATTCCCCGGTGCCGGCGTCGGCGGCGGAGCTTCCGTCTCCGGAACCGTCTTGCCCCGATGGCACGTGTAGCAAGTCACGTGCACCTTCCCGTCCGGAAATTTCGCGTTCAGTTCGTGCGCCATGGTGATCATCATGCGCGCCGTTTCCTTTTTGGGATTATCGTCGCTGGCGAAGTTCCCCTGCACGTGGCAGTAGGTGCACTGCACGCCCAGCGATCGCACGAACGCCCCCATCATCGGACGCACTTCCTCGTCCTTGATGATCTTCAAATTCTTGTGTGGCGCGCCGCCTCCCTTCTTACCGCCCTCCTGGGGCGGCTGGGCGCAAAGCGGCAGGACCGTCAGAAGCAGCACGAGTGAAAATCGCATGGGAGACATAATACCGCACCTTTGCCCGCCGTGCGGCAGCGCCTATTCCTGCCGCAGCGCCAGAATGGGATCGATCCGAGCCGCCCGCCGCGAAGGCTCCCAGCATGCCGCGGCCGCCACCGCCATCAGCAAGGCCACGGAGACCCCGAACGTCAGCGGGTCCGTCGGCGTCACTTCGAACAGCAGCCTCGAAAACAGCCGCGACACCCCAAGCGCGCCCGCCAGGCCCAAGCCCGCGCCGGCCGCGGCCAGGGTAAGCCCCTGCCGCAGCACCGGCGGCATGACCGCGCCCGGACGCGCGCCCAGCGCCCTGAATCGCCGCGACATTCCCGAACGCCCGCCGCGAGGCGGCATCGATATCGGCGCACGGGCCTTCTCTCCGAATTTCGTCCGCTTCCAGCGCCAGGTGCGATTCGATCTCCTCGCGGAAATCGTCCAACGACCGTCGCCTCCGCCACCACATCCTCCGGCCCCCGAGTCGTCAGCGCGGGTGTGACCGAAATTACGCCGTGCGTTACTATGTTCGCAACCATGCGCCTCTTCGTCCTCAGCGCCCTCGCGGTGTCGGCGTTCGCGCAGCCGCCCGGCGGCATCCGCGGCTCCGTAGTCGATTCCCAGGGCGGCGAGCCCCTTTCGAGCGTCGCCATCCGGCTCGCCGGCACAGCCTTCCGCGCGACCTCGGATGCCTCCGGCCATTTCCGCCTCCCCAACCTCCCGCCCGGCGACTACACCCTCGACGTCTCCACCGTCGGCTACCACCTGGCCCGCAAAACCTTTCGCCTCGACGCCGGCGAAACCAAGGAATTCGAGATCGCTCTCACCCCCGATACGCTCCGCCAGACCCAAACCGTCGAAGCCCGCTCCACTCCGTTCGACACGCTCCGCCAGGACAGTCCCGCGACCCTGACCCTTTCCGGCAACGACGCCAAGAACCTCGCCAGCGTGCTCGCCGACGATCCGCTCCGCGCCGTTCAGAATCTCCCCGGCGTTACCTCCAATAACGACTTCGACGCCCGCTTCTCGCTCCGCGGCGCCGATTATTCCCGCATCGGCCTGTATCTCGACGGCGTCCTCCTCCATTCCCCTTTCCACACCCTGGAAGGCCAGAACGTGCAAGGCTCCGCCACCGCCTTCAACGGCGATATGGTCGAGGAAATGGAACTCCACGAAGGCGCCTGGCCCGAGCGCTTCGAAGACCGCACGGCCGGCATTCTGGACGTCCATACTCGCGACGGTTCGCGCGACCAGGTCATCTTCCGCTTCACGGCCAGCGCCTCCAATGCCGGCGGCATGGCCGAAGGCCCAATCGGCAGAAAGAAACGCGGAAGCTGGCTGGTCGCGGCCCGCAAGAGCTACCTGCAGTACATCTTCGAACGCACCTTCCCCAACACCACCTATATTTTTGGCTTTGAAGACGTGCAGGGCCGCCTCGCCTACGACCTCACCTCGCGCCAGAAGCTCACTCTCTACGTCCTCGACAGCTTCTCCTCGCTCGACCGCGGCAACCGCTCCTCGCTCGGCATCAATTCGCTCGCCGGCGCCGGATACCACTACACCCTCGGCAATTTCGGCTGGACCGATGCCCTCTCGCCGCGCCTGCTCCTCACCGCCCACGGCGCCTGGATGCGGGAAAAGTTCGAAAACACCAACCCCACCGGTCTCCCGCTCGCCAACGGTTTTTACGGCGAATGGGTCGGCAACGCCAGCGCCACCTGGATGTGGAACGAGCGGAGCCCCCTCGATTTCGGCTTCTCCGTTCGCCAGCTCCGCGATTCCGGCCAGAACCTTCAATACCAGAACGCCGCCACCAGCATCCGCTTCCTCGACCGCGCCAACGGTACTGCTACTCACTCCGGCGGCTTCGCGCAGCAGACCTGGAACGGCCTCGCCGGCAGGCTTCACCTTGCCGCCGGAGCCCGCTGGGACCGCGAAAATTACGACGCCGTCTCCGCCCTCTCGCCGCAAGCCTCCGCCGCCCTTTCGCTCACGGGGTCGACGCGCCTCCAGCTCGGCTACGGCCAATACGTCCAGTTCCCCGAGCTGTCGGTCCTGGCCTCACCCCTGGGCGGACGCGCCCTGCTGCCCATGCGCTCCAATCAGGCAATCGCCGCCATCGAGCAGCGGTTCGGCGAGCGCACCCGTCTGCGGCTGGAGGCCTACAACCGCGCCGACCGCGACCTCCCCAACCAGCCCTTTTACGACCCTCGCCTCCTGCCCACCGGCGCCATCTTCGTCCCGCCCGCCAACCCGCTCTATTACAACTCCGAGCGGGGCTATTCGCGCGGGGTCGAGATTTTTCTCCAGCGCTCCAGCGCGAACCGCTTCACCGGATGGATCTCCTACGCCTACGGCCACACCGAAATGCGCGATGGCATCACCCTCGCGCGCTTCGCCTCCGATTACGACCAGCGCCACACCGTCAACATCTACGGCGGCTATCGCCTCAGGCCCACCGTGAACCTCTCCATGCGGTGCAGCTACGGCAGCGGCTTCCCCATCCCCGGTTACCTTACGAGAATCGGCCCTTCCTACTACCTCTCGACAACGCTCAACCAGCTCCGTATGCCGGACTACCTGCGCGCCGATCTGCGGGTCAACAAATCCTGGGTCCACGACCGATGGAAGATCACGCTCTACGGCGAAGCCGTCAACCTCACCGACCGCACCAATTACGGCTACGACAGCTTCAACGGATATAACTCCAAGACCGGCCAGGCGAACATCACCCTGGACACAATGTTCCCCATCCTTCCCAGCGCCGGTATTGTGCTCGAAAAATGACACCGGGCTGAGCAGCGCCGGCCGCCGTGGTTCAGGCAAAAAAAAACCGGGCCCGTAGGCGGGGCCCGGTGAGGAGCACTCGCAAACCGGTCGGAGGTCCAGCTTGCGGGGGTGGAGGAGGCCGTCTACGCCACCAGGCCGCCATGTCCCAGGCAGGCGATCTCCCAGCCTGTGACGTGGTATCGCGCCAGCAGTGGCGGAAGCACCATATCCACAACGTTCGGCTTCGCGGAGCGGAAGCAACCCGGCGCCGCAACAATCGGCACCTCGTCCTTATATGCCAGCAGGAGCAGATTGCCCGGTTCCACCGGAGCCAGAAATCTTTCGACCTGACCGCCCACCCGCAGCAGCGCCTGTCCGATCACGTCTTCCGGTCCGGCGGGGGCGGTTGTGGACGCAACCAGGACCGCGCACGGCTTCGAGCGCAGCAGGTGCTGCAGGCAGCGGCCACGGAATTCTCCTCTTCCGTGCAGGCCAGCACAAAATTCACGCCGACGCCGAACCGCTCCAGGCGTTGCCGCATGATGTTCTCGAACAATTGCCGCGCCCGGTCGCCGCTGATGGGGTCCGTGTACAGAACCCCCACGCTCGGGTTGCGGATAGCCCGCGCCTGCAGAATCGGCCCGCGTTCCTTCAAAAGATTGAGAACCGCTCCCAATTGTTCCCGCGACACCGCAAACGGCGCGCTTTTCACGGTCGCAATGCGCTGCCCCGCCACGGCATAGCCGAAATTTGCCGCCGTCGCGATCACCACGCTGCCGGTATAATTGATCTGTTTCAGCAGGTCGTCATCGACCAGCACGCAGCAGCTTTCCGTCGCCACCAGGTTGGCGCGCCCGCCCGCCGCCAGGCGGATCTCCAGGCTGCCGCAACCCATCTGGCAGGCCACCGCGTTCACCGCGTCGTCCTCGCCGATCTCGCCCTCTTCGAGCTCGGTGACCCAGATGGTCTCCATGCCCTCGGATTCCAGCACGCGGACGTCCTCGTCGCTGATGATGTGCCCCTTGGCCAGTAGTTTCTTGCCGCCGGGGCGGAACACGGTGCAGCACAGGATTCGTCCACTCGAGGACTTCACGTCGACCGTTTGGGCTCTCATCGCTCCCCTTTCGCCAACTTACGGGATATTTCAGGTTTCATTATCCTGAATCGTATCCCCAGGGTTGCAGTCTACCTGAGTCCGGTCGAAATAGGTAGAGTTTTGGCGCCGGTCTTTTGCGGGGACCGGCCAAAAGCCCTACTTTGGGGGTATTGCCGGAGCGCGTGGGGTGGGGATCTGAATATACTCGTCGGCAGGCCAGGATGCCGTCTGCGGTTCCGCCCACCTCCCCGGCTGCAAAATCCGCAGCACCGCGATTTCATCGCACGCCTGGAACTTGGGGCAGCGCAGGCAGTCCTTCCATGCTTTCAGCGGCAGAACGCCGCGTTCCACCACGTGGAAGCCCACTTTCTGGAAGAACTCCACCACATATGTGAAGGCGAATACAGCATCCAGATCGTAGAGCTGCGCTTCGGTAACCAGCGCCTCGACCAGCGTGCGCCCCACCCCCTGCGTCTTCGCCGCTTCCGACACGGCCAGAGAACGTATCTCCCCGAACGTTGGCGTGTAGAAATGCAGCGCGCCGCAGCCGAGCAGCCGGTCGTGGTCCATGACCACGGTGAAATCGCGGATCGCCTCCGACATTTCGAACTCGGTCCGCGGCAGCATCACTCCCTTGGCGGCGTAGCCGTTGATTAATTCCAGGATCGGCGCAATGTCCCGCATCACCGCCTTCCGCACGGTCAGACGGCGCGGCGCGCCCGGCTCCGCAAATGCGTCCGCTTGCAAGCTGCTGATCATGCGCCGCACTCCCGCGCGCCGCCGATGCGCGTCCCGATCTCCTCGCCCGCGAGCAGCCGCTCGAGCACCGCCGGCGCTGCGCCCGGCGCGATCCGCACCGCCGGAACGCCGCCGCCCAGTGCCGCCAGCGCGGCCTCGAGCTTCGCCTGCATCCCTCCCGTCGCCACGCCATCGGCAATCAGCCCGCGGCTTTCCTCCGCCGAAAGCGCCGCGCGCACCCGGCCCTCGCCATCCCGCACGCCTTCCACATCCGTGAGGAATACGATCTGTGCCGCGCCGAACGCCGCCGCGCAGGCCACCGCCATCTGGTCCGCGTTGACGTTGTAGATATTGCCGCTCCGGTCCCCCGCCACGCAGGCGACCACCGGCAGATATCCGCTTCCAGCCAGCAGGTCGAGCAGCGCCGCATTCGAGCGCACCACGCGCCCCACCGCGCCCAGCGCCGGATCCATCGGCTCCGCCTCCGCGAGCAAGCCATCGATCCCGCTCAGCCCTACCGCCCGCGCACCCGCCCGGTTCAGGCTTGCCACCAGTTCATGGTTGACCGTCCCTGCGAACACCTTCAGCACCGCGTCGATCGTCTCCGGCCCGGTCACCCGCAGCCCGCCTACGAACCGGCTCTCGATGCCGCGCTCCGCCAGATAGCGCGTCATCTGCTTGCCGCCCCCGTGCACGACGGCGACCTGGTGCCGCCCGGCCGCCGCAGCGATCTGCGCCGCGAGGTTGTTCCGCGACTCCGCCGCGTCGAGCAGCGACCCGCCCAGTTTGACGAGCACCTTCACAGCAGGCCCTCGGTTTCCGGGTATCCCAGCATCAGGTTCATGTTCTGCACCGCCTGCCCCGCCGCTCCCTTCACCAGGTTGTCAATCGCGCTCACCACCACCGCCCGGCCGCTTGCGCGGTCCACAGCCACACCGATATCGCAGAAGTTCGTGCGCGCCACCCCGCGTAGGTCCGGCAGGTGCCCGGGTTGATACAGCCGCACGAACGGCTCGTCGGCGTAGCGCTCCTCGTAGATCGCCAGAATCTCCTCCGCCGCCACCGGCCGGCTCGTGCGGAAGTAAATGGTCTCCAGAATGCCGCGTTCCACCGGCAAAAGCTGCGCCGTAAAGCTGAATTCCCGCTCTTCCAGCCCGGAAACCTGCAGCACTTCCGGCACGTGCCGGTGCCGCAGCACCGAGTAAGCCGAGAAATTCTCCGTCACCTCGCAGAAG
>DATGMB010000102.1:0-6296 GCA_035293845.1 Bryobacteraceae bacterium
CGCGAAGTTCCCGAGCCGCTCGGCCAACGCCACATAGGGACCGAGCGCACGGTATTGTTCCGGCGTCAGCGCCGGCATATTCACGGCGTGGATCGCTACGCCGCTCGTAAGGTACTCCACGACCTGTTCGGCGATGCGCACACCGACGATCTCCTGCGCCTCCCCGGTGGAGCCACCGATGTGCGGCGTGGCGAGCACGGCTTCCGAGGCGAACAGCGGATGTCCGGCCGGCACCGGCTCACAGGCGAAGACGTCGAGCGCCGCGTCCGCGACTTTGCCGCAGGCGATCGCCTCCGCCAGCGCGCATTCATCCACCAGCTCGCCGCGCGCGCAGTTCACGATGCGCACCCCATCTTTCATGCGCGCGAACGCCGCGCGGGAAAGCATCCCGTGCGTCTCCGGCGTCAGTGCCACGTGCAGGCTGATGTAGTCGCTCGCAGCGTAGAGCGCATCCAGACTCACCGCCTCGACCCCGAGATCGCTTGCCAGCTTCGAGGTGACGTAAGGATCGTGCGCCAGCACCCGCATCTCGAAGGCGCGGGCGCGGCGCACCACCTCCCGGCCGATGCTGCCCAGCCCCACGATCCCGAGCGTCTTTCCCCGCAGCTCGTTGCCCAGAAATTTTTTCTTTTCCCACCGGCCGGCGCGGGTCGAAACATTCGCCTGCGGAATGTGCCGCGCCATTGCCAGCATCAGGGCCAGGGTGTGCTCGGCGACCGAAACCGCGTTGCCGCCCGGCGTGTTCATGACCAGCACACCGGCCTCGGTGGCGGCGTCGAGATCCACGTTATCCACGCCCACCCCGGCGCGGCCGATCACGCGCAGCCGCGGCGCCTGCGCCAGTACCTCGCGCGTCACCTGCACGGCGCTGCGGACCAGCAGAGCGTCCGCCCCGGCCAGATGCGCGGCGTACTCCTTCGGGCTGGAGACGATCACGTTCCAGCCCGGCTGCGCGCGCAACAGATCCAGGCCCGCTTGCGCCAGAGGTTCAGCGACGAGGATATTCATGGCTCATTCGCGCGCATTCGTCGCCATTTCCCGAATGCCCGCCGCCGCAGCGTACACTTCCTGCACGGCGGCCACGCCCGCGCCATAGGAGACGCGGTGGCCGTTGGCGTTCAGAATGATCTCCAGCCCGGCGACCACCGCGAACAGGTCGGCGAAGTCGAAGTACCCGAGATGCGCGATGCGGAAAATCCTGCCCTTCATCGAGCCCTGGCCGTTGGCGATTACCGCGCCAAAGCGGCTGCGGAACTCCTTGACGATCACGCCCGAATCGATCCCCTCCGGCGCCGTGATTGCGGTCACCGCGGCTCCGGGCGACGCCGCCGAAAACAGCTCGAGATCGAGCGCCTCGGCCGCCGCGCGCGTCGCGCGGGCCAGAAGCTGCGCGTTCTCGATCAGCTTCGCCATGCCGATCTCCTTCACGTACCGCAGCGCCTCGGCCATCGCCAGGATAACCGAGGTGGCCGGCGTCCAGCTCGATTCCCCCGCCTCGCCGCTCTTCTTTTCCTTTTTGAAATTGAAGTAATAGTGCGGCAGCGTGGCGCGCTCCGCCAGCTTCCAGGCCTTCTGGCTGATCGAAAGGAAGGCGAGGCCCGGCGGCACCATGAACGCCTTCTGCGATCCGCCGATCACCACGTCCAGGCCCCATTCATCGATGTTCAGCGGCATGGTGCCGAGGCCGGTGATGGCGTCCACCACCAGAATCGCATCGCTCTTCGCGACGGCATCTGCAATGGCGGCCACGTCATGCGCCGCGCCGGTTGAAGTCTCGGAAGCCTGTAAAAACACGCCCTTTGCCGCCGGCACGCGCGCCAGCGCGTCGCGCACCGCGGCCGGGCTGACCGCCTGGCCGTAAGGCACCGTGAGCACGGTCGCGTTCAGGCCGTACGCCTTGACAATTTCCGCCCAGCGCTCGCCGAACTTCCCGGCCACGCAGACGATCACCGGATCGCCCGGCGAGAACAGATTCGACACGGTCCCATCCATCGCGCCTGTGCCGGAGGCCGCGAACATCAGGACATCGTTGGCCGTGCCCATCACCTCTTTGAGGTCCGCCAGGCACTGCCGGTAGGCTTTGCGGAAATCCTCCGTGCGGTGGTGGACATCGGAAGCCATCATCGCGTGCAGCGCGGGCGGATAGAGCGGCGTCGGGCCGGGGGTGAGCAATCGTTGTTTGCGGATATACATGGTCGGACTTGCCCTTCAGAATATCAGAGAGGGCACGTTCCCGAACCCATGCGGGCCGGGCGAAGGCGTCGCCCGCGGAATCAGTGGCGCCGCGCGGAACGGTCCCGCCGCGACATCCACCCCAACAGGGCTACAGCACTCAGCACGAAGAACAGCGCTGCCGGTTCGGGCGTTTCGAAAAATGTGCCGTTCACCTTGCCGGTAATGACTTCCAACCCGTCCCTGAGGACAAAGCTCGTGTTCCCCGTGCCTCCGCCGACTACACCCGAGACCGTGTAATTGGCGATCCCGCCGGCCGGGTCCTGGAATTGGTAGCTCGCGCTATATCTCACCGTTTCGCCGGTCGCCACCGTCGTCTTCAGGTCGATGCTGCCGGGTATGTAGCGGAAGTATTCGAAGGTGGCGGATGGCGGATTCGCCGGATCCACGTACGGAAGATACAAATTGGCGAAGAAATCGTCCGCCGCCGGATCGCTCGGCTTATATTCCGCGGACGTTCCGACCGGCGCCGTGGGGTCGAGGGCGGCGACGGGGAACGCCTCGATCGACGAGTAGGCCACACCGGTCGTGCCCTGGAAAAACCACTGGCCCGCTACCACCGCCATAGTAAACGCTCCCAAAGATGTGCCGTTGTATACAACGTTGCCGCGGGCGGCAACCCACTCCAGGTCCCAGTAAGTACCGGCATGGGAGAGAGCGGAAGAGAAGAAAAGGAGGAGAAGGACGGGTAAGAATCTGTTGACCATGACCGGGAACCCCCGTATCTTTTAGCACATTCGGACCGTGCGGCGCAACTAGGAGCTACGCGGAGCGGGTGATCTGGCCACCAGTCGTTATATACTCTCCGCAATTCCCGGAGGCCGCGCGCCCCGGTTGCGGGGCCGCCTCTCCGGGCGAGCGGATCTCAGCCGATCCGCTCAGGAGGGGATGATGCGCTACGTCGTTTTCGCATCCGGGGTGCTCTTCGTTTACTCCGCCTGCTTCGCGCAGCTCGCGCAGAATACCGGCGCCGTGGCCGGCACCGTAACCGATGCTTCCGGCGCGGCCGTGCCCGGAGCGCGCGTTACGGCCACCAGTCCCGCGCTGCAGGGCCAGATCAGTTACTTCACCAATGACCAGGGCGCCTACCGCTTCCCGTCGCTGCCCATTGGGGTCTACAAGCTCACCTATGAAGCCCCCGGCTTCGCCGTCCTCGTTCGCGACGGCATCGACGTCCGCCTCGACTTCACCGACGTGATCAACGTCCAGATTGTGCCCGCCGACCAGAAACAGACCATTGTCGTGACCGGCGAAACTCCGCTGGTCGATACCCTGAGCTCCAACGTGCAGGGCGGCTTCAATCAGCAGCAGCTCACCGATGTGCCCAACGGCCGCGATATGTGGAACATCATCGGCCTTACCGCGGGCATGACCGTCGCGACCTTGGACGTCGGCGGCTCCGCCGTGGGCAACCAGACCGCGTACACGTCCTTCGGATACGGCGGCCAGAACCGCGTCATGATCGACGGGATCAACACCTCCGAAGGCCAAAGCGGCGCCGGCTTCTACTTCGATTACGGCTCCTTCTCCGAATTTACCGTCGGCACCGCCGGCAACGACGCCGGCATGCCCGTCCCCGGCAATCAGATCAACGCCGTGATCCGGACCGGCGGCAACCAGTTCCACGGCGAGTTCTACCAGGATTACGAAAACCCATCGTTCCAGGGCCACAACATCAGCGACCTGCAGTTGCACCAGGGCGCGGGCGTCGGCACGCGCATCGATACCTACCACGACACCAACGGCAATCTCGGCGGCCCGATCAGGAGGGATCGGATCTGGTTTTTCACTTCGATCCGCAGCCAGGTTTCTGCCTACGGCGTCGTCGGCTTCCCCGTCGAAAAGCCCGGCTCGCAGCCTTTCTACGCCAAGGACCAGAACGCCACCTACAAGATCTCCGGCCAGATCAACCCCAAGCACCGCCTCTCGCATTACATCCAGTGGAACCCCATCCTGAAGCCGTGGCGCGGCGCCTCCAGCACCAACTATCTCGATTCGGTCTACTACCAGAAAGCCGTCGCGTGGGTCGGCAACGTCCAGTACACCGGTGCTATCACGCCGAAGTTGTTTGTGAACGTCCTGCTCGGCACCTGGGGCTACAACTTCCCGCAGGTGCCCTATCCCGGCCCCAACGGCAAGCTCGCCATCCGCCAGACCGAGCTCGCCTCCGGCAACGTCGCCGGCTCCTATCCGGAAGTCCGCTCCGATCCCCGCCGCTACCAGTTCGAGCCGACCGGCAGCTACTTCCTCGACCGCTTCCTCGGCCTCAACCACCAGCTCAAGTTCGGCTGGATCACCGAGCGCGAAACCGAGGACAACGAGCAGTACGGGCCGCTCGGCGAAGTCGCCTTCACCTACAACAGCGCGCCCGGAGCGCCCGATTTCACCACTCCCTACCAGGCGACGATCTACAACGAGCCCTTCACGGAGTGGAGCCTGACCATGCACCAAGGCGCCTATCTCCAGGATCAGGTGAAGGCCACCCGCCGCCTCACGCTCAACCTCGGTGTCCGCTGGGACTACTACCGCTCCTTTTACTTCACCGAGCACCTCCGGTCCGATTGCACCTACTGCGGCTTTTTTTACGCCGGCCAGCCGCTCCCCAACGGCTACTCCATACCCGCCACTCCGTACGCCAACGGCACCATTCCCGGGAACTCCAACGTGCTGCGATACCCGTTCCTCATCGCCCCGCGCCTCGGCGCCGCATGGGACCTTACCGGCAAAGGCAAGACCGTCCTCAAGCTCAACTACGGCTACTACTACAGCTACAACTCCACGACCATCGTCAACGCCGTGAACGGTCTTCAGGCCACCACGTACACCTTTAAGTGGAACGACCCGAACAATGCCCCGTTCGATCCCACTCAGCTCGGCGCATTCGTCTCGAACTCCGGCGGCGTGACTTCCGGCGTTCAGCCGCATATCAAAGCGCCGCGCTTCGACGACATGGGCATCGTTCTCCAGCACCAGTTGTCGAACAGCCTCTCCATCGAGGCCGGCTTCATCTTTCGCGAGCTGCACCACGATTGGCAGCGCGTCGATATCGCTCGCGTCAATAGCCTCTACACCGTTCCCGTCACCGTGAACGTGCCGGGCCCCAATGACGGCGTCAACGGCGATAACTCCGGCGCCCGGCAGCTCACTCTCTGGGATATCCCGAAAAGCCAGTTGGTCCCGAGCGTCCTGCAATACCAGACGCCGCCCGGCAATAACAGCATGTTCCGTAACTGGGAGCTCACCGTGAACAAGCGCATGTCGGGCCACTTCATGTTCGTCGGCAGCTTCTACTGGACCTCCTCCAGCTATCCGAACGGCGGCATCGCGACCAACATCAATACCGCGATCAACAACAAGGTCTCCGTCACCACCTGGACTTCCCACGTCACCGGCACCTACCAAGGCCCGTGGGGGATTCGCATCTCGCCGGTCGCCCGAATGCAGTCCGGGACGCCGCTCGGCCGCACCTACAACGTCACCGGCCTCGCCTCGGGCACGCTGAATCTCCAGGTCGATCCCATCGGCATGTATCGGTCGCAGGATCTGTTCGTCTTCGACACCCGGATCGAAAAGCAGTTCCACATCCGGGAGCGTGCCCGCGTGAACCTCGATTTCGACGCGTTCAACATCTTCAACTCGAATGCCGATAACGCGCAGTCCTCCGCCACCGGGGTCAAGAGCGTGGTCATCGACGGCGCCAGGTACCAATACCCGACCTTCCTTTCGGCGACCACGATCCTGCCCCCGCGCGTCTTCCGCCTCGGGGTCCGCTTCCTGTTTTAGTTGGTCGAGCCGGCTGCCGGCCAGGGCCGCCGGCCTGGACCGGAACCGAGCTCTTCTAAAAGACGATCCGCGCCCCGAGCCGGATGATCCGCGGTGGCGTGTTGCCGAAGGCGCTCGCCTCCTGATAGGTCGGATTCAGAAAGGTGGTCGCGGTGCCGACGTCGACGTTCAGATTCGGCAGCGGATGGTTCACGTGATTGAATGCATTGATCGCCTCGGCCCGGATCTGCAGATGAAGATTCTCCCGAACCGCGAAACTCTTGTAAATCGCGAGATTCAAC
>DATGMB010000103.1:0-24359 GCA_035293845.1 Bryobacteraceae bacterium
GGAAAAGCAGCCGCCGCGGCGCTCCTTCGTGCAGAGATTCGGCCTGGACCCGCGGGTCGCATTCCTGGTCCTCATCGTCGATGTGATGCTCAACGCGGGGGACGTGTTTTCGATGGGGCTGCTGCTGCCGCTCTCGATTGCGGCGGGGATCCTGGTCGGGTATATCACGTACCGCGCGCAAATGCACTGGTACGGCGACGATCCGGAGTCGGCCCGGATCAAGGCGGCCATGCTCGGCCTGCTGACCGCGATCCCGACCCCACTGCCCGAGGTGCTTTACGTGCCCGCCGGGCTGCTCGGGCTGGTGCGGACGCTACGCGGTGTGCGCCGCCCCGCCGGCCCTAGCGGCACATAATGTGCCGCGGGCCGCTGTAAGCTTCAGATTCTAAAAGGGCCGCAAAAAACAGGTGGAATATTTGATTCCACCTGCTCATTTTGCGAACCCTCACTTCGGCTGGGCCACCATCCGCAGATACGGCCGCAGCGTGCGGAAGCCGCCGGGGTATTTCTGCTTCGCTTCGTCGTCGGAAACCGAGGTCGGGATGATCACGTCGCCGCCGGGCTGCCAGTTCACCGGAGTGGCCACGTTGGCCCTTCCGGAGAGCTGCAGCGCGTCGATGATGCGCAGCACTTCATCGAAGTTCCGGCCGATGCTCATCGGGTAAATCAGCATCAGCTTGATCTTTTTATCCGGCCCGATGACGTACACGTTGCGCACGGTGGCGTTTTGGGCGGGGGTGCGGCCTTCGGACGTGTTGCCGGCGTCGGCGGGCAGCATGTCATAGAGCTTGGCGATCTTCAGTTCGGGATCGCCGATCATCGGGTACGTCACCTTCGCGCCCTGCGTCTCTTCGATGTCCTGCTTCCACTTGCCGTGGCTGGTCACGGGATCGACGCTGAGGCCGATGATCTTGACATTGCGGCGGTCGAACTCCGGCTGCAGTTTGGCCATGTAGCCGAGCTCGGTGGTGCAAACGGGAGTGAAATCTTTGGGGTGCGAAAACAGGATGGCCCAACTATCGCCGATCCATTCGTGGAAGCGAATCGGGCCCTGGGTGGTTTCCGCGGTGAAGTCTGGGGCAGTGTCGTTGATTCGTAGCGCCATAAATGTCTCCTGTACGTTTAGATGCAGTCTGGGCTTCGGGGATACGGCTTTATCATAGACCAGAAGAGCCCGGATGGAGCGGAGTCATGCGGCGGGCACGGGCACTCCGCGCGCGCTATACTCCGAGCGGGGAGGCGCCATGCCGGAACCCGTTACGATCGAGCAATTCTATCTGGCCTGCCTGGCCCACGCGTCGTACCTGATCTCGTCGCGGGGCGAAGCGGCGGTCATCGACCCGCAGCGCGACGTGGACCTTTACCTGGAGGCCGCCGCGCGGCAGGGCGCGGCCATCCGGCACATCATCGAGACCCACCTGCACGCGGATTTCGTCTCCGGACATCTGGAGCTGGCCCGCCGCACCGGCGCGCAGATCTACCTCGGGGAAGGCTCCGGCGCCGATTTTCCGCACCGGGCGGTGAAGGAAGGCGACGCGATCCAATTCGGCGACTGCCGGCTCGAGTTTCTTCAGACTCCCGGCCACACGCTGGAAAGCGTCTGTGTGGTGTTGACGGATCTCACGCAGCCAGCCGCGCCTCGCGCGGTGTTTACGGGGGACACGCTGTTCGTGGGTGACGTCGGCCGTCCCGACCTCTCCCCTACGCACACGCCGCAGCAACTGGCGCGCGAGCTGTACCACAGCCTGCAGGGGAAGCTGCTGCGTCTGCCGGACGCCACGGAAATCTTCCCCGCGCACGGCGCCGGATCGCTGTGCGGACGCCAGATGAGCGCGGAGCGCTCCTCCACGATCGGACGCGAGCGGCGTTTCAATTACGCGCTGCAGGCGGCCAATGCCGAGGAGTTTGTGCACCTGGTGGCGGACGATCTGCCGCCGCGTCCGGAATACTTCGGGCGCGATGTGGAGCTGAACCGCCACGGCGCGGCGGCGGTCGGCGAGCTGCCGCAACTGGCCGCGCTGCAGACGGCCGAGGTTCGGGCGCTCGTGGCGGAGGGCGCGATCGTGCTCGATACCCGCCCGCCGGCGGATTTCGCCGCGGCCCACATTCCGGGATCGGTAAACATCGCGCTCGGCGGCCAGTTCGCCTCGTGGGCCGGACGGATCGTGGGCCTGGACCGGCGGCTGGTGCTGCTCGCCGAGGACGCCGCGCGGGTCCGCGAAGCGCAGGTGCGCCTGGCGCGCGTGGGGATCGAGCGCGTCGAGGGATATGTGGACGATGGTATTGCCGGGTGGCTGCGCGGCGGTGGAGAGCTCGAGTCGCTGCTGACGGTGGCAGCGCAGGATCTGGCCGGGCTGCGCGAGGAACGGAAGAGCCACATTACGGTGCTGGACGTGCGCGAGCCCTCCGAGCGAGAGGCGGGAGCAATTCCGGGTTCGATCGGGATTCCGCTCGGGCAGTTGCCCGCGAGGCTGGATGAGATCGGCCGGTCGCAGACGGTGGTGGTGCACTGCAAGAGCGGCTATCGCAGCTCGATCGCCGCCAGTCTGCTGCAGCGCAGCGGCGTCCGCGAGGTGGGGACGTTGACCGGGGGGTTCGACGCGTGGAAGGCGATCGCGCCCCGTTAGGGCAAATTCCAGTCGATCCAGTTCAGCATTTCGGCCTGGCGGTCGCCGCGGCCGTGGGCCACTTCCAGGTTGAGATAGCGCGCGGCGCGCAGCGCGGCCAGGCGGGAGAGTGAGCCGTCGTCGGTCTTCGGGGCCTTGTTCTGCAGCACGACATTGTAAGGCGAGGTGGCGAGGATGCGGAAATCGGCCTCGCTGGTGGTGAGAATGAAGGCGTGGGGATTATCCGGCTCGCGGATCGAGGTGGCATCGCTCTGCGGAATCTCGTCGTTGACCGAATAAGCCGGCGAGTTATTGTGCAGCGCGATCAGCAGGCCATTGTGCGGCGGGAAAAATGCGTGAACCAGCTTGCCGCGGCCTTTGTCCAGAATGCGCAGCGCCGCTTCGATCTGGGCCGCGGACCACTCCGGGTTCAGGTTGCGCAGGCTGGCTTCGGCGCCGGTGCGCGAGAACATGCGGTTGGGATCGATCTCCCCGCCGGCCACCTGGACGTTGCGGGTGTGGTTCTCGATCACGAAGGCAATTCCCTCGTGGGTCTTGATATGAAACAGCAGCACCTGGCGCGCGTCCTCTTCGTCGCCGTGGATGACCAGGTAGCGGCGGCTCGAATGGCCGTTGTAGTGAATGCGGAAGCGCGCTCCCGCCAGGCTGATGTGATGCGGCCGGAAAAACGGAATCCAGCCGAAAATGGAAGCGTACGCCAGGAATTCGCGGCGCGAAAGCGTCGCGCTCATTCGGCTTCCTCCGGCAGCTTCTTTTTGTGCTTGGGTTTCCGGCTCGATTTCGGCTCGATGGGCCGCGCCGCGGGCACGGTTCCAATGCGCTCCCGCGCGATCGCCTTCACTTCCTTGCCAACCCTAAATGCCTTCTTCCTTTTTTGCGCCAAGCATCCTCCGCAGCACCGCGGCCAGCTCCTCCGCGAGGAACGGTTTGTGCAGGAACATCACGCGGCCCGGGGCCCGAGCCTCGAGCGCGCCGATATCCACAGGATAACCGCTGGAGAGGATCAGGCGCAGCCGGGGGTTGGCGGCAAGCAGACGCGCGGCGAGATCTTCCGCGCGCAGTCCGGGCATGCTGGCATCGAGCACGGCCAGATCCAGTTCCCTGGCGGCAGGCCCGGTCTCGGCCCAGGCGCGGTCGGTGCTATCGGCCGTGCGCACCTCATATCCGAGGCGGCCGAGATAGAGGCTCATAACCTTTAACAGAGAGCGCTCGTCATCGACCAGCAGGATTACTTTGCCCGACCCCTCTTTCAGCGCCGGCTGTATCATCGAGTATGCGGACCTACACGGAATATCTCACATTCCGGACCGAAAAACACCGCGAGTTTATCAATATTACTCCGCAGGTGGAAACGGCGTTACACAAAAGCGGTATCCGGGAAGGCATGATCCTGGTCTCCGCGATGCACATTACAGCGGGCGTCTGGGTGAACGACGCCGAAGACGGCCTGCTGGCGGATATCGACGAATGGCTGGAGAAGCTGGCGCCGTTCCGCGCCGATTACCGCCACCACCGCACCGGCGAAACCAATGGCGACTCGCACCTGAAGAGCCTGCTGGTGCACCATCAGGTGATCGTTCCAGTGACGGCGGGCAAGCTCGATTTCGGCCCCTGGCAGCAAGTCTACTACGCGGAATTCGACGGCCAGCGGACGAAGCGGGTGGTGCTGAAGGTAATGGGGGAGTAGGGCGCGCTACAATTCTCAGTTGCGCCTCGCACTGATCGGTTATGGGAACGTGGGCCGCGCGCTGGCGGAGTTGATCCGGCGCAAGCGGCGCGAGTTTCCGTTCGTGATCACCGGAATTCACACGCTGCGGCACGGCACGGCCATCGGGCCGGGCGGGCTGCCTCCGGAGCCGGCATTCGGCCCGCGGGCGGAATCGATCGAAGCATTCCTCGACGCCGCGGAGGCGGAAGTGGCGGTGGAGCTGACCACGCTCAACCCCGCGACCGGCGAGCCGGCGATTTCGCACGTGCGCGCCGCCTTCGCCCGCGGCATGCACGTGGTCACGGCCAACAAGGGGCCGATCGCGCACGCCTATGCCGATCTGCGCGAGGAAGCGGCGCGGGCGGGCGTTCTCTTCCGTTTCGAATCGGCGGTGATGGATGGCGCGCCGGTGTTCAACCTCTGGCGCCACACCATGCCCGGTGTGAAGGTGCTCGGTTTTACCGGCGTGCTCAATTCGACGTCCAAGATCGTGATCGAAACGATGGAGCGCGGGGGCAGCTTCGAGGACGGCCTGGCGCGGGCGCGCCATATGGGCATTACGGAGGGGTCTGGCGCGTACGACGTCGAGGGCTGGGATTCGGCGGCCAAGACGGCTGCGCTGGCCAACGTGCTGATGGATGCGCGGGTGACGCCGCAGCAGGTGCCGGTGCGCGGCATCACGCGGCTCACGCCGGAGCGGATGGCGGAGATCGGCGCGCAGGGAAAAACGGTGCGGCTGATCAGCCGCGCCAAGCGCACAGCGGGCGGGCTGAGCCTGCGGGTGCGCGCCGAAGTGCTCGACCGCGGCGATCTGATGGCATGCACTCCGGGCACGTCGAACCTGATCCTGTTCCACACGGACCTGATGGGCACATTCGGAACCGTCTCGATCGATCCGGGGGTGGAGCAGACGGCCTACGGAGTGTTCAGCGACCTGGCGAGCCTCTGCCGCTGAGCGGCCGAGGTGCGGCCGCGCGCGGCGCCGCCGGGTGCGTGGTTTTCCACCAGCAGTTCGGCGCGCCGCGCGGGGTCGGGGTGGTCGATCGGGTTTGCCGCTACGCGGTTCGCGTGCGCTCGGTAGATTGCGTGCGCTCCCACTCCTCGAGCTCGCGCTCGGCCTGCTCCTTCGAGTAGCCGTAGCGTTCCTGCAGTTTGCCGATGAACTGGTCGCGCCGGCCTTCGATCTGGCTCCAGTCGCTATCGGTCAGCCGGCCCCATTTTTCCTTCATACGGCCTTTCATCTGTTTCCATTGTCCTTGGAATATGTCAGCGTTCATAAACATCTCCTTGGAGCGCTGATGCACGGGCGGGGCCACGGGGCGGTTGGACACGGGCCGGGGCGGGGGGCGATTGGATACGGATCATGGCGGGCCGGTGGATACGGTGTGAGGCGGCGGTTCCATACGGTAAGGCGGGGCGGATGTGGCGCGGTGCAACGCGAACAGCGGCAGGAATCGGCTACGATAAACAAAATGCGCCGCGGCATGTTCTTCACCGCACTTCTGCTCTTCGCGATGGCAGCCGCGGCGCAGCGTTTCGGGCGGCTGTTCCAGGAAGATGAAGGGCCGCGGCCGGCATTTCCCAGAGAGGGCGAATTCCATTTTATCCGGCTGGAATATACCGATTTGCCGCAGTTTCACCGCCGATTCGGTTTCGCTTCGCGCGGAGCGCAGGGCGAAGGCTGGTGGATGGTGGACTGGCCGGATGCCGACGATCACTTCTCGCTCGGCGTCCAGCGGCTGACGCGGGTCGAGGTGGGCGAGCCGCGCCATTTCCGCCTAACCGATGACAAGCTGTGGGATCATCCCTGGCTCTACGCCACGCAAACCGGATGGTGGGGACTCAACCCGCGCGAGATCGAGCGCCTGCGCGAATATCTGCTGCGCGGCGGGTTCCTGGTGACGGACGATTTCTGGGGTCCGGACCAGTGGGAGATCTTCCGCGAGACGATGGAGCGCGTGCTGCCGAACCATCCCATCACGGACATCGCGCCGGGCGATCCGGTGATGCACGTGCTGTACGACATCGAAGCCAAGGACCTGACGTGGATCCCCGGCACGCGGCACCTGCGGCGCGGGCCGGGCGGCGGCGTGGTGGTGCAACAGCCGCCGGGTACGTCGCCGGCATGGCGCGCGCTCTATGACGATGGCGGCCGGATGGTAGTGGCGATCAACTACAACACCGATGTGGGGGACGCCTGGGAATACGCCGATTCGCCGATGTACCCGGAGGCGATGACGGCGCTGGCGTACCGGTATGGGATGAATTATCTGGTGTACGCGATGACGCACTGAACGGGGATTGGGGGTTGGGGATTGGGGAATCGAGGATCTGCGGCCGGCTTCACCCGACGGCCGCTCGAACCGGCACGGGTAAGCGCAGCTCGACTCTGGCTTCGGGGCCGGTGAAATCGACGTCGAGCGAGGCGTCGCGGCCGAAGCAGATTTCGAGGCGGCGGCGGACGTTCTGCAGGCCGAGGCCGAGTCCGGAACCGCCGGCGGGCGCGCCGGAAGCGGCGGCGCTGTTGAGGACGGCGATGCGCAGCCCGGACTCGCTGCATTCACTTTCGATGCGGACGCGGCCGGGTTCGGTGCGGCGCGCGATGCCGTGCTTGATGGCATTTTCGACCAGCGGCTGCAGAGACAGCACGGGGATTTGAGCGGCGAGCGCGGCTTCGTCGATCGCGATCTCGACCTGCAGGCGGCCGGCGAGCCGCACCTGCTCGACTTCGAGATAGGCGCGCACGATCTCCATCTCTTCGGCCACGGTCACCAGGCTCCGCTCGGTCTGGAGGAAATAGCGGAAGATGCCGGCGAGATTCAGCACGAGGCGGCGGGCCACGGCTTCGCTGCGCGGGATGGTGCCGTACAGGGCATTGAGCGCGTTGAAGAGGAAGTGGGGATTGATCTGCGATTCGAGCGCGCGCAGCTCGGCCTGGCTCACCAGGCGATCGAGTTCCTGGCGGCGGAGCGTCTGGACTTTTTCCTCGATCTCCGCGGCGGCGCGCGCGAGCGCGTCCATGTCCGCTCCGAGATAGCGGCGGCCGCCCTCGCGCCGCCCGAGCAGAATCTGGCGGGCGGCGCCGGGGCCGAGGCGAATGGGCAGCGCGGCTTCCGCCCACTCCGGGCGCGGCGCATCGAGCGGCTCGATGGCCGTCTGGCTGGTGCGGACGGCCTCGGCGATCTCGCGCGCCGCCCACTGGATGTAATCGTCCTCGCGGGAAAAAATCGGCGGGGCCTTGAGGCGCTGGGGCAGGCGCGCGAGGCCGCGATGGCGGAAGAGCGCGCGCGTCAGCAGAGATTGTACGCGGTTGCGCAGCCAGGCGAAGCCGACCAGGAAGAAGCACACGCTGATGAGCAGGACGGCTTCATGCAGCGGGTCCTTGGCGACGGGCTCGAAGAGGAAAAGGCGGAAGGCTGCCTGGATTACGGCCCAGGTCAACACGGCGGCGAGCAGCGCGTTGGCCAGGAAGCGGACAAAGGCATCCAGCAGCACGAAGCGGTAGTCCTGCAGCAGCAGAAACAGCGCGAGGGGGATGCCGGCATGGTGGACGAACGCCTCGCCCTGCCAGGCCTGCCCGCCGTGCGAGGCTCCGAAATGGACGAAGGACATGGCGAACAGCGCCAGGCACATGGACGCGGCCATGCGGCCGGCGCTGCGCATCGCCTCCCCCACCGCGGCCAGGGCGGTGAGCGCCAGGAAGCCGACGGTAATTACGCGCAGAGCGCTGAAATGCAGCGATGCGCTTTCGCCGCCGATCTCCCAGGAGTGCATGCCCGCGGCTACGGCGCTCAACAGATAGCCGGCCGCGACCAGGATGCGCCGGCGGCCGTGCAGCGAAACGTGCAACAGAACGGCCGGTATCAGGCTCAGAGCGGAGAACGCGACGGCTTCAATCCAACGCCTTTCCCACAGCGGCATGGCCGGGCGCACCAGCACGGCGAGCGAGCCGAGATTCCAAACGATCGAGAGGGCCGCCGCGGCGCCCGAAAGATAGCGCCCGCGCGCGCCCGACCATCCGCGGCGGCTGAACAGCAGCACCAGAAAGATGGCGAAGATCAGCGCTCCCGCCGTGTGGCCGAGGATATTGACCAGCAGTGGTTCGTCGTAGCCGGGCATGGGGCGTTAAGACTATTGTAGGGGGTCGGGAATTGGGGGCCGAGGGCCCGGGGCGGTGGGCCGGAGATCGGAGGCCGAGGGCCGCGGCGCGGAGGCGCTTCGCGCCGGGCGCCGGCGCCATGCACGGGAATCGGCCGCACGGAAATCGGGGGCAAGGGCTTGGGGCTGGAGCGGGAGGCCGAGGGCGAGGCCGCGGCGAGGGGGCGCTTCGCGCCGGGCCGGCGCCATGCACGGGAATTGGCCGCGGGGGAATCGGGGCCGAGGGCCCCGGGACCGTGGGCCGGAGATCGGAGGCCGGGGGCCGCGGCGCGTGAGGCGCTTCGCGCCGGGCGCCGGCGCCAAGCTCGGGAGTTGGCGGCCGGGGAATCGGGGGACAAGGGCTTGGGGCTGGAGCGGTAGGCCGAGGGCGAGGCCGCGGCGAGGGGGCGCTTCGCGCCGGGCCGGCGCCATGCACGGGAATTGGCCGCCGGGGAATCGGGCGCCGGGCGGCCCGGGGCCGGGTTCACCAGCGCAGCATTTCGCGGACGCGGCTGGCGAGGCGCTTGCTGACGATCAATTCCTGGCCGTTGGTCAGGGTGAGGAGCCAGCGCTGGCTGCTGAGCGGGGCGAGCTTGCGGACGTGGTTCACATTCACCAGGGCGTTGCGGTGCACGCGCTGGAAGGTGCTGCCCGCCAGGCGCGATTCGATCTGGTGCAGCGGCGCGGTAGCCATGTAGCGCTGGCGCGCGGTGACGATCCAGACGATCTCGCGCTCGGCCTGAAAGGCCAGCACCTCGTCGACATCGATGAGGAAGTACTCCTCTCCGGCGCGGCCGACGATTTTGCGCGTCCGCGGTGGCGCGGCGCCGTCCAGCCGGACTTCGTTCCAGCGCGCCAGGGATTCGGCGACCTCGGCGGTCTTGCCGCGCAGCGCCCGCGCGCGGTCGAGCGCCCGCTCCAGGCGTTCGCGGCTTACCGGCTTGAGGAGGTAGTCCAGCGCGCCAGCGTCGAAGGCGCGTATGGCGTGGCGGTCGTACGCGGTGACGATCACGATGACGGGCAGCGAGCCGGCGGGGAGGCGGTGGATGACGTCAAACCCGCCCAGGCCGGGCATTTCGAGATCGAGCAGCACGAGATCGGGGCGCAGGGCGGCGATTTCGCTGAGGGCTTCGGCGCCGCTCGCGGCTTCGCCCACGATCTCGACGGCGGGGAAGGTCTCGAGCTCTTCGCGCAGCACCTGGCGGGCGATCGGCTCGTCGTCGACGATGAGGACGCGGAGGGGCGGAGCAGTCACTGTTTTTATGTTAAGCACAACGCGGCGGATGGCGGACCTGCGCGGCGGCGCTTGACACTGCTTAGATATCTCACTAAGATGTCTAGGCATGAAACGGCAGGACTCGCTGCAGGGCTCGCTTCCGCTGCTGGTGTTGAAGATTCTCGCGCGGCGGGGACCGCTGCACGGCTACGGGATCACGGCGCAGATCGAGCGGCTCTCGGATGAAGTGCTGCGGGTGGAGGAAGGGTCGCTCTATCCGGCGCTGTACCGGATGGAGGAAGAGGGCTGGATTCGCGCGAAGTGGGTCACGACGGAGAACAAGCGGCGGGCGCGCGTCTACGAGATCACCGCGGGCGGGCGCAAAGAATTGGAAGCGGCGCAGGGGCGCTGGCGCGCGGTGACGGCGGCGGTCGATCAGGTGTTGCAGCAGGCTTAGGAGGCGGTATGTCCTGGCTTTCGCGGGTGGCGAATGCGTTCCGCGGCGGGCGTGTGGATCGGGAACTGGAAGAGGAGCTTCAGTTCCACATCGAGGCGCGCGCTGCGGAGTTGATGCGGGCGGGGATGAGCGCGGCCGGCGCGGAACGCGAGGCGCGGCGGCGGATCGGCAACGGGCTGGCGTTCCGGGAAGCGGGGCGCGATATCCGGATCGCGCCGCGGTTGGAGGCCTTGTGGCGCGATGCGCGCTTCGGCGTCCGCATGCTGGCGAAGGATCGCGTGGTGACGGCCGCGGCGGTGGTGTCGCTCGCGCTCGCGATCGGCGCATGCACGGCAGCGTTTGCGCTGATCGATGCGACGATTCTGCGGCCGCTGCCGGTGCGGGCGCCGGAGCGGCTTGTGCATCTCACCTATGACATGGGCAATCCCGTGCCGGCGATTTCGTTCAGCTATCCGATGCTGGAACGGCTGCGAGCGGCGGGTGCCGGGCGTGTGGAACTGGTCGCGGTGAGCGCGCAGTTTCTGCAGAACAGCCCGTATATCCAATACGGCGGCGGCGGGCCGGAGAAGGCGCATCTGCAATTCGTCACCGGGAATTTCTTTCCCGTGCTGGGGCTGCACCCGGCCGCGGGCCGGCTGCTCGGGCCGCAGGACGATCTGCGGCCGGGAGCGCATCCGGTGGCGGTGATCAGCTACCGCTATTGGCAGCGGCGGTTCGGCGGGAGCGCGGCGGCGCTGGGGCAGCGGTTCCAGTCGGGCGGGAAGCAGTTTGAGATCGTGGGCGTGGCGGAGCAGGCATTCAGCGGCATCGAGCCGGGAATCGGCACGGATATCTGGGCGCCGGTGATGATGGGGCAGGCCGCGTCCTTCGGGGACTGGGGATGGAACTGGCTGCGGATTCTCGGGCGGCTGGCTCCGGGGGTCACGCCGGAGCAGGCGCGGGGGCCGCTGGAAGCGGCATTTGCGAATGCGCGGCGCGAATGGGCCCCGCAGATTTTCGGCCCACACGATGCGCCGGAGCGGCTGCAGCGGTTTATCGGCGCGTCGCTGCGGGTGACGCCGGCCGCGGGCGGTCCTTCGAACCTGCGGCAGCAGTTCGCGCGGCCGATGTGGATCCTGGCGATGGTGGCCGGGCTGGTGCTGCTGATCGCCTGCTCCAATCTCGCGAACCTATTCACCGCGCGCGCCACGGCACGGGAGCGCGAGATGGCGCTGCGGGCATCGATTGGCGCGGGGCTGGCGTCTGGTCCAGCAGATGATCGTGGAAGGCGCGATGCTCGCCGCGGCTGCGTGCGCGCTGGGGCTGGCGTGCGGCGCGGCGATGGCCCGTGGCATCGTCAGCATGCTCGGGCCGGCGAGCGATCCCGTGTATCTTGATGTGCACCTGAGCGCGCGTATGGTGGCATTCGCGCTGGCGGCCGGAGGCGCGGCGACGCTGCTGTTCGCGCTGGCGCCGGCGCTGCGGGCCTCGGCCGCGAACCCGGGCGAAGCGTTGAAGTCGGGCGGCGGCAGGCTTTCGGGGCGCCGGGCGCTCCTGCGGCCGATGCTCGTAGCGCAGATCGCCCTCAGCTTCACGGTGCTCTTCGTTGGCGGGCTCTTTTTGCTCTCTTTCGGGAAACTGGTGAACCTGGACCTCGGCTTCGAGCCACGCGGCGTGGCGCTGGTGACGTTGGCGACGGAGAGCAACCAGATCCAGGACGGCCATCTGCGCATGCTCGAAGTGCTCGACCGCGTGAGGGAAGTGCCGGGCGTGAAGTCGGCGGCGGTTTCGGCCTTTGCGCTGTTTTCCGGCATCGGATGGGATGATGTCGTGGTGCCCATACCGGGCAAACCGCCGGACGCGACGGCCGTCACGATCCTGCCGGTTTCGCCCGGGTTTTTCGAAACGATGGGCATCCGGCGTCTGGCGGGCCGGGATTTCACTCGCCGCGATGTGGAGACCGGGTCGGACGCCGTGATCGTCAACGAGGCCTTCGCACGGCACTTCTTCCCCGGCGAGGACCCCATCGGCAAGCGATTCTTCCGGCCGGAATCGCGGCGGCCGAACCGCGACTACGCGGACGCGGATCGCGGCGGATATCCGCAGGAGATCGTCGGGCTGGTGCGGGACGCGCACTACTCGAGCGTGCGCGAGCCGGCGCCGCCCACGTATTACATCCCGCTGGTGCAGGAGTGGGTGGCCTCGCTCGCGGTGCGCACGGCGGGCGATCCGCAAGCCGTGATCGGCGGCGTGCGCGAAGCGGTACGGCGCTACGGCCGCTCGCTGCGGACCACCGAGGTGACGCTCGAATCCACCCTGGTGAACGATAACTTGATCCGTGAGCGCGTGCTGGCCATGCTTTCGGGCTTCTTCGCGCTGGCGGCGGTGATCCTGGCTGGCGTGGGGCTGTACGGCGTGATGAGCTATTCAGTAGTGCGGCGGACGCGGGAGATCGGGATTCGCGTGGCGCTCGGCGCCCGGCGTGGAGCGGTGGTGCGGCTGGTGGTCGCCGAGGCGGGGCTGGTGACGGCGATGGGGCTGGCCGCGGGATTCGGCTGCGGCCGGCTGCTGGCGCCGGCGGTCGCGAAGCTGCTGTTCGAGGTCAGGCCGACCGACACGGCAAGCATCGCGCTGCCGGCCGCGTGCCTCTTCGTGCCCGCGGCGCTGGCGGCCATCCGTCCGGTGCTGCGCGCGGCGCGCGTCGATCCGGCCGTGGCGCTGCGCGAGGAGTAGCGGTGGGCTACGCTCCGAGGATCTCCAGATAGCGCCCCACGGCCTCGATTCCGCGGTAGAAGTTCGGCAGGTGGAACTTCTCGTTGGGCGCGTGCAGATTGTCGTCCGGCAGGCCGAAGCCCATCATGACGCTGGGGACTCCGAGATAACGGTCGAACACGCCGACGATCGGGATCGAGCCGCCGGAGCGGATGTAGACCGTCTCCTTGCCGAAGGTTTCCTGGAGGGCCTGCGCGCCCGCGCGGATGAACGGGTTCTCCGGGTTGGTGAGAGAGGGCTCGCCGGAGTGCAGCACGCGGACCTCCGCGGTGACGCCGCGCGGGGTGGCGGCGCGCACGGCGTCCGTGAACTGGCGGATGGATTCGTCGACGCGCTGGTCTGCGACGAGGCGCGTGCTGATCTTGGCGGTGGCGCGGGCGGGGATCACGGTCTTGGCGCCCTCGCCGGTGAAGCCGCCGCGGATGCCATGCACTTCGAGGGTGGGGCGTGCCCACAGCCGCTCGAACAGCGGCACGCCGGGCTCGCCGGTGAGCTCGCGGGCGCCCATTTCGTTTTGCGTGTACTCCTTTTCGTCGAAGGGCAGGCGCGCCCAGGCATCGCGCTCTTTGGGACTCGGGGGCACGACGCGGTCGTAAAAGCCGGGGATGCGGATGCGGCCGTCGCGGTCCTTGAGCGCGCTGAGGATCTCGGCGATGGCCTGGATGGGATTGGGCGCGGCGCCGCCGTACACGCCGGAGTGCAGATCGTGGCTGGCGCCTTCGACGAACAGCTCGTAGTAGACCATGCCGCGCAGGCCAATGCAGATGGTCGGCAGCTCGGGCGCGAACATTTCGGTGTCGCAGACCACGGCGGCATCGGCCTTGAGCTTCGGCGGGCGCGACTGGACGTAGGCCTCGATGTGCTCGCCGCCGGTCTCCTCCTCGCCTTCGAGCAGGAATTTGACGTTGACGGGCAGGCGGCCGGTGGTTTTCAGCAGGCCCTCGACGGCCTTGATCTGGATATAGACCTGGCCTTTATCGTCGCAGGCGCCGCGGGCGAAGATGTTGTCGCCGCGGACTTCGGGCTCGAACGGCGGCGACTTCCATTCGTCGAGCGGATCGGGCGGCTGGACGTCGTAGTGGCCGTAGAACAGGATGGTGGGCTTGTCCGGCGCGCCGAGCCATTCGGCGTAGACGAGCGGGTTGCCATCGCCTTCGATCAGCTCGGCGGCGAGCCCCGCGCGGGCGAGTTCGTCGCGCGCGAATTCGGCGGCGCGCCGGATATCCGGCTTGTGCTCGGAAAGCGTGCTGATGCTGGGGATGCGGAGGAAGGCTTTCAGGCCTTCCAGGTACTCGGACCGGTGCTCGTGGTAGTAGTTCATGCGCGGCTCCCAGTTCGGTTGTAGCACGAGCCGGGGGCCGTTTTAGCGCGGTTTGGCGGGCATACTGCGGCCGTCGGCCGATTTCGGGTCTTCCGGCACGGGCTTGGAGTCCGGGTATTCGGTGGAGAGATACTCGAGCAGGAGCTGGCGGTTCTTTACCGTCGCGCCCCACCCGATCATCTTGTCGATTTCCTTGGCCCACGCGGCTTGCGAGAGACGCTGGGAATGAATCAGGCGCAGGCCGTGGCAGGCGGTGCATTCGCGCGCCTCGGCCTGCCGCGCTTCGGTATTGTCCGCGGCCCAGGCGGCGCCGGAAATCACACAGGCGAGCAGCAGGATTCTCATGCGGATTTCTCCACGATCACGCCGGCGCGATCGATCGCATTCCAAAGATAGCCGGAAGGATTCCATTCCGCCACCACCGGCTGCACGCGGCCGGCGGAGTCGGTGGCGCGGGAAAGGATCGTGTAGTAGCCCGGCTTGGGCGGCGTCCACCGGTAGGTCCACTGGCGCCAGGCGAAATTCAGCGCGGGCGAGCTCAGGACGGCGGGCGCCCAGCGGCTGCCGCCATCGGTCGAGACGTCCACGCGCACGATCCGTTCTTCACCCGCCCAGGCGAAGCCGCGGATGGTGAACGGCCCCGGCGGGATGCGCTGCTGGTCGACCGGAGTGGTGATGGAAGATTTCACCGGCATGCCCTCGATGACTTCGAGTTCTGCGGGCACGGGCGGGCTGCCCGGCGGCAGCGCATATTTCGGATACCGGTATCCAGGATTCATGAAGAAGCCCTGATTGGGCTCAGCCGCGATGGTGAAGCGGATGACCCATTTGACCCAGCTCGTGCCGTCCCAGCCGGGGACGATCAGGCGCGCCGGCCCGCCGTGAATTTCCGGGAGCGGCTGCCCGTTCATTTCGAGCGCGAGGATGGTGAAGGGGTCGAGCGTCTTGCGCATGGGCATGGAGCGGATGAAATCCGGCGTTTTCGCCACTCCGGTATCCGCGCCGTCGGTTTCGAGATACGGTGCGTCGGCCTTAGCTCCGGCGAGCTTGAGGATTTCGGAGAGGCGCGGGCCGGTCCACTCCGCGTTGCCGATGGCGCCACGCATCCATTGGATGCCGGGCACACGCGGCCGGTAAAATCCGCGCCCGTTGCCGGTGCATTCGAGCGTGGCGACGATTTTGTGCTGCGGCAAGCGGCGGAGATCGGCGAGCGCGAGCGTGAGCGGCTTTTCCACGAGGCCATTCACGGTGAGGCGCCAGACGGCCGGGTCCACCGTGGGGCGGGGCAGGTGCTGGCGGACGAAAAAGGCATCGTTGGGGGTGATCCAGGTTTCGAGGGCTTCGTTGGGAGTTTCCAGATCCTCGGGCCGGTCGCTGTGCATGATCAGCGGACGCTTGCCCGGCACCGCCGGTGCATCCTGCGCACGGGCGGCGGAGAGGGCGGCGGCAGCGGCCAGCAGTTGGCGTCGGGTGGGGCGGGTCATGGATGAAGATTCAATATCGCATATCGGGCTTCGGACGCGCTCGGCGCAGACCAGACGCCAAAAAGCCGCGGCCGTCAGGGAGCGTGCGGCTTTGCCCGCAGCGCACTGCTCCCTGACGGTCGCGGCTCTTTCGGCCTGGGCCGGGTATGCCCGGCCCCTACGCGCACGGCTCAATGCTTCGCGCGATAGATTTTGCCGCTCATGCGGTTCTGCTGACGGTTGACCTGCTTTCGCTCCGCGGCGGTGAGCTTGCCGCCGTTCAGCGAGCGATCGGTGCGCACTTCCTGGTTGATCGCGGCCTCGCCCTTTTCGAGCCTGGACGCCTGCGCGGCGCTCAGCTTGCCGGAAGCGATGCCGTTGGCGATGCGGTCCTGTTGGTTCTCGCGCCGCGAATCGACTTCATTTTTGCCATAGTGCTGCGTGGCGGTGTTGTGTTTGTCCTTGTAGATCTGCTTGCTGAGCTGGTTCTGCTGCGCGTTGACCTGCTTGCGCTCCGCGGCCGTGAGCTTGCCGCCGTTGAGCGTGCGGTCGACGTGCACTTCCTGGTTGATCGCGGCTTCCTTCTTTTCGAGGTTGGACGTCTCGCCCGCGGTGAGGCTGCCGGACTTGACGCCCTGCGCGATGCGGTCCTGCTGATTCTCGGCCCGCTTGCCCACTTCGCTCGTCTGCGCCACGGCGGAAGAGATCAGCAACGCCGCCGCGGTCCCCGTCATCATCATCATTTTCGTGAGTCTCATGTTTGCTGCCCTCCTGCCTCGATAAGCACGGGAGAGCGCGTTTGGTTGCGGCGGGCAGCCGTTAATTCCAGTTCATGAAAGCTCGTTATTAACGAAGGGCAGTACCATCTGATCTTCGTATTCGGCGGCACGGTAGCGATCGAGGCGGCGGGCATCGTCCGTCCATCCCCAGCTTTCGAGAATCCAGATCAGCTCGCGGGCCGACTCGTCCGCCACTCTCCGGTCGCCGCGCGATTCGGCGGCCGCAAGCCAGGCGAGCATCATCTCATGGAGCTCGGCGATGCGGCCGGCGTCCTGGAGCAGCCGGCGGCCCTGGCGCACGCGGGCGCAGAGGTCCGGCCACGGCTCCGGCATGTGTCGCACGGCCTGCTGGATCGCGCGGATTTCATCAGGCGGCGCGGCGGCAGCGGGCGCCGTCGAAAGGAGCGTGGAGCAGCGGCCTCCCGGCGCGAGATCCATCGCCTCGCCCGAGCGCACATCCTCCATCACGAGCAGCAGACGCCGCGGCTCGCAGAATGCGCGCAGGCGCGCAATGTTTTCCTCCGGCGGCCCTTCGAGCCGCAGCCCGAGCTGCGCCGCGAGATCTCCGGCGAGCTCGGTCCGGCTGCGCTCGCCGCATTCGAGCCAGAGCACGGCATCGAAGTCCTGGCGGAACTCGCTCGCGAACAGGCGGGCCAACTCGGCGCTCTCTACGGTCTCGCAGCCGGGCCAGTCAGCGATGGTGGCGCCGAGGGCTTCCAGGTCACCCAGAACGCTCGCATCGACCTGCTGCAGACTGCCCGCCCGCGCCTGCCAGTGCTCGTGCCCGCGGACCCAGCGCTTCAATTGGCGAAGCTCGCGGCGGCCGAATTGCGGCTTGAGCACCTTGGGCGGGGCGCACTCGCCGGCGCGCAGAAAGGCGATGCGCACGCCCTCGTCCGCGGGCTCGGTGACCAACGGCCCTTCCCACTGCGCGCGGCTCCAGCTCGGCGAAAGAGCCATCGATTCGCGCGAGAACAGCACGATGATGATGTCCGCCGTGCGCGCTTCGCGGGCCTTCGACAGGATGTCTTCGCCGGGGCCGATCGCGCCCTCTTCGAGGAACACGCGCACATCGGCGCCATGCTCCAGCAGTTTCGCCAGGTGCCCGGCCAAAACGCGATCGCCCGGCGCGTAAACCGGGAAGACGGTGCGGGTCAGAGCTTGCACGCCAGGGTCAGTCCATCGCCGAGGGGAGCCAGGCTGAGCGCGATGCGCGAGTCGCCGTGCAGCCTGCGGTTGAATTCGCGGATGGCTTCCGTGTCCTTATCGGTCACGGCGGGGTCGATCACTTTGCCGTCCCACAGGACGTTATCGACGGCGATCAACCCGCCCGGCCGCAGCAGCGCCAGCGCGCGCTCGTAGTAGTGATGGTAATTCGATTTGTCGGCGTCGATGAAGGCGAAATCGAAGCTGCCGGCCTGGCCCCCGGCCAGCAGCGCGTCCAGGGTTTCGAGCGCGGGCGCCAGGCGCAGGTTGATGCGATCCGCGACGCCGGCTTCCTGCCAGGTGCGGCGCGCGCGGGCGGTGTACTCCTCGTTGACGTCGCAGGCCGTCACCTTGCCGCCGGGTGGCAGCGCCAGCGCCACCCACGTGGAGCTGTAGCCCATGAAGACGCCTACCTCGAGCGTCCGCCGCGCCGCCACGAGCCGCGCCATCAGGTTCAGAAACTGTCCCTGCTCGGGGGAAGTCTGCATGGACGCGTGAGGATGATTTTCATTCTCTTCGCGCAGGCGGCGGAGCGGCTCGGGCTCGCGCAGGGTGATGCAGCGGATATAGTCTGCGAGGCCGTCGGTGATCGGCGTATGGACGCGGGACATACAGGAAAGCTCAATTATAATGAACCTATGTTTCGCGTGCTCGCGGCCGCTCTCCTGGCCACTTTCGCATGGGCGCAGTCGCCGCCCGCCGCAACCGCTCCTCCCGAGGTCGAACAGGCCCTGCGCGCGCGCCTGGAGGAGTTTTACCACTACTTCATCACGCAGGAATACCGCAAGGCCGAGAAGCTGATCGCCGAAGACTCCCAGGACTGGTTCTACAACCACAACAAGCCGCAGTACCTGAGCGTCGAAATCCAAAGCATCACGTTCTCGGATCATTTCACGCGGGCGCGCGCCACGGTGCTCGCCGAGCAGTTCGTGATGTTTCCGGGCTTCGCCGGCAAGCCGATAAAGATGCCTGTGACGAGCGACTGGAAGATCGTGGACGGGCAATGGTTCTGGTACATCGATCCCGAGGAGTTGCGGCACACGCCTTTCGGCGTCATTCAGGAACGGACGAATGCGCCGTCCGCGCCGGGCTCGCTGCCCACATCGATTCCGACGACCGCCGATTTCGCGATGAACCTGGTGAAGGCGGAGACGCGGTCCGTGAAGCTGAAGCCGGGCGAATCGGCGCAGGTCGCCTTCCGCAACGGCGCGCGCGGCCTCGTCAATCTCTCGATCGAGAGCCGGCCGGCCGGCATCGAGGCCGCGCTCGACCACGCGCAGGTCGAGGCCGGTGGCAAGGCGGTGCTGAGCGTGAAGGCGCGAGAGGGCGCCAAGGGCGGAACCATCTCGGTGCGGATTCTGCCGACGCTCGAAGTGATCCCTATCGCGGTGACGATTCAGTAGCGCGCCCGCCCTGGCGGTTGCGCAGCTTTCGCGCGGCGGCGAGGATCAGGCCGGCGGCCGGAATCATGCTCAGCGTGCCGGGCTCGGGGACGCTATTCGCGCTCTCGACATCGAAGCTGGCGCCCGCGGGAACCAGCACGCTATAAGTCCCGCTATCGCCGGAGGGCAGCGCCGTGCCGAGTGTATCGAGGTAATTGGCGTCGAGTTGCAGGCTGGCCGAGATGCTCACCGGCAGGCCGGCCGTGATGTCGTAGGACGAGAGCGACTGCACGGGACCGACACTCGGCTGCGGCACCACGACGGTTCCGGAGAACTCTCCCGTGCCCGTGCCGGAGGCGATCTGGAGCCGGATACCGTCGGAATTGGCGACCGCCGCGCCCGTTATCGTCATCATGAGCGTCCAGGTCAGATTGGGCTCGCAAGGTCCGCTCGAGCAGGTGAACGCCGTTGGCTCCGCGATGGTGAAATCGTAATGCAAGGGAAGCTGGACGGCCGCCGTTCCGCTGCCACCCGTCAGCAATCCGCCGCCGCCGCTCGACATGGTCAGTGTGGCGATTTCGGTTTCGGGCGAATTGCTGTCTACATTCCAGGTGATCGGGGTGCTGTAGCCGAAGCTGACGCCCTGCACGCCGCTGGCGGGCGGCGTCATCGCGCTCGCAGCGGCATCGCCCGGGCAGTTCGCCAGGGATGCGAAGCCATAAAGCGGGGCCGCTTCGAACGTGCAACTGAAGTTGCCGGTGGGCAGCGTGACGACATTGGCCCAGGTTGCGGCGGCGAGCGCGGCCAGGAGCAGCGAAGTTCGGATGAGGAGCCGGTTCATAGGGTCGAACGGCCAATTGTACGCAATGGGTCCGAATTACCGCATACGGGGAATCCCCGATTGAGGTTTGGGTACTCCGCCGGGAGTTGCGCTAACATCGCTGCATGGACTCGATTTCGCGGCGCGCCGCTCTGCGCGCTTTCGCCGGCGTTCCGGCCGTGCTCACGGCCCCCAAGGCGGCTGCTCAGGATCTTCCCGCCATTGCCAAGGGGCCGTTCCGCGGCACGGCCGAGTCGCTGCAGCAATATCGCATTCCGGATTGGTTCCGCGACGCCAAATTCGGCATGTGGGCGCATTGGGGGCCGCAATCCGGCGTCGAGGACGGCGACTGGTACGCGCGCAACATGTACATCCAGGGCCAGCCGCAGTACCAGTATCACGTGGAGCACTACGGGCATCCTTCCAAGGTCGGGTATAAGGACCTGTGCCCGCTCTGGAAGGGCGACCGGTTCGATCCGGTTCACCTCATCTCGCTCTACAAAAAGGCCGGGGCGAAGTACTTCATGTCGATGGGCGTGCATCACGACAACTTCGACCTGTGGAACTCGAAGCACCAGCCGCGATGGAACGCGGTCGCGACGGGGCCGCACAAGGACGTCGTCGGGATGTGGGCCAGAGCCGCGCGCGACGCCGGGCTGAAGTTCGCGGTCAGCGAGCACCTCTCGAACAGTTGGAACTGGCTGGCGGTCTCGCACGGGGCGGACAAGAGCGGGCCGATGGCGGGCGTGCCGTACGACGGCAACGACCCGGCCTTCGCCGATCTGTACCACCCGTTCCCGAAGGACCAGCCGATTCCCACCCAGCCCATGAGCCGCGTGGCGCCGGATTCGTGGAAGCGCGAGTGGTTCCTGCGCATTCAGGACCTGATCGACCAGCACAAGCCCGACCTGCTGTACACCGATGGTGGCATTCCCTTCGAGGAGTACGGCTACCGGCTGGTTTCGCACTACTACAACACCGTGCCGCACGGCGTATTCACCAGCAAGGACCGCAAGGACTGTGTGACCGGCACGTGCGCGCTCGATATCGAGCGCGGCATCGCGGACGACATTCTGCCCGAGCCATGGCAGACCGATACCTGCATCGGCCAGTGGCACTATAAGCGCGGCATCAGATATAAGTCCACCAAGACGGTGATCGATATGCTGTGCGATATCGTTAGCCGCAACGGCAACCTGATGCTCAACGTGCCGCTGCCCAACAGCGGCGAGCCGGATGCCGAGGAGCTGAAGGTGGTGGAAGGCATCACCGCGTGGATGGCTGTCAATAGCCCGGCGATCTACGGCACGCGGCCGTGGAAGGTTTCCGGGAACGCCGCGGCGCCGGCGGCCGGCCGGAGCGCCGGGTTCAACGAGAACCGGCGCCGGGAACTGACCGCCAACGACGTACGGTTCACCACCAAGGGCGGCACGCTGTACGCCTTCGTGATGGGCTGGCCGGAGCGCGAGGCGTCGATTCCGCTCCTGGCGCGCGGCGGCAAGCTGGGGGTCGGGAAGATCCGCAGCGTCGAGCTGCTCGGGCATCGCGGGCGCCTCCAATTTACGCAGGATGAAGCATCGCTGCGGATCACCTTGCCCCCCGAGAAGCCCTGCGAGCACGCAGTGGCGTTTCAGGTTGTGGGCGCGTGAACGCCGCGGCGCTCGTTTTGGTCCTCGCCCTTGCGGCTGCCGCCGCGCCGAATCCGTTCGCGCCGCTCACTGCGCAGGAGATCCGCGAGACGGCGCGGATCGTGCGGGCCTCGGGCCATTTTCCGCCGGGCGCGCATTTCGCCGCCCTAACGCTGCAGGAACCGCCCAAGGAGGCGGTGCTGCGCGGCCAGACTTTGCCGCGGCGCGCGCGCGCCGTGGTCTACGACCCGGCGAAGAACGCCACCGGTGAAGCGGTGGCGGACCTCGCCACCGGCACGCTGGCGGGGTGGCGCGAGCTTCCCGGGGCGCAGCCGCCCGAGGGCGCCGCCGATTCCATGCGCGCCGACCGCATCGTGCGCGCCGACCGCCGCTGGGCCGCGGCGCTGCGCGAGCGCGGCATCCGCGATCCCGAAACCGTCTACTCGGTGGCCTGGCCGGCCGGCTATTTCGGGCTGCCGGGGGAGGATAACCAGCGCATCGTGCGGGTGACCCCGTATTTCGCGGGCGCGGGCGAGAATTTCTACGCGCATCCCGTCGAAGGTGTGGCGGCCTTCGTGAATCTGACTTCGGGCAAAGTGATCGACTTCATCGATATCGACCGCAACGCTCCCGTTACGCGCTATAACGCGGATCTCGATCCGGCGTCCAACCAGCCGCTGCGGCCCGCCCCCGCGACGCTGCGCATCACGCAGCCGGAGGGGCCGGGTTTCACCGTCGAAAACGGCGACGTGCGCTGGGACAAGTGGCGCTTTCGCTACGCGCTCGACCCGCGCGAAGGGCTGGTGCTCTACACCGCGGGTTATCAGGATGGCACGCGGCTGCGGCCGGTGCTCTACCGCGCCTCGCTGGCGGAAATGGCGGTGCCGTACGGCGATCCGGCGCCGGTGTGGTTTTTCCGCAATACGTTCGACGCGGGAGAGCTGGGACTCGGGATGCTGGCGAGTTCGCTGCGTCCCGGCATCGATTGCCCGCAGAACTGCTCGGTCTATGACGCAGTGATGGCGTCGGAGTCGGGCGAGCCGCGCGTGCTGCGCGGCGCGGTGGCAATCTACGAGGCGGATGGCGGCATCGCCTGGAAGCACGCCGACCATACGCGGCGCGCGCGAGACCTGGTGGTCACGTACCTCAGTGAAGCGGGTAACTACGAGTACGGCTTCCAGTGGATCTTCCACCAGGATGGAACCCTGGAGATGAAGGTGCAGCTCACCGGCATCATGTCCGTCAAATCCGTGCCGGATGGCGAGCACTCGCCCTACAGCCACATCGTCGCTCCGAATACGGCGGCAGTGCACCACCAGCATTTCTTCTGCTTCCGGCTGGATATGGACGTGGACGGGCAGAATAACCGCGTGCTCGAAATGAACAGCGCGCCGGTTCCGGCGGGCAAGCAGAATCCCTACGGCGGCGCGTTCACCATGCAGGAGACGCCGCTGACCAGCGAGCTCAAAGCGCAGCGGCGCATCAACCTGGAGACGAGCCGCCGGTGGATCGTGGCCAATCCGGCGGTGAAGAACGCGCTCGGGCAGCCCACCGGTTACGCGCTGATCCCCGGCGAGAATGCCGTGCCCTTCGCGCTGCCCGATTCCTGGATCCGCCGGCGCGCCGGCTTCCTGAACGCGCACCTCTGGGTGACGCCGTACAGCGACGCCGAACGATATCCGGCGGGCGATTTCCCGTACGCCGCGAAGGGCGGCGACGGGCTGCCGAAGTGGACCGCCGCCGACCGCCCGCTCGACAATCGCGACGTCGTGCTGTGGTACACCATGGGGATCACGCACAACCCGCGTCCGGAGGACTGGCCGGTGATGCCGGTCTACGAGGCGGGGTTCAAGCTGGTGCCCTGGGGGTTCTTCGCGAAGAACCCGGCGATGGATCTGCCGCTGCCGCGGCCGTAGGAGGAGCGGGTATGATCCCAGCGGAAAAGAACGCTGCCGTGTCTCAAGGCCTGCGTGAAGCTTTCGGCGGAGCCGCGATCGAAGACATTCGCAGGATGCCCAACGCGCCCGGCTCGGATCTTGTTTTCCGAATGGTCGTGCAGGGGTCTCCCTATCTGCTGCGCATCATGATGCGCATGGATGAACGGATGGATCCCGCCCGAATCTTCGCGTGCATGAAGGCAGCGGCCGAGGCAGGAGTGGCGCCTGCGGTGCGATACAGCAGCGCTGAGGACGGGATCTCCATCACCGACTTTGTGGAAGCTGCGCCATTTTCCCCATCGCAGGCGCTGGTTGAGCTTCCCTGCAGGCTGCGAAAGCTCCACGCTCTGCCGCCATTCCCAAGGGAATTTAATTACATCACGGCGCATAACGGTTTCATCTGGAGGTTCCGCGGCGCCGGTTTGCTCCGAAGGATGAAATCGACGAGGTCTTCACGCGGTATGAACAGGTCTGCGCCTTCTACCCGCGCCTGGATTCCGATATGGTGTCGTGCCATATGGATCTGAAGCCGGAAAATATCGTGTTTGACGGCCGGCGCGTATGGCTCGTGGGCTGGCAGGCTGCGTTTGTAAACGACCGTTACTTCGATCTGGCCGTCGCGGCGAATTTCGTAGTAACCGGCGCCGCGGAGGAATCGGTGTACCTCGAGCAGTACTTCGGCCGGCGCGCGGTGAGTATGAGCGCGCGAGGTTCTTCCTGATGCGCCAGGTGGTGCACATGTTGTCCTCGACCGTCTTTCTGCTGCTCGGCGCAGCCGGCAAGCCACTCCCTTCCACCGATGAGGTGCCCGCATTCGGGGACTTTCATCAACGGATCTGGACGGGAGAGCTCGACCTGGCGGCCGACGACCGGAAGATCGCCTACGGTCTGGTTCATTGGGAGCAGCTCTTACAGAACACGAGGCAC
>DATGMB010000104.1:0-37590 GCA_035293845.1 Bryobacteraceae bacterium
CGCGGATCGACCGTCATCCTCAGCACGCACGATATGAGCGTGGCGGAAGACCTCTGCGATTACATCTTCATGATCTTCAAAGGCCGTAAGGTGCTCGACGGAACGCTCGATTCCATCCAGCAGCAGTACGGCGACGACACCCTGCGGGTCACGGCCGAAGGCGGCGCCGCTGCCGTCCAGGGATTGCCGGGAGTGAACCAGGTGCGCGACCTCGGCCACGTCCAGGAGCTCCGCATGGCGCCCGGCTGCGACCCCCAGGAGGTGCTCCGCGTGCTCGTGGCGCGCACTCGCGTCACCAGCTTCACCGTCAGCAAGCCATCGCTCGAAGACATTTTCATTCGCATCGCGGGTAAAGAAGCCGCGGAGGCGCAGCATGCATAAACGAATCCTGTTGGTTGCCAGGCGCGATTACCTCGCGGCCATCCGCTCCAAGGCGTTTCTCTTCGGCCTGATCCTGGCGCCGATCCTGTTCGGCAGCGGCTTTATCGGCGTGGCGGTCATGAAGGCCAAGCCGGATATCGCGGAGCGCCGCCTCGTCGTCCTCGACCACACGGGCCGCTCCGCCGCTGCCGTGTGCGAAGCGATCCTCGCCAAGAGCAGCAAGGAGCGCAGCGCCACGCCCGATGGCGCGCGCAAATATCCGCCGTACCGCTGCACGAGCGAGCCCGCCGATGAGGGCGCCATCGCCGCGCAGCGCCTCGCCCTTTCCGAGCGCATCCGCCGCCGCGAGATCTTCGCCTTCCTCGAAATTGGCCGCGACGCCGTGCATCCGCCCGACGCCGCCGATCCGGAGAAGCTGCCGCCCGCCAGCCGCGTCGACTATTACTCGAAAGCGAGCGGCATCGATGAGACTCGCGGCTGGCTCTCCGGTCCGGTATCCGACGGCATGCGCGCCGTCCGCCTGGCCGAACTCGGCGTGGACCGCGCCCGCTTCGCCGCCATCCTCGCGCCCGCGGCGATTCAAACCATGAGCCTTTTGGCCCGCGACCCGAAGACCGGCGCGATCCAGGAAGCGCATAAGAAAAACGAGATTGAGGAATTCGCCATTCCCTTTGTCCTGATGATGATGCTCGCCATGATGGTGCTGATGTCCGCGGGCCCGATGCTGGGCGCGGTGGCCGATGACAAGCAGCAGCGCGTCTTCGAAATGCTGCTGGCCTCGGCCAGTCCGTTCGAGCTGATGGCGGGAAAGATGTTCGCCGCGGTCGCCCTGACCATGACCAGTTCGATTTTCTATATCGCGGCTTCGCTGTTCGTGCTGCAGAGCATGGCGATGCTGGGCATGGCGCCGCTGGCCGTGCTGCCGTGGTTCTTCATCTACATGGTCGCGGACGTGATGGTGCTCTCCTCCTTCGCGATCGCCGTCGGCTCCGCCTGTGCCAGCCCCAACGACGCGCAACACCTGGCGATGCTCGTGCTCGCCCCGACGATGATCCCGCTGTTCCTGATCGCGCCGATCCTGCAGGCTCCGAGCGGCGGCCTCGCCACGGCGATGTCGTTCATCCCGCCTTTCACACCGCTCATTATGCTGATGCGCCAGGCTATGCCCGGGGGCGTGCCGGCATGGCAGCCGTGGGTGGCGCTCGTCGGCGTGATCGCCTGGACGCTCTTCGCCACCTGGGCCGCCGCCCGTATCTTCCGCATCGCCATCCTGGTGCAGGGTAAGACGGCGAACGTCTCGCAATTGCTGCGCTGGGCGGTACGGGGATAGCCGCCGCCGCGGGACGTGGCGCGGATCGTCGTGATATACTCCGGCTTTCGTTATCGAATGCCGAAGACGAATTCCGATATCGATCGCGACCTTTACTCCGGCCTGATCCGCTTGCACGTGCTGTACCACGCCGTGCATGAGCCGCCGGTGTTCGGTCTCGGCATGATTGAAGAGCTGGCGCGCCACGGGTACCGCATCAGCCCCGGCAGTCTCTATCCGCTGCTGCACGGCCTCGAAAAGAAGGGTTATCTTCGTTCCGAAGAGCAGCGCGAAGGCCGCTCTATCCGCCGTCTCTACCGCGCGACGCCGCGCGGCCGCCGCGCGCTGGCCGCCGTTACCGCCAAAGTACAGGAACTCTTCCGGGAGCTGATTGAAGGCCGATGATGCGCGGTTTCGTTCTGATCGTTCTAGCCCTGCCTGCGTTCGCCCAGCCGCTCTCGATCCCGCAGACCGTCGAGGCGGCGCTGCGGCACTACCCGTCCATTCAGGTGTCGCAGGAGCAGGTTGCCGCGGCCGCCGCCGGCATTCAACTGGCGCGCACCGCCTATCTGCCCCGCGTTGACGTTCTGGCGCAGGTGAATCGCGCCACGCGCAATAACGTGTTCGGAATGCTGCTGCCCCAGTCGGTGATTCCCTCGATCTCGGGGCCCGTGATCGGCACCAATAACTTCGGCACGACGTTCGGCAGCGCCGCGGGCGGGTTGGTTACTTGGGAGCCGTTCGATTTCGGCCTGCGCCGTGCCTCGGTCGCGGCGGCCGCGGCCGGCCGGGCACAGTCGGAAGCGGCGCTCCGCCGCACCGAGTACGACGTAGCGGTGGCCACCACCGATGCCTGCCTCACCCTGGTGGCGGCCCAGGAAACCGTGCGCGCCGCGCAGGCCGGCGTGGACCGCGCCGCGACCGTGTCCAGAACGATTCACGCCCTGGTCGAGGCCGAGCTAAGGCCGGGCGTTGACGCCGCCCGCGCCGACGCCGAGTTGGCCGCAGCGCGGACGCAACTAATCCAATCCGAACAGGCGGTGAATGTCGCCAGGAGTTCGCTCGCCCGCTTCACCGGCGCCGAGCCGGCCGAGGTGCTCGTCTCAGCGCCGAAACTGGGCGAATTACCTCCGGAACGGCCCGTACCGCCGCTCGATCCCGCCGCCAATCCCATCGCGCGCGAGCAGCAGGCCGCCGTCGAACAGGCGCAGGCGCAGTTCCGTGCCCTCGAGCGCGAGTACTTTCCGCGCTTCTACCTGCAGGCCGCCGCCTACGCGCGCGGCACCGGCGCCGAACTCAGCGGTGGATTCGAGGGCGGCGCCACCGGCCTTTGGCCCACCACCCAGAATTACGCCCTCGGATTTACGGTCACGTTCCCGGTCATGGACGTTGCCGCGATCCGGGCGCGCGAGGCCGCGCAATCCGCCACAATCCGCGCGCAAACCGCGCGGGCGCGGCAGATTGCCGTCGATCTGCGCGCGCAGTTCAACGCCGCTGTGGCTGCGCTCGAAGGCGCCCGGCGCGTCGCCGGCAATACTCCGGCGGAAGTGGCCGCTGCCCGGGCCGCCGCCGATCAGGCGATCGCCCGCTACCGCGCGGGTCTCGCCAACATCGATGAAGTGGCCGAAGCGGAACGGCTGCTGACGCAAGCGGAAATCGACGATGCCCTTTCTCGTCTGAACGTCTGGCGGGCTCTGCTCGGCATCGCCACCGCAGCCGGCGATATCCGGCCATTCCTCACGGAGGTGGGGCCGTGAAGCTCGTTCTCGCGGCGCTCAGCCGGCCCATCACTGTCATGGCCGCGCTGGTCGCCGTCGCGCTGTGCGCGGTGCTCGCGATCCGGCGCATGCCCGTCGACATCTTCCCGCAGGTCGGCGATCCTGCCATCTACGTCGCGCAGCCGTACGGCGGCATGGATCCGGCGCAGATGGAAGGCTATCTGACGTATTACTACGAGTATCACTTCCTTTACATCACGGGGATCGACCACGTCGAAAGCAAGAGCATTCAGGGCGCTACGCTCATGAAGCTGGTGTTCCATGAAGGCACGAATATGAGCCAGGCGATGGCCGAAACCATCGGCTACGTCGACCGCGCCCGAGGCTTCATGCCGCCCGGCACGGTGCCGCCGTTCATTACACGCTTCGATGCCGGCAGCGTGGCCGTCGGGCAGCTCGTGTTCAGCAGCGCGGCGCACAGCCAGACGGAGATGCAGGACTTCGCCCTCAACCGGGTGAGGCCCATGTTCGCGGCCCTGCCCGGGGTCTCCGCGCCGCCTCCCTTCGGCGGCGCGCAGCGCACCATCGTCATCACTCTCGATCCGGACAGGCTCCAGCAATACAAGATCTCGCCTGAGGAAGCCATCGCCGCGGTCAACAAGGCCACGCTGGTGATGCCCTCCGGTAACATGTTCACCGGCACGCTGGAGCGCATCGCCCGCACCAATGCCGCTCTCGGCGGCAATCTGCCCGAACTGCTCAGTACTCCGATCCGTCCCGTCTCCGGCACGACCGTTTATCTCCGCGATATTGGCACGATCGAGAACGGCAGCGACATCATCACCTCCTACGCGCACGTCAACGGCCGCCGCACCGTTTACATCCCGGTGACCAAGCGCGCCGACGCCTCGACGCTCGACGTCATCAACCGCGTCAAGGCCGCCATTCCGGAATTTAAGAAAATCGTTCCCGAAGACGTCGATATCCGCCTCGAATTCGACCAGTCGCCGTTCGTCTCGAACGCCATCCGCGGCCTGGAGTCCGAAGGGTTGCTCGGCGCCGTCCTCACGGGTCTGATGGTGCTGATCTTCCTCCGGGACTGGCGCAGCGCCTTGATCGTCGTCCTGAACATTCCGTTCGCGCTGCTTAGCGCCGTAGTGCTGCTCTGGGGCACGGGCCAGACCATCAACATCATGACGCTCGGCGGTCTCGCGCTTGCCGTCGGGGTGCTGGTGGACGAGGCCACGGTCGAAATCGAGAACATCCACACCAGAATGCTGCCGGGCGTTTCCCGCGCCCGTGCCGTGGTCGAGGCGTGCAGCCGCACGGCGATGGCGCGCCTCCTCTCGATGTTCTGCATCCTGGCGGTGTTCGTGCCGTCGTTCTTCATGATCGGCGTCGGCCGCCAGCTCTTCGTGCCGCTCTCGCTCGCGGTGGCGTTCTCCATGATCGCCTCCTACCTGCTCTCCAGCACTCTGGTGCCGGTGTGGGCGACTTGGCTGATGCGCGAAGCGCGCCGCGGCGAGGCCGGTTCGCTGCACCGCATCTATGACCGCTATCTCGGCGCCGTCCTACGCCTCCGATGGCCGCTGGCGATCGGTTATCTGGCCGCCGCGGGGCTGCTCGTCGCGTTCCTGCTTCCGTCAATGGGCACGGAGCTGTTCCCCGATGCCAACGCGCCCATGATGCGCATCCGCCTGCGCGCGCCCGCCGGCACGCGCATCGAGGAGACGGAGCGGATCGTGCTCCGGGCGCTCGATACGATCCGCCGCACCGCGGGCCCGGAAAACGTCGCGATCACCAGCGATTTCGTCGGCGTAGTCGGCTCCAGTTACCCGGTCGATCTCATCCATCTATTTACCAGCGGCCCGCAGGAAGCCGTGATCCAGGTGGCGCTCACGCCCGGCGCGCCGCGCGGCGAGGATCTGCGCGAGCGCCTGCGCCGGGCCTTGCGCCGCGATCTGCCGGACTGCCGCCTCGGCTTCGAGGCCGGCGACATCGTCACGCAGGTGATGTCCTTCGGGTCGCCTACGCCTATCGAGATCGCGGTGCAGGGCGTCAATCTCTCCGACGATTACACGTTCGCACAGAAACTGCAGGCACAACTCGTCCGGCTCGACTTCCTGCGCGACCTCCAGTACGCGCAAGAGAACCGATTCCCGACGCTCGATATCTCGATCGACCGCGACCGCGCCGGCCAGTTCGGGCTCGCCATGTCGGACGTGGCGCATTCGGTGATCGCGGCGACTTCCTCCTCGCGCTTCACAGATCCGAACTACTGGCGCGACCCGAATTCCGGCAACGCCTTCCAGATCCAGGTCGAGATTCCGCAATACCGGATGCAGAGCGTCGACGAGGTGGGCCGCATCCCCGTGATGCGTGAGGGCCGCTCCTACGCGCGCCTCACCGATCTCGCCGCGCTCCAGCCCGGAACCATGCCCGGCCTGATCGAGCGCTATAACGGCCAGCACGTCGTCAGCCTCACGGCCAACATTCACGGTCTGACTCTCGGCGAAGCCGCGGCGCGTCTCCAGCCCGCCATCGCCGCCGCCGGCGCGCCGCCTCGCGGTGTCACCGTGCGGATGCGCGGCGAAATCCCTCCCCTCCAACAGACGCTCTCCGGCCTGCGCATCGGCCTGCTGCTGGCCGTGGCCGCGATCTTCCTCCTGCTGGCCGGCAATTTTCAATCCCTGCGGCTCGCGCTCGCGATCGTGCTAACGATACCGGCGGTCCTCGGTGGAGTGCTGCTTGCGCTGCGGGTCACCGCGACCACACTGAACGTGCAATCGTTCATGGGCGCAATCATGGCGATCGGAATCGCAGTGGCCAACTCCATCCTGCTCGTCACGTTCGCGGAGCGCGCCCGCCGCGAGGGCCGTGGCACGCTCGATGCCGCGCGCGAAGGCGCCGCGAGCCGCCTCCGCGCCATCCTCATGACCGCCGCCGCGATGATCTGCGGCATGCTGCCCATGGCGATCGGCGCCGGCGAAGGAGGCGCGCAATCGGCGCCGCTCGGCCGCGCCGTAATCGGCGGCCTGCTATTCGCCACCTTCGCCACCCTGACCGTACTGCCCTCAATTTACGCCGTCCTCCAGGGCCGCGCGCCCGCCACATCCCCATCCCTCAACCCCGATGATCCGGAGAGCCGATACCATGGGTAACGCCCGAAACTCTCAATTCACCGCCGAGGCGCCGAGACGCCGGGGTGCAATTTTGTTTTCTCTGTGTCTCTGCGTCTCTGCGTCAAGTCTTCTCTCCCAATCCTCGAATCTCGTCTCTGTGATCTCCCGCCCCATCTCCCGCACCGTCGATCTCCCCGGCGAGTTCCTCCCGTTCCTCCAGGTCTCGCTGCGCGCCAAGATTCCCGGCTATGTCGAGCGCATCCTGGTGGACCGCGGCAGCGCGGTCAAGGAGGGGGAACTGCTGGCCGTTCTGATCGCGCCGGAACTCGATGCCCAGATCGCCGAGGCCGAGTCGAAGGTGCAGGCCGCCGAAGCCGAGCGCCTTCAGGCCGAGGCGCAACTGTCCGCCGCCCAGAGCACGCATGACCGCTTGAAGGAGGCGAGCAAAACGCCGGGCGCGGTCGCCGGAAATGATTTGATCGTCGCGGAAAAGCAGGTGGAGGCCGCGCAGGCGCTGGTGCGCGCGCGCCAGCAGTCCAGCCAGGCCGCGCGCGCGCAGGCGCAGGCGCAGAAGGATCTGGCCCGGTACCTGCGCATCACCGCGCCCTTCGACGGCGTGGTGACCGAGCGCCTCGCGCACCCCGGCGCGCTTGCCGGCCCGGCGGCCGATCCGCTGGTCGTGATTCAGCAGGTCTCGCGTTTGCGGCTGGTGGTCGCCGTGCCGGAAGAGGATGTCGGCGGCCTCGTACGTGGCGCGCAGGTCGCCTTCCGCGTTCCTGCATTTCCCGGCCGGATCTACACCGGTGCGATCGCCCGCCCCGCGCACGCGCTCGATCCGCAGACCCGGACCATGCCGGTCGAGCTCGACGTAATCAACCGCGATGGCTCGCTCGCGCCGGGCATGTATCCCACCGTGAAATGGCCCGTCCGCACGCCGCGTGCCGCGCTGCTGGTTCCGAAGACGGCCGTGGTCACGACCACCGAGCGCACCTTCGTCATCCGCAGCCGCGACGGGCGCGCCGAATGGGTGGACGTCAGGAAGGGCGTCGCCGATGGCGACCTCATCGAAGTGTTCGGCAACCTCCGCGCGGGCGACCAGGTGCTGCGCCGCGGGTCCGACGAGATCCGCGATGGCGCAGCCGTCCGGTAAGGCCGGCCGCGCTACTGCACGATCGTCAGGTCCACCGTTGCCGCAGGCATCGCTCCACCACCGCTGACGGCCGCCTGGTTCGTCACCTGGCCGGCCGCGCTCGCGGAGACGTTCACCTTTACGGTGATCGCCGGATAGGAGGCGCCGCCGGCGAGAGCATCCGAGCGGGTGCACGCCGCCGCCGAGCAAGTCCATCCCGAGCCGGTCATCGAAACCAATTGCAGCCCGGCCGGCAGATTCTCCGCTACCGTTACCGCGCCGGAGGTCGTTCCAGCGCCTGCGGCATTGCTCACGGTCAGGGTGTACGTCGCGCCGCTCTGGCCCGGCGCGAACGTGCCGGTATGCGTGCTTTGGAGGCTGAGCAACGGTGCCGTGTAGGTGGGGACGATCACGCGCACGGCATTGTTGGTCTGGTCCGCTACCACCATGTTCCCCGCCGCATCCACGGCAATGGCGACGGGCAAGCGGAACGTCGCCGCATTGGCCGGCCCTCCGTCACCGGTGTAGCCGGGGAGTCCGCTGCCTGCGATGCTCGTGATGGTCCCGTCGGCAGAGACGCGGCGAACGCGATAGCTGAAGTTATCGGCAATGAGCAGGTTGCCTTGTGCGTCGAGCGCCACGCCACTGGGTTCGCCCAAAAGCGCCTTGGTGGCCGGACCGCCGTCGCCGCTATAGCAGCAACTGCCTGTCCCGGCCACGGTGGAGATGATACCGCTGCTGTCCACCTTGCGGATGCGGTTGTTGTAATGGTCAGCGATATACAGATTTCCGGCGCTGTCGGCCGCCAGTCCGTACGGTGCATTGAGCTTGGCGCTCGTGGCCGGTCCGCCGTCCCCGGAGTAGCCGCCGATGAGGGCGCCGGTACCCGCCACCGTGGTGATCGTTCCCGAAGTGTCCACCTTCCGGACCACGTGATTGAGGATATCGGATATGTAGAGATTGCCGTTGCTGTCCAGCGCCAGCGCGTAGGGCTCGCCGATGCCCGCGACGGTGGCCGGGAACCCGTCTCCGGAAACCTGGCAGCAGCGTGCGTTGCCCGCGAACGTCGTGATCGTGCCGGAAGGGTCCACCTTGCGGACAACGTGGTTAGATGTATCGGCAATGTACAGATTGCCGTTGCCGTCCAGCGCGATGCCGTGCGGCGTGAACAGGAGCGCATTGGTAGCCGCAGCGCCGTCGCCCGCATATCCGGCCAAGCCCGTCCCGGCTACGGTCGTGATCGTGCCGTCGGCCGCCACCTTGCGAATCCGATTATTGTTGGTATCCGCGATGTACGTGTTGCCGGCGTTATCGCGGACGACTCCCCACGGTGCGCTCAGCCAGCCCAGCGCGGCCGGTCCGCCGTCATTGAGGGCGCCGCCTACCAGCGTCGTGAGTGCGACGTTGGTTGCTTTCCGGATGCGGTTCGTGCCGTTTTCGGCGATGTACAGGTTGCCCGACCCATCCACGGCGACCCCGTACGGGTAGTTCAGTGAGGACTTGGTCGGCAGGTTGCCGTCGCCCGAAAATCCGATCCCGCCGTCGCCCACCGCCGTGTGGATCGTTCCATCCGGAGTCACTTTGAAAATGCTCTGGTTATTCTCGTCCGCGATGTACAGATTGCCCGCGCCATCTACGGCGACGCCGAACGGAAATCCGAGCCGCGCGTTGACTGCCGGGCCACCCTCGGCCGCCGTCAGGTAACAGCAGGTGCCGCTACCCGCGACGGTGGTCAGTTGGCCGCTAGTGTCCACTTTGCGGACGCGGTCGTTCAAGGTATCCGCGATATAGACATTGCCCGCGTTGTCCACGGCCACGCCGGATGGTTCGAACAGCTTCACCTCGGTTGCGGCGCCGTCACCCGAGTAGCCCGGGCTTCCGTTGCCCGCGATGGTCGAGATCTTGCCGGAATTATCCACTTTGCGGATACGATTGTTCAGGGTATCGGCGATGTAAAGGTTGCCGTTCGCATCCACGGCCACTCCGTACGGGGTTTCGAACGCCGCGCTGATGGCCAAGCCGCCGTCGCCTGAGTAGCCGAACGAGCCGCTGCCCGCCACCGTGCTGATGATGCCGGAAGGATCCACTTTGCGGATGCGGCCGTTCAGCGTGTCGGCGATGTACACGTTCCCTTGCGGATCGGCGGCGATGCCGTTCGGATAATTCAATTGCGCGCTCAGCGCCGGGCCGCCATCGCCCGCCCGGCCGGCCACACCCGTGCCGGCGATGCGGGTCACAATGCCGTTGGCATCCACTTTGAAGACGGCGTTCAGATTCGCGCTGGGGAAGTAGGTGTTACCGGCGGCATCCACAGCGATACCGTAGGTAATGGGGATCGAGAGCGAAGTTCCGGGCGCGGGCGTTGCCGGCATGGCTCCGCCGGCCAGCGTCGAGATGAGCGGGATCACGCCGCCTTGCGTGACCGTGAAAGTTTGCCCGGCGACGACGATGGCGCCGGTCCGCGATGTCCCTGCCGGCGACGGCGCGACCGTGTAGTTTACGGTTCCCTTGCCGCTGCCCGAAGCGCCGGCGGTGATGGTGACCCAGGGAACGTTGCTCACGGCGGTCCAGGAGCAGCCGTCCGTGGCCGTAACCGTGATACTGAAGCTGCCGCCGGCGGCAGGCGCTCCGGCGCTCGCGGGGCTGAGCCCCGCAACGCAGCTTGTGGTGAACGACCACGGCGCGGAGACGTTCGCGCCCAGGCTGTTCTTCGCTCCGATTGCCCAGTAATAAGTGGCGCCGGGGCTCAGGGTGCCGGGGGCGTAGTCGAGGTTCGTGGTGTTGCCCACGAGAGGCGGCGTGCTGCTGGTTCCGAAGTAGACGTCGTAGGATGTCGCGCCCTGGGAAGCGCTCCACGTCAGCTCGGGCGCCGTCAGGACGTTCGCCGCCTGGTTAGCCGGCGAGACCAGCACGGGAGCGGCCGGCGCCGCCGGGGGAGTGACGGAATCGACGTACGCGTTGAGGAGATTGTAGGCGTTTACCGTGCCGATCCCGGTGGCGAAGTCCCAGCCGGGCGCTGCGGCGAAAGCCGGTTGATACGAAGTAGTCGACGTGGAGAGCACGCCCAATCCAGGTCCGGACAGGTAGCAGTCGAACTGGCCCGCGCAGGGGACGGCGATATCGCCCTGAGTGACATCGTTGAAGACACAGGTCCCGGCCGGCCCAGCGCTGGAGTCGCACGCGGCGGCGCCGGATGCAGTGCTGTATTGTTTGGCCCCGATCGCATAATACACGGGGTTCGGATTGCCGGCGTTGGTGACGCCCAGCGCCTGGTTGATCAGCGCCTGGATTCCAGCCATGATCGGAGCCGCAAACGAGGTGCCGCCCGCGCCCGGCCATGTGGAAGGATCGCCCGAGCAGCCGTAGCAGAACACGTAATAATGGCCCCACAGGCCGCTGGCCGCGAAAAGCGACACGTCCGGCAGATCGCGGACACCGTCGTTCGGGTTGCCCGGAATCGATTGCCACGAAGGCTTCGGGTACCCTGCGCAGCTTCCGCCGACCACTCCGTTGAGGGCCGGAGTTCCGGTCACGCAGCCGCTCGGCCCGCCGCTGCCGCCTACTGAATCGAGATCCAAGTAGGTGTTGTTGCAGAACGCCGCCGGCGAACTGTAGCCGCGGTATTTGCCCAAAACCGATCCGGCGCAAGAGTTATTCCACGGAATCTCCGGCACATAGCTCGCGGCCGAATCGTAATAAAGATTGTTCGATCCCTTCCAGTACGCGGCCGGATTGCCGGCTGCGGTGTCGCCGAAATCCGTACCGCCGACGGCGACGTTGTAGGGAGTAGAAGCGAAGCTGCTGACGCTGACGCCATGCACGGAAACCGGGGCGCGGTGATCCGTCTCCGCCGCCGCTTCGTCGCCGGAAGAGACAAAAACCGAGACGCCCGCCGCGGCCGCGGTCTGGTAGAGGGTATTGATGTAGGCATTGAAGGTGGTGCCCGCATCGGTCTCGGATTCGCCATAGCTGATGCTCACCACGCTCGGCAGCGGGCCGCCATTGGTCAGCATATTCTGCAGGGCAATGAAGCCCCCGAAATTCGTAGTATCCGCGCAGGAGGCCATTACGATCGCGGCGTCCGGAGCGGCGGCAGAGGCCCACTGCACATCGAGCGCGGCTTCCGATGCCGCGCCGTTCACCCCCGGAGCATAGCAGGTGCCCCCATTGCCGGCCGCCGGGTGGACCTGCGTCAGAGAGCCATGCGTGTAGCGGTCGAGCCCGAAAGTGGTACGGAAGGTGTTCCAGTCCTTGGTTCCGTTGTACAGATCGGAGTCCTCGACCAGCACGATCGTCTGCCCGGCGCCCGTGAATCCGCCGGCAAACGCCGGGTTCAGGTTGTAGATGGTGGCCAGGTCGCCCGGGACGATCGCCATCCGCGTGTTGCCGACGGTATAGTTCGATAGCGGCTGCATCATCGAGCGCGGTGGGAAATTGTTCAGCGACACTACGCCCGTAACCGCCGGCAGCAGCGCCGCGGGCATTCGCGGATCGGTCATGTTTGCGAAACGGCGCTTGGGGCCACTGTCCTTGAGATAGTGGATCTCGGTCCCAAAGGCCGCACGCACCTGTCCTGCCGTCCCGGAGAAATCGATCACCATGCGGTTCGAATGCACCGTGTTGATGCGGAAGCCGTGAGACTGCAGCCAGCGGGAAATCGCGGCGATATCTTCCGGAGCAGCGCCGAAGCGGCGGCCAAATTCTGCCGGCGCGATCCATTGATGAAAATTAGGTGACGATTTATCGCTCAGGGACTCGACAAACTTCCGTGCCGCTTCCTCCTGTTCCGGGGAGCGCTTCAACTGGAGATACATATCGAGGTGCAGATCGGGCTCGACCGGCCCCAGGTCGTTTCCGCGAACGGCCTCGCGCCGCGTATTGCCGGCCAGCGTGACCAGCTTGCTCTCGTCGATAGCCTCATGAATCAGCGGCCGCGGGCCGGGCGTTTGCGCGCGGTCTCCCGCGGGAAAGAACATCCATAGAAGGGCGAGCGCGATGATCTTCAGGAAGTATCTCTCGAGCACGGTGTCACCTCGATCCTGATCTGAGCAATAAGTTTCCGATTCTACTCCTAAACACGACGGACGTTGAATCAGGTAACTCCCCGAAACAACCACTCCGTAGCGCTGGCCCCTCCGGCCGCATTTGATACACTCTTGTCTCATGACGCTCGCACCCCGTTTCCGCCTCGGCCTGGCGCTGGCCACGCTGCCGCTGTTATCGTTCAGCCAGACTGCCCGCCGTCCGATCAAATTGGAGGATATGCACGCCTTCCACGATGTCCGCGATCCCCAGATCTCGCCCGATGGCCAGTGGGTCGCTTACACCGTGACAACCGTCGACACCACCGCCGATAAGAGCGATACCGACGTCTGGATGGCAAGCTGGGACGGCACGCGGCAACTGCGCATGACCACCAGCCCCGACGCGGAGAACGCCCCGCGCTGGAGCCCGGACGGGCGCTATCTCGCGTTCCTCTCCGGCCGCCAGGGCGGCAAGGCGCGCGGCTCGCAGGTCTGGGTGCTCGACCGGCAGGGCGGGGAAGCCCAGCAACTCACCGACGTCAAGGGCCGGCTTTCCAGCTACGAATGGTCGCCGGATTCCAAGAAGCTGCTGCTCGTGATGGCCGATCGCGATCCGAATGAGCCGGAAACCGACGGCGCGCCGGCCGCTGGCGGCGGTCGCGGGAGCGCCGGCGGGCCGGGCGCCGTGCCGAAGCCCATCGTAATCGACCGCTACAAGTTCAAGCAGGACGTGGTCGGCTATCTCACGCAGAAGCCCGCGCGGCTCTATCTCTATGACATCGCCTCGAAAAAGGCCGAAGCCATCACCCCGGAGGGCCTGGAAGCCGGCCCGCCGAGCTGGTCGCCCGATGGCCGCCAGATCGCCTTCATGGGCAAGCAGGGCAAGGACGCCGAGCGCTACAACACGTGGAACGTCTACGCCATGGATGCCGCTGCGGGCGCGGCGCCGCGGCAGATCACGAAATACGACGGTATTCACGCCTCAGCCGGGCGCGGCCGGCCGGATTGGAGCAAGGATGGCACGCGGCTCGTCTATACCCAGAGCTCCGGCGCGAAACTGAGCGCGTACAACATGAACCGGCTGGCCGTGGTCGCGGTGGCCGGCGGCGAGCCGAAAATTCTCGCCGAGAGCCTGGACCGCGGCGTCGCGGCGCCACGCTTCACCCAGGACGGCAAATCCATCCTTTTCCTGGTGGCGGACGACCGTTGGGAATACCCGGCCCTGGTTCCGGCCGCGGGCGGCCAGGTGGAGCGCCTGACGAAGGGGCCTGGCGTGATCAGCACCGTCGAGCAGGCCAAGGACGGCCGTTTCGTGATGCTGGCGGCCTCCGACGAAGCCCATGGGGAAATTTACGCGTTCGATAACGGCAAATTGCGCGCAATTACGCATCAAAACGACGCATTAATGGCGCAATTGAAGCTCGGTGCAACCGAAGAATTCACCTGCAAGGCCAAAGACGGAAACGAGGTCCACGGGCTCATCACCAAGCCGGTGGACTACCAGCCAGGCAAGAAGTATCCCACGCTGCTGCGCATCCACGGCGGGCCGAACGGCCAGGACGCGCACTCCTTCAATTTCGAGCGGCAGTTCTTCGCTGCGAACGGCTTCGTGGTGGTGAATGTGAACTATCGCGGCAGCTCCGGGCGCGGCGAAAAGTACCAGACGGCCATCGCCGCCGATTGGGGCAACAAGGAAGTCCTCGATCTGCAGGCCGCGATGGATTATGTGGTGGCGAGCGGTCTGGCCGACCCGGATAAGCTCGGCGTAGGCGGGTGGAGCTACGGCGGCATCCTGACCGATGCAATCATTGCCAAGGACCAGCGCTTCAAAGCGGCGATCAGCGGCGCGGGCACCGCGCTGCCGCTCGCGCTCTACGGCGTGGATCAGTACATCATGCAATACGATGAGGAGATCGGGCCGCCATGGAAGGTCGGGCTGGAGCCCTGGGAGAAGATTTCCTACGCGTTCCTGCACGCCGACCGGATCCACACCCCGACGCTGTTCATGGGCGGCGAGAAGGATTTCAACGTGCCGCTGGTCGGCGGCGAGCAGATGTACCAGGCCCTCGCCAGCCTCGGCGTGCCCACGGAATTGGTGATCTATCCCAACTCATTCCACGGCATCACGCGCCCGAGTTACCAGACCGACCGGATGCAACGATATCTGGCCTGGTACAAGAAATACCTCGACTGAAATCTGCGCCTGTGCGGGCCGGCCATGGCCGGCCCCGCACAGAGCTGCGGCCCGGCCGCTAATCCGTGAACCAGAGCGCCGTGAAGTGGTCGTTGCGGCTCCACGGCTCGCCGCGCTGGCGCTTCGCGAATGCGGCTTCGTCGCCTTCGCCCAGCACGTAGTCGGTATCCTGCTCGAGTGTCTGCCCGTTCCGGCTCAGCTCCAGCGTTTCCGGCTCGGGAGCGCTCCCGAACTCGATGGTGTCTTCGTCGAGCACTTCCACGACCGTGTGGTGTTTGGTCATCGGCCGGCCTCCAGGCCGGGATACCGGCGCGCGACGGCGATGCGGACCTGCCGCTGCTCGGCGGCAGTGCCGTTGGTGTTCACCTCGCGTAGCGCATCCCGCGCATGGCTTTCGTCCGGGATCGGATAAGCCCGCTTGGCCGGGATGGCGAACGCGGAGTTAGGCAGTTTGCGGCGCTCGGCCGCGGTCAGTTTCGGCATGCTCGCTCTCCCCGGTTCAGGCCGTCTTGCGGAACCGCCCGGTGCGGGCATCGCGAGCCTGCGGTTTGCGTTTGGGCGCCGGCGCGCCGGCCGGCGGCTGTTCGAGCGCTTGGCTCGCCTTGTGAATGCGGTCCGCCCACTGCTGTTGTTCGCTGAGTGGCGCCTGTTCGTCTGTCTTCATGGAAGCTCCTTCCGGCAACAGACGCTACCATGCGCGCACGGCGCGGCCGGCGCATGGTTTCTCTAACTCATTGGCGCATCACGCAGATATAAATTTCGATTTGGCGTCAATCACTGCACGGGGACGGCGACAAAGGCCGTGTCGCCGTTCCGGTTGATCATCAGCAGCGGCGGCCGTCCGTCGGATTTCGCCAGGGCGGCGCGCATATCGTCGGCCGTGCGGACGGGCTGGCGATTGACCTGCTGAATCACGTCGCCGGGCTGTATGCCCGCCTGAGCCGCCGGCCCGTTCGGATCCACCGCCTGCACCACGAGGCCCTGCGTTCCCGGCTTCAGACCGAGTTGTGCATCCAGCTCCGGAGTCAGGGGAACGAGGCTGAGCCCGAGCTTGCCGGCGCTCACCCCACCGCCGCCACCGCCTGCCGGCCCGTTCTGCCCGGACTGCTCGGCCGGGTGCAACTCGCCTTCGCGCACCCGAATCTGCTGTTGCGCGCCATTGCGGAGGATCGTCAGCGTGACCTCGCTGCCGGGTGCAGTGCCCGCCACTTCATTGCGAAGCGTGTTGGGGTCGTTGACGTTCTGCCCGTTGAATTGCAGGATGATGTCGCCCGCCTTGAGTCCGGCCTTCTCGGCGGGGCTGCCGGGGTTGACGGATGCCACCAGCACGCCCTGCACCTGCTTGAGCCCCATGCTCTGCGCGATCTCGCTCGTGACCGGCTGGATGGAGACGCCGATCTCCCCGCGCTCCACTTTGCCGCGGCTGATCAACTGGTTCATCACGCTGCGGGCCATATTCGACGGGATCGCGAACCCGATCCCGATATTGCCGCCGCCGCTCGGCGAGAGGATCTGGGAATTGATGCCGATCAGCTCACCCCGCGTGTTAACGAGCGCGCCGCCGGAGTTGCCCTGGTTGATCGGGGCGTCGGTCTGCAGGAAATCCTGGAAGCTCCCGTTGCTGAGGCCGGTCTCGCGGCCTTTCGCGCTGACAATCCCGGCGGTCACGGACTCCCCGAGCCCGAGCGGGTTGCCGACGGCGAGGCAAACATCCCCGACGCGCACCTGGTCGGAATTGCCGAGCTCGAGCACCGGCAGGTCCGAGGCGCTGATCTTGAGCACGGCGAGATCGCTCGGAGAATCCTGTCCGACCAGTTTCGCCGAGAAGGTCCGGCGCGAGACCAGATCGACCCGGATGTCCTCGGCGCCATCGACGACGTGCTGGTTGGTAAGAATATACCCATCGGCGCGCACGATGACGCCAGAGCCCAGCGCGTGTTCGACCTCGGTGGCCCCGCCGCGCCGCGGGTTCCCGCCGAAGAACTGGCGGAAGAAGGGATCGTCGAAGAAGGGGAACTGCTGCGGCGCCCGTACCCGATGCGACGAGCGCACCGTCACGACCGCCGGAGCGACGACCTGAACCACGTTGGCATAGGACAGCACCGGTCCGTTGACGCTGGCGCCGCCGCTGGGAAGCTCCCGCGGGGCATCGCGTTGCGCTTCGCCGGCGGAATCCGAACGCCGTGCGCACGAGGCAAGCAGCAGGGCGGCAAGCGCGAGGAGCGCGGGCTTCATACCTTAGGCGTAGCACGGCCGCCGCCGCAACGCTGTGCGGGAGAGCACCCGGCCCGTTATGCCGTGTGCGGATGCATCGAAGCCTGGCGCAGCAGCACGAATTCGGAAAAATTTTCGGACGTGAGCATCCCAACCAGGCGTTCGTCCTCGTCCATCACGAGCACGCAGCGATCCTGGCCGGAAAGCAGGGGCATCACTTCCGTCAGTGGCGTGTCCGGCGAAACGCGTTTGAAGTCGCGGTCCATCGCCCCGGCCACGTACGCTTCCGGACCCTGCGCGACCATGGCCCGCATCAGGGCGGAGCGCGTGAGCAGGCCGGCTACGGTATTGCCGGCCATCACGGGGAAATCGTGCTGCGAGGTCTTGAGCAGCAGTTCGCCCGCATCGCGGATGGTCTGGCCGTGCTCGAGCGTGCGGAAGTCCGTGATCATGGCGGCGCGCACGGGAAATCCCGCGGTAAAGAGACGGCCGCGCGCCGCCGCCCCCTCTTGCGCCGCGCCGATCCAGACGAACAAGGCTACGAAGAGCAGCAGGAAATTCCCGTAGAGCAGCCCGGCCAGACCCATCAGGAAGGCCAGGGTCTGGCCCGCCGAGGCGGCGATGCGGGTCGCCTCTTCGACCGGAAGCCGCAGCGCGAGAATGGAGCGGAGGATGCGGCCGCCATCCATGGGATAAGCCGGGAGCAGATTGAAGACGCACAGCACGAGGTTGCCCAGGCCGATGCGCTCGGCGAGGTTGGCGTCCGTGGGCTCCTGCAGCCGCTCCATGGCCTGCCAGCCGTGGGCGCTCGCTACCCACGCGAGCAGCCCGGCGCCGATGAGCAGGTTCACCAGGGGTCCGGCGATCGCGACCCAGAGCTCCTCGCTGGGCTTGGGCTGGCGCTCGGGCCGTGAGACGCCGCCAATGGGGAACATCACGATTTCGATGGTTCGGATGCCGTAGCGCCGCGCCACCAGCGTGTGGCCGATTTCGTGGATCAGCACGGAGACAAACAGCGCGATGATGTAGACCGCGGTAAAAGCGCCCGATTGCTTGGCGCCGATGCCGATGAAGAGCAGGAAGATCAGCAGCAGGACAAACGTGAAGTGAAAGCGCACGGGAACGCCGAAGACCTTGACGGTCCCGATGCTGCCCGGTATGAATTCCGTCTGCTCCTTATGCTCGGTAGGCACGGTGGGCGAGAATGCCGGCCGCGAGCACGACGCCCGCCGCGGCGATCCCTCCGGCGATTTCCTTGCGCGCCCGCACGGCGCAGCGGATCGCGCCGCGGTACTTCCAGAGCAGCCGCCGGTATTTCCAGGCGAGCTTGAGCTTACGCGTGGTGATCTTCATAAGCCTGATCCATCTTACCGCCGCGAGGGCGGCCGTCCGCGGAGAACCATGCAAAATCATGGCCGATGTGCGGTCCGCAACACCTTCACTGCGGGCCAGATCCCGCGGTCACGGCCGGCGGTTGCGGGCGATCGCCGACTTGAGGTCGAGCGCCGGGGCAAAGCGGGGAACGCGCCGGGCAGCCACAACCATGGCGCTCCCGCTGCGGGGATTGCGCACCTTGCGCTCCTTGCGGTCGGCCACGCCGAAGGTGCCAAAGCCGGAGATGGTGACGCGGTCGCCCTGAGCGAGCGAGGAGGTGATGCCGGCGAGGCAGGCTTCGAGCGCGCGTGTCGCCTGGGCCTTGGTCAGGCTGGCCTCGGTCGCGATCTTTCCGACCAGGTCGCGCTTGTTCATGACTCACCCCAATGCCCGCGAGTTTTATCAAACGTGTGCCGCGGTGTCAAACCACGGCCGTGGGCGCTCGCACGGCATCCTTTCACGGTGCTACAATCCACGGGCGATGGAGATCAAAGCTCCGGGTGGGCACCTCGTCGAATGCCCCCATTGCGGATCGCGGGATCTGCGTTACTCGCAAACCGAGACTGTCGTCGATCTCATGATGCAGTTCTGGCGCAAGCATGCGCTTCGCTGCCGCGAATGCGGCGCGCGGTTCTACGAACGGACGGACGAATCGAAAAACTGGATGTGGACCACCAAGGGTTAGCTGGCAACCGCCCGGCGCCCGCGCAGCACGACGATGCCGCCCGCTACGATCAGCAGCATGGGGACTGTCGAGGCCGGCTCCGGCGCCAGCGTGTAGCCGATGACGTCCATTTCGCGAATGTCCACTGCGCTGATGTTATTCTCCACGCCCGAGCCCGTAGACGCGTTATACGAATCGTTGGTACCGCTGGCCCAGTCTCTCAGGTCTCCGCCGCCGGGGTTGTTGTAATACTTCAGATTCGTGTTTCCGCCGTCGATCGAAAAGTACACGCCGGTGTTGGTTCGATTGAGGCTGATGGCACCCGGAGCCGTGTAGCCGAACAGGTCGAGCACACCATAGCCGGGGGCGCCACCCAGGGTCTCCCCCAACAGGCCGAACCGCCCCATGACTTCCGAAATCTCATGTTCGACCACGCCGATGAAATCGATTTCTCCCGGCACCGCCCGATTGTTCGGATCGTAGGTGTAATTCCAGCCCGCGCCGAACGTAACCGTGCCGTCGCTGCCGGTATAGTTGGGCAGCAAGCCGAGAGCCTTCGCTTGCGCGGTAGCCAACCAAAACTTACCGCCTCCGGTGGGGTCGGCCGAGGGCAGATCATTTACCGCGGTATGGTCATCGGACGATGTGGCATCCGCCGTCAGATCACTCTTCACCTGCGAATAGTTCAAAGTGCCGGCGAGCTGCGTCTGGCTTTCGCCTAGCACGCTCGTTCCGGAAACGGCATCCACCGTGATCTTGATGGTGATCGCGTTGGCGAACAGGCTCGAATACACGCCCTCGGCGTAAGCGATCGCGTTCTGCCAATCCGTCTGCTCGGCCTGGGGGAGGCCGGTGAAATTGCTGGTATAGGAGTTGGCGAAAATCAGGGATGCATGCGAGGGAATCGCGCCCGCGAGAAAAACGGCCGTGTAAAATAATGCGGTACGAACGTGGCGCAGCAAACTATCTCCTCCGAGATGTGGTCATTGTAAATCGGATCTACTTCGCGGTCAATGATTTTGGCGGGAAGCAGAGTGCTGGTTAACTAAGGTAAACTACTTAGTATAGTCACATAGACCAGCCAGCTGGCGCGCCCTTTGACGGGTCAACCGGCGCAGACTCTGTCAACGTGGATCTGGCGGGCGATTTCAGCGTGGCGCATCGCCGGTGGGCAAGCGCCCGGTCCCAGGGGGCTTCGGATTCCACTGGAACTGGCCGCGCAAAGTGTTCTATACTGCGCATTCGGACGGAAACCCTATGGATGCCAATTCGACGGTCAAACTGATCTCCGGCCTGCTGGCGGTCCTGCTGATTGCTATCGTGTTCCTGCGGCGAAAAAAGAAGAAGGGCGCGGCCGAAGACGAGTTTTAGCAACTCGTCATTCAGGGGCGCGGCCGACGGCCGGGGAGCACTTCGTTCAGCGAGCCTTGCCGGTAGCCTTCGAGATCGAGCGTCACGTAGCGGAAGCCGAGACCCTTAAAGATGGCGGTGAAGCGCTGCGCCATCTCGACGGTCAGCGCTTTTTCCATCTCCTCGCGTGCGATCTCGATGCGCACCACCTCACCATGAAACCGCACGCGGAACTGCCGGAAGCCGAGCGATTTCAATTCCTCTTCACCCGTCTCGACGGTCTTCACGTTCTCGATCGTTACCGGCGTTCCGTAAGGGATACGGGAACTGAGGCAGGCTGCAGCCGGGCGGTCCCACGTCGGTAGACCGGCCTGGCGCGACAGGTCGCGAATCTCGGCCTTCGTGAGGCCGGCGTCGACCAGGGGCGCGCAGACGCGGTGCTGCCGGGCAGCGTTCTGGCCGGGCCGGTAATCGCCCAGATCGTCCACATTCACGCCGTAAACGATGTGCTCGAAGCCGCGCTCGCGCGCGACCTGCTCCATGCGGGTGAATAGCTCGTCCTTGCAGTGGAAGCATCGGTTGGGATCGTTGCGGACGTAGTCCGGATTCTCGAACTCATGCGTGTCGATGTATTCGTGCGGGATGGCGAACTGGCGCACAAACGCTTCGGCGTCCCGCTTGTGGGAGCGGGGCAGGGAAGCGGAATCGGCCGTGATGGCGAGGGCATTGCCGTCGAGCGCCTGCCGGGCGGCCCAGGCCAGGTAAGCGGAATCCGTACCGCCCGAAAATGCAACCAGCACGCGGCGCATGCCGCGCAGGATCTCGAACAGGCGGTCTTGCTTGGCCGCTAGTTCTGCCGAATTGCTCAGGGTGACCAGCATAAAATTCAAAGCCGCGGCTCCGGTGCGCCGTTTGAAACCGCGGCTCCCAGCCTCGATTCAGAGCCGCGGCCGCGAGGGAGCGGTGTCCTTCCGGGCGCCCACCGCTCCCTTACGGTCGCGGCTCTGTTCTCATTGTAGCGGTAGCCGGTTATTGTAGCGGGAGCGTGTCCTGGCCGTTGCCGCCGTCCCCGTTTTCCGTTTCGGGGATCACCGACGCGGCGGCGACCTTGTCGCCCTCGTCGAGCGTCACCAGCTTGACGCCCTGAGCGGAGCGGCCGGACTGCCGGATGGTCGACGACTCGATCCGGATAATCTTGCCGTTCTGGCTGACGAGGATCACCTCGGATTCCTCTTTGACCGAGAGCACAGCCACGACCTTGCCGGTTCGGCTGGTGACCTTCATGTTGATCACGCCCTTGCCGCCGCGGTGGGTGAGGCGGTAGTCGCCCAGGTCGGTGCGCTTGCCGAAGCCGTTCTCCGCGATCGAGAGGATGAGGCCTTCCTTCTCCACCACCTCGGCGCCGATCAGGTAATCGCCTTCTTCGAGATCCATGGCGCGGACTCCGCGCGCCTGCCGGCCCATGGGGCGCACCTCGCCCTCTTCGAACCGCACCGCCATCCCTTCATGCGAGGCCAGGAAGATGTAGTTGGTGCCGTTGGTGATCCGGGCGGCGATCAGCTCGTCGCCGTCATCGAGCGAGACCGCGATGATGCCGCGAGAGGTCGGATTGTCGAATTCCGTCAGCTCGGATTTCTTGATGACACCGTGCTTGGTCACCATGACGATGTAGCGGTCGGGCACGAAGTCCTTCACCTGCAGGAACGCCTTCACGGTTTCATCCCCCTGCAGGTTGATGAGATTGTTGATGTGTTTGCCCTTCCCCGTGGTGCTGGCGTCGGGAATTTCGTAAATTTTGAGCCAGTAAACCCGCCCGCGCGTGGTGAAAATCAGCAGATAGCTGTGGGTGGAGGCGACGATCAGGTGCTCCACGAAATCCTCGGCGCGCGTGCCCATCCCGATGCGTCCCTTGCCGCCGCGGGTCTGCCGGCGGTAGGTGTCGACGGCCGTGCGCTTGAGGTATCCTCCGCGCGTCACCGTCACGGCCACATCCTCGACGGCCACCAAGTCTTCCAGGCGGATCTCGCCGGTATCCTCCTCGATCGAGGTGCGGCGCTCGTCGCCAAACTCTTTCTGGACCTCGCGCAGCTCCTTGATGATCAGGTCCCGCAGGACCTTATCGGAGCCGAGAATCTCCAGGTATTCGGCGATGCGGCGCTGAATGTCCGCGAGCTCGTCCAGGATCTTCTGCTGCTCCATGCCGGTGAGGCGCTGGAGCTGCATCTCGATGATGGCCTGGGCCTGCTTCTCCGTGAACTCGAAGCGGCCGATCAGCGACTCGCGCGCCTCCTTGGGCGTCTTGGCGGCGCGGATCAGGCGGATCACCTCATCCAGGTGCTGCAGCGCCTTCTGGAATCCGAGCAGGATGTGCTCCCGCTCGCGCGCCTTGCGCAGCTCGTATTCGGTGCGGCGGCGGACGACTTCGACGCGGTGCTCGATGAAGTACTTCAGCATCGGCAACAGGCCGAGCTCGCGCGGCTGGCCGTTGACGATCGAAAGCATGATCACGCCGAAGCCGATCTGCAACTGCGTGTGCTTATAGAGATTGTTGAGGACGACTTCCGGCTGCTCGCCGCGCTTCAGCTCGAGCACGATACGCGTGCCGTCGCGGTCGCTCTCATCCCGGATGTCCGAGATGCCTTCGACCTTTTTCTCATTCACCAGCGCCGACATCTGCTCGATCAGCTTCGATTTATTGACCTGGTAGGGAATCTCCGTAACGATGATCGCTTCCCGGTCCTTGCCGATCTGCTCCCGCTTGGTCTTGGCGCGGATTTTGAGCTGGCCGCGGCCTCGCGTGTAAGCGTCGAGAATGCCCTGCCGGCCGAGGATCGAGCCGCCGGTGGGGAAGTCCGGGCCCTGGACGAACTTCAGCAGGTCCGGAAGCTGCGCGTTGGGATGCTGGATCAGGTGGACGGCGGCGTTGATGATTTCCGTGAGGTTGTGCGGCGGAATGTTGGTCGCCATGCCGACGGCGATACCGGCCGAGCCGTTCACCAGCAGGTTGGGGACGCGGGTGGGCAGCACTTCCGGCTCGACTTCGCTGTCGTCGTAATTGGGCCGGAAGTCGACGGTTTCCTTGTCGATATCTTCGAGCAGCGCGGTGGCGATGCGGGAGAGGCGGGCCTCGGTGTACCGCATGGCGGCAGGCGGATCGCCGTCCATCGAGCCGAAATTGCCCTGGCCCTGCACCAGCGGGTACCGCATGGCGAAATCCTGGGCCATCCGGACCAGCGAATCGTAGATGGCGCTGTCTCCGTGCGGGTGGTATTTCCCCATGACTTCGCCCGTGATCTTGGCGCACTTGCGGGTCGGGCGGGTGGGGAGCAGCCCCATCTCCTGCATGCCGAAAAGAATGCGGCGGTGGACCGGCTTCAAGCCATCGCGAATATCGGGCAGGGCGCGGCCGACGATCACGCTCATGGCGTAATCGAGATAGCTGCGCCGCATCTCGTCTTCGATGTTGATGGGGACGAGATTCTTATTCGCGCCGTCGCCTCCGGCGGGAGGGACTAGAGAGCCCTGGGGCGGTTGTTCCTGGTCAGCCAAAAGTGTCTCCTAATTTTGCAGGTAAGTTCCATTATACCAAGAACTTAATTCCGATGGCGCGGAACCGCGAAGTTTACATCGCGAATCACGGGTTCCCTGCTATACTGGCCTGCCAAATGACCAAAATCCTTGCTGTTCTGTGCGCCGCCGCGAGCTGTGCCGCCGCCGCCGATACCACCGTATCGAAGATCTATGACGGGCCGATCCGCAATGCGGAATCCGAGATCGTCAGCCTCACCCAGGCGATGCCGGCGGATCGATTCGATTTCGCTCCCACCCAGGGCGAATTCAAAGGCGTACGGACCTTCGCGCAGCAGGCGAAACACCTGTCTACGGCGATCTACGAGGTCTCCGCCGCGATACTGGGCGAAAAGGCGCCGGTCGAAATCGGCAAGGATGAGAACGGCCCGGCATCCGTGAAGACCAAGGAACAGATCGTGCAATACATGAAGGACGCCTTCGCGTACGCGCACAAGGCGGTCGCGACGATCAATGCGGAGAACCAGGTGCGAATGGTGAAATCACCGTTCGGCAGCGGCGAGATCGCGGTAGGGTCGCTGGCGCAAATCGTCGCGTGGCACAGCTTCGACCATTACGGGCAGATGGTGGTGTATGCGCGAATGAACGGGATCGTGCCGCCGGCAAGCCGGTAAGCCGAATACCGCGGGGTTACGCCAGGTCGCCGACTTTGCCGACGTCGAGGACCAGATCGCCCTTGGGATCGACGTGAAAGGCCGGAGCGAAGCGGCGGTTCCAGACGAGCTCATCGTGACGGTACGAGTAGCGGGCAAGCACGTTCTGGTTGAAGCTATCGTCATAGCCCTTGAGAAGGATGAGGATCTCGGCCTGGCGGCGCTCGAGGTCGGCTGCGGTCAGGCCGAAAAGGGGGCTGTCGCGGTCGATGGGATGCACGACGGTCCAGGTCAGCGGGAAGAAGGTGACCTTTTCGCGCTCCAGCCGAAGCAATTGGTAACGCGCGCGTTGTTCATGGTCACCCGGGTCGACCGTCATGAACATCACGGTGGCTTCGAGTTCCATCGGCGATGGCGAAGCCGAGCACACCGACGACCGATTCGAAGGACGCAACAAAATTGGCCGCGGTGCCCCGCGGGAAGATGTTGCCGTAGCCGACCGTGGTGAGGGTGTGGGAGCTGAAAAAGAACACCTGCAGAAAGCGGCCCCAGCGCGTGGGTGCGTCCACGCCTTGCAATTGGCCGGTTCCGAGGGCATAAAAGCCGGCGGCGAAGAGAACGTTGGCCACGAGATACGCGAGAAACACCGTTGCCAGGAACGGCAGCCACCGCATGTTGATCAGGTACAAGTAGGGGTGAAAGTCGCGCCAGGTGCCGCCGCGCCGGCGCACGTTGAAGCTGCCGTCGCGGTTGATGATGCGCCGGACCGGGCCGGAGAATTTCTGCGTCAGGCCGGGGTCGAAGGTGACTCGCTGCATCCCCTCAGCTTAACCAACGCCGCACCAGTTCTTCGGCGCTGGAAGCGAGGTCCAGCGGCTCGCTGCGCGTCTCGCGGCCGTCCTCGAGATAAACCGCCTGAACGCCATTTTCGCCGGGCCGGAGCTCCAGGCGGCGCTCGCGGACCTCGAGGCGCAGCGTGCTGCCGAGCCACGCCACGTGCACCTTGGTGCGCTTTTCGAAGCCCACGCGCGCGGCCTGCTTCAGCAACTCCGCGGTGAACGGGCCTTTTTTCAGCTCCTCCGCGTAGGGAGCCGCGGCCAGGGCTGCGGCGCGCGCCCGTTCCCGCTGGCGCTGCTGTTCGGCCGCGCCGCCGCCCTCTTCGCGCGACTCCAGGTTCTTGAGATTGTTTTCGAGGTTATCGAGAAAACTCATTACTTTCAGTTTAATGATCCGCCGCGGAGTGACGGTGGAATTTTTTCAGGCTGCGTGGATCTGCGCCCATCGGCGGCGATTCTGCAGGCACGATGGTCCACGGTATGCAAGACGCGATAGCATGGAGCCGATGCCCGATCCTGTCCGCGAGCGCCTGGTCAATCTTCGCAACGGTCTGCTGCGGCTGCACAAGAGCCTGCTCGATAGCGAACGCGCCGCATACGAAAGGGATGTGGAGCGGATCACTTCCACCGGGCAGTATCTCAACCTGGTGCTGAATGATCCGTGGTTTGCGTGGTTGCGGGAACTTTCGCAGTTTGTCGTGCTGATCGATGAAACGCTCGATTTCAAGCAGGACCCGGCGACAGCCGCGGATGCCGAGCGGTTGATCGCCCGCGCGCGAGAAATCGTTTCGCCCTCGGAAACGGCGAATGGATTCGGCCGCAAGTACTTCGAGGCCATGCAGCGCGACCCGGCGGTGGTGCTGGCGCATCGCGATATGATCCGGGCATTCGAGGCGCTCTGAACGCTATTGTATTCCCGGCCGCGGCCGCAGCGCCGGTGTATAGGGCAGGTCCATTCCCTTGCGGCGCTCTTCGATCGCCTGCAGGTGCGAGCGCACGGCCTGAAATTCCGAGGTATCGACGATGTACTCCTCGCGCGGCTGGAGTTCCTGGTCGATTTCCTGCTGGGCGCGGTGAATGCGGTCATTCGTCATCGGGTGCGAGGAGAAGGCGCGGGCCAGTGTGCCGGGATGCTTGCGCTCGAGCGATTCCACTTTTTCGAAGAAGTTGATGAACTCGCCGGGGTCGTACCCCGTCTTGTAAAGGTACTGGACTCCAAGATGGTCGGCCTGGTTCTCCATGGCGCGGGAGAAATGGAGAAATTCTAGGGGCAGGGCGAAGGTCGCGGCCTCATAGATGATGGTACCCGCGGTGCCGCCGAACATCACCAGCGGAATGGCGGCGTACTGGACGAGTTCCGAACGCGTGGCCTGCTTGGTGCCGTGGCGCGCGGCCACATGCGCGATCTCGTGCGCCAGAACACCGGCCAGCTCGGCTTCATTTTCGGCCTTCATGACCAGGCCGGTATTGACGAACAGGAAGCCGCCGGGGAGCGCGAACGCGTTGACTTCCGGAGAATCGATGACCTGGATGGTGAACGGGACCTTGGCGTCCGAATTGCGGGCGACGTTCTGGCCCACGCGGTTGACGTACTCGGTCACCATCGGGTCGGTGCAGAGGCGGGAGGTAAGCCGCACTTCTTCTGCCATCTGGTGGCCGAGCGCGATCTCTTTCTCAATGGAATAGAAGTTCACGCCCTTGCCGGGGTCGTTGTTGCCGTTCCCGATGTCGTCCGGCCCCAGTTTTATTTTGTTCTTTGGTGCTGCGGAAGAGGCGAGTGCGAGGGCGGCGAGCGCCGCGGCAATGCGGTACATGAGGGCTCCTGAAGAGGGGCCAGGAGCAAACAGCCGCAATTCAGCGCGAGCGCCGGAAGAGCGGGTTTGGCGGCGTTCTTCCGGCACCTGAGCCTGTTTCCGGCTCTGTATCCCGACTCCTTTTTCGAGCCTATCGCGGCCGGACGAAACCGGCTGTTCCGGATCAGACCGTGACGCTTGCCAGTGCCGCCGCAATCACCTCCTGCGCTTCGGCCTGTATGCGGCGCAAGTGTTCCTCGCCGGCGAAGCTCTCGGCGTAGAGTTTGTAGACGTTCTCCGTGCCGGAAGGGCGGGCAGCGAACCATCCGCGGCGGGTCACGACCTTGAGGCCGCCGATGGCCGCGCCGTTGCCGGGAGCGGAGGTCAGCATGGCGTCGATGGGATCGCCGGCCAGTTCCGTGGCCTGGACCTGCTCGGGCGAGAGGCGGGCCAGGGCAGCTTTCTGTTCGGGCGTGGCGGGTGCGTCGATGCGCTCGTACGCGGGCGCCCCATAGAGTTCCGTGAGCTTGCGGTAAATCTCGCCCGCATCCATTCCCGTGCGGACCTGCATCTCCGCGGCGAGGAGGCACAGGATGATGCCGTCCTTGTCCGTGCTCCAGACCGCGCCATCCCGGCGCAGGAAGGATGCGCCGGCGCTTTCCTCGCCGCCGAAGCCGAGCGAGCCGGAGAGCAGGCCGTCCACGAACCACTTGAAGCCCACGGGAACTTCGACGAGCCGCCGCCCGAGGCCTTCGGCCACGCGGTCGATGATGCTGCTCGAAACCAGGGTCTTGCCGATGCCGGCCTCGGGCTGCCAGTAGGGACGGTGATCGAAGAGGTAAGCGATGGCCGCGGCCAGGTAATGGTTCGGGTTGAGCAGGCCGGCGCTGCGGGTCACGATGCCGTGGCGGTCGTGATCGGTATCGCAGGCGAAGGAGAGGTCGAAGCGATCCTTCATGGCGATTAAACCCGCCATGGCGTAGGGCGAGGAACAATCCATGCGGATTTTGCCATCCCAGTCGAGGCGCATAAAGCGGAAGGTGGGGTCGGCTTCCGCGTGCTGGACGCTCATACGGAGGCCGTAACACTCGGCGATGCGGGCCCAGTAGGCGATACCGGCTCCGCCGAGCGGATCGGCGCCGAGCGAGATACCGGCCTCGCGCACGGCCTCGAGATCGAGGACGGAGCCGAGGTCTTCGATGTAGCGGCCCGCGAAATCGTACCGTGCGGTAGTGGAGGCGGCGAGCGCCTGGGCGTAGGGGAGGCGGCGCACTTCGGCAAGGCCGCCGGCGAGGATTTCATTGGCGCGGTTTTCGATCCATTTGGTCGCGGCGGTGTCGGCCGGGCCGCCGCTCGGCGGGTTGTATTTGAAGCCGCCGTCTTCGGGAGGGTTGTGCGAAGGGGTGATGACGATGCCGTCCGCGAGCCCGCTTTGCCGTCCGCGGTTATGCGTGAGGATGGCGTGGGAAAGCGCGGGCGTCGGGGTATAGCCGAGTTCCGTATCGACGCGGGCTTCGGCGCCGTTCGCGGCCAGCACTTCGAGCGCCGTGGCGAAGGCGGGCTCGGAGAGCGCGTGCGTGTCCTTGGCCAGAAACAGCGGCCCATCCACCCCATGCGCCGCGCGGTACTGGCAGATCGCCTGCGTGATCGCGAGGATATGGGATTCCGTGAACGATGCGTGGAACGAAGAGCCGCGATGGCCGGAGGTGCCGAAGCTCACGCGCTGCGCGGGCTCAGCGAGGTCCGGCTTTTCGGTGTAATACGCCGTGATCAGCCGCGGCACGTTGACGAGCATCGATTCCGGGGGCTGCTGCCCGGCAAGCGGATGGAGAGGCATCGAGATTTAAGGTACCACTGCGGGTGAGAGGCGGGCTGCCCGATTGAAGTGCCCTGCCGTACGGGTGAGAACCGATTCGCGGAGTCAGGAGACAGAAGTCAGGATTCCCGAGCCGGAGCCCCGGCGGCTGCTTCCGCATGCACTTGTGGTAGCGTGAGGGCAATGACGGACGCCGCCCGCCGCCAACTCGATGAGCAGGGCTACCTGATCCTGCCGGGTTTGATCCCGCCCGCGATGCTCGAAGCGCTGCGCCGGCGCGTCGACGAGCTCTTTGCCGAGGAAGGCGACCGCGCCGGCTGGGAGTTCAAGACGGAACCGGGGGCGCGGCGCCTCGCCAATCTGGTCGATAAGGGCGAGATTTTCGAGCGGGTGATCCTGATGCCGGAGGTGCTGGAAGCGATGGAATGCGTGCTCGGGCCGCGTTTCAAGCTGAGCAGCTTGAACGTGCGCTCCGCCGATCCGCACACCGAGGAGCCGCAGCCGCTGCACGCGGATAGCGGCGCGATCCGGGACGATCTCGGCTATTGGGTCTGCAATTCCGTATGGATGCTCGACGACTTCACGCCCGAAAACGGCGCCACGCGCATGGTGCCCGGCTCACATCGCTGGCGCCGGTTGCCGGCTCCTGGAATGTACGGGCCGCATCCGGAGGAGCAGCTTGTGACAGGAGCCGCCGGGACGGTCGTGATCATGAATGCGCACATGTGGCACGGCGGCACCGCCAATCGCACCGACCGGCCTCGCCGAGCCATGCACGTGTACTACACGCGCTGGGATAAGCCGCAGCAGCAGTGGCAGAAGAAATGGCTGAGCCAGGCTACGCAACAGCGGCTGAGCGCCGAAGCACGGCGGATGCTGGCGCTGGACGATCCGCTCAATGACGAACTGTGCGCGACCGGCAGCGGCGTGAGCGGATTCATGAAATAGGGCGGAAACAAATTCATGAGGAAGACGGCGTATCTTTTGCTATTGGCCGCGTGCCTGGCCCGGGCGCGCGCCGTGCCTGGCCGCGATTGGGACAAAGCGGGCGCGCTGCACAACCTGCGTGACCGCTGGAATACGACCAGCTCCGCGATGGCGGATCAGGTCACGGGGACGTTTCGCATCTGGTGGAGCTGCGGCACGCCGGATGGCATCTGCTACGGAACCGGCACGCCATCGGGCTGGCAATACGTGAACGAGCCGCTCATCGCTGGCTTCGGCGCGGCTCTGGGCATCTGCGATTTGCAGGACCCGACGGCGATTTACTTCAATGGGTCTTACTACTTGTACGCGTCCGGAATTCCGGCGGGAACGCCGGGATGTCCGGGGCTGGGCAATTCCGGCAACGAGCACGCGAGCGTCTACGGTTTTATCAGCAGCGACGGCAATTCGTGGTCGATTCTCAATAACGGCAATCCGGTCATCAAAATATCCTCAGACCCGAAATGCTATACGTGCTATTCAGGCCACGGAAACTGGACGCCTTCTGCGATCGTGATGCAGTCCGGCAGGCTCATCCGCGTCTACTACAGCCAGAATACAAATGGCATGGAGCCGCCGGACGGAATCTACGCGATGGACAGCTTGGACGGGACCAACTTCTTCAGCCCGCGCGTGATTTTGGGGCAGGGGCAGTGGGAGCCGGTGGTGAAGAAGGTGGGGATCACGGGAGATTATCCGCTGGTGATGACCTACGTTGCGGGCAGCCCCGCATGGCCGTGGACGGCCACGTCAAGAGGGCCGGATGACACCAAGTGGGTCGTTGGCAATGGCGGAAAGCCGGTCCGGCTCTTTCCGCCGTCGACGTTTGTGAGCCTCGAAGGGGACGAGAGCGGGCGGCTGATCGATACGAAGGGTGCTTACTTCACGGGGACGGCGGGCGGAGAAATCCACTTTTGGTGGTCGAGCGGTCTGCCCGCGGCTCTATACCGCGGGCTGGCGGAGACGGCACGGTATTTCGGGTTTTGAGGCACGGCGCGGGCCGGTCAATGCCCGGCCCTACTGCAGGACACCCGCCTTCTTGAAATCGCCTGCCTTGACGTAGCTCAGAGCGGCCGGGTCGACGTGCTTGCGGAAGGCCTCGTTCACCTGCTCGACGGTGAGCGAGGAGATCTTCGCCTCCAGGGCTTCGTCGAATTTCATGGTGCGGCCGAAGCGCTCGCGGGCGAGGAGCAGCGAGGCCAGCGAGCCGTCCTGCGACCGGCCGACGACGTTTTCATCCAGCCAGGCTTTGCGCTCGGCCGCGACCTCCTCGGCGGTGAAGCCGTCCTTGAGGGCCCGGGCGAGCTCTTCGCGGAAGGCGGCTTCGACCTTGGGCGCGTTTTGCGGCGCGCAGATCGCGCTTACGACGAAGCTGGCGCCTTCGTCCTTGTCGGTGACCTGGAAGCCGGAGCTGACACCGTAGCTGAGTCCTTCCTTGTCGCGGATGCGGTGCACCAGGCGCGAGGAGAACGTGCCGCCGAGAATGCGATTGGCCATCATGACGGCGGCGAAATCGGGGTCATCCATGGTGAGGCGCGTGTTCATTCCGGCCAGGAAGAGCGCGTTCTGCTTATCGGGAGTTTCGATTTTGCGATCGATGGCGTCGACTTTCGTGTACGGCCGCGGCACGCGCTCGAAATGGCTCGGGCTCTTCCAATCGCCGAAAAGCTCAGCGGCCGCCTTGCGGATGGCGGTGGGGTCGAACTGGCCGACTACGACAAGCTCGCCGTTGGATGCGCCAAAAAACTGGGTATAGAACTTGCGGGCATCCTCCAGGGTGACTTTCTTTACGTCGTCGATCTCCTCCTCGATGGTGCTGACATAGCGAACGTCGCCGCGTTGGAAGTTTTTGTTGAGCTGGCGGCCGAGCGCGATACGGCCGAGCACGGCCGGCTCGCTTTTGGAGGCTTCGAGCCCGGCGAGGCGCTGCTGCCGGATCTGCTCGAATTCCGATTCGGGGAAGGATGGCTCACGCAGGATTTCAGCCGCCAGGCGCAGCGCTCCTTCAAGGTTGGCCTCGACCGTGGTGATGGCAGCGTTCGCGCCGGTGGGCCCGCCGCCAACGTTGATCTCCGCTTTCAGCTGATCCATGGCGTCCTGAATCTGCTGCCGGGACTTATTCCTGGTCCCGCGCATCAGGACGGCGGCCGCGAGCGAAGCGGCGGCGCTCTTGCCGAACACGGATTTCTCGTCGCCGAAACGGAGGCCGATGCGCGCGGTCACCGTGCCGCCGCGATTCTTCTTCGGCAGCAGCACCAGTTTCATGCCGTTGGGGAGCGTGGCGCGAATGACGCGCGATTCGATATTGGCCGGGCTGGGATCGAAATTTTCTCCCTGGGAGATAGCCGCGCCGCCGGTGTAGCCCTTGAGCATCGCGGTGACGTCCGGCGCGGCGGGGATCTCGGCGCGCTTGGGATCCTTGGTCGGGAGGAATTCTCCGAGCGTGCGATTGGAGGGCATGAGGTAGGCCTTGGCGACCCGCAGCACGTCCTCCGGAGTGACCTTCTTCAGCTCGTCGCGGCTGTAGAAGAGCAGCCGCCAGTCGCCATCCCCCAGGTACTCGCTGAGCAGCAGCGCGCTTGACTGGGAGTTCGCCAACTGCAGGTCGAATTCCTTCAGCAGGCGCGTCTTGACGCGCTCGACTTCTTCCTTGGTGGGCGGCTCGTCGGCGAAGCCTTCGACGACTTTCAGCAGAGCCTGGCGGGCATCGTCGAGCGATTGCTCCTGGCGGCAAATGGCGAACGCGACGATTACGCCGGGGTCGTGCAGGTCCAGTGTCTCCATGACAGCCTGGACGGCCTTCTTGTTATCCACGAGCGATTTGTAGAGGCGGCCGGAAGGCATATCGCCGAGTACGCCGGCCAGTACCTCGATGGCCGCGGCATCGGGATGCGATGCCGCCGGGATGTGGTACATGGCGGCGACGGCTTGCGTATCGCCGACGCGCCGCAGCGTGACGGTGCGCTCGCCATCCTGCGTGGGCTCCGTCGTGTAGGGTGGGTCGAGCTTGCGGTCCGGGCGCGGAATACGGCCGAGGGTGTCGGCGATCCACTGCAGGGTCTTGGCGTCATCGAACTTGCCGGCCACCGTGAGGACGGCGTCATCCGGCTGGTAGTACTTGCGGTAGAACGCCGCCAGGCGCTCGATCGGAACCTGCTCGATATCGGAGCGGTTGCCGATGGGGAGATGGCCATAGGCGTGCCAGAGGTAGGCCGTTTCCAGCATGCGCTGGAACATGATGTTGACCGGGTTGTTCTCGCCCATTTCGAATTCGTTCCGCACCACGGTCATTTCCTTATCGAGGAGCGCCTTTTCCATGCGGGTGTGGACCATGCGGTCGGCCTCGAGTTCGAGGGCCCAGCGCAGGTTTTCGTCCGTGGCGTTGACGGTTTCGAAATAGTTGGTGCGGTCCCAGGAGGTGCTGCCGTTCATCTGGGCGCCGTGGTCGGTCAGCTCTTTCTTGATGTTGGTGCGGGTCGCCGTCTGCAGGAACATCATATGCTCCAGCAGGTGCGCCATGCCGGTTTCGCCGTAGCCTTCATGCCGGGAGCCAACCAGGTAAGTAATGTTCACCGTGACCTTCGGCTTGGACTGGTCCGGGAAGAGTAAAACGCGCAGGCCGTTGGGGAAGGCGTACTCCGTGATGCCCTCGACGGAGGTGACCTTCTGAACGCCTGGCGGAAGGGTTTGAGCGATGGCCGCGGCGGAAAACAGAACAACCGCGAGCAGGCAGAGAAGCCCCTGGTTACGACGCACGATGCCTCCTAGGAATTCAGCAGAATTATAGCAATCCCCATTGGACGGGGCCCATCGGGAAAGGTCCCGCTGAGCGGCCCGCGAGACGCCGGCGTGATGCCGTTCTGCGGGCAGGTGGCTTATCGTAAGCCACCCGGTTCCCGTAAGTCGCTCATTCTATTCGGAGGAATTCTGGCAAGTGGCTTATGATAAGCCACCTGCCCTCGGCAGGGGGCCGGCTGTGCTATTCTGATGAACCAGGAAGTCCCGCATATGGTGAACATCCCGGTCCTTGCCGCTTTGAACGTCCGCTAGCGGTTCGCGCTTCGCATCCTCGTGAAGCGCTGTCGATCAACCTGACAATCAGTGAATTCGGGGTATCAGCTCCGGAAAGGTCTGCATGCAGGCGGTATACGACCGTAAGAAGCGCGGGCTTCGGCACTTCCTCCGCGAAGCGCTGGCCGGCACCAGCCAGGATTTCACCCAAGGCAGCCTGAGCCGCGGCATTGCGCTGCTGGCGCTGCCGACGATGCTCGAAATGGCGATGGAATCGACGTTCGCCATTGTGGACGCGTTCTGGGTGGCGCGCCTCGGCACGGACGCCGTGGCGGCGGTGGGCATCACGGAAGCCATGGTAATCCTGGTATTCAGCATCGGGATCGGGCTGAGCATGGCGGCGGGCGCGATGGTGGCGCGGCGCATCGGCGAGCACGATCCGGAGGGCGCGGCGGTGGCGGCGGCGCAGGCGATCGCAGCCGGGGTAGCGATCTCGGCGGTTACGGGAACTCTGGGCGCGGTGTTTGCGCCACGGTTGCTCGCGCTGATGGACGCCTCGCCCGCGGTGATTGCGACCGGCGCGCGCTTCAGCCGCATCGTGCTCGGGGCGAACGGCTGCATCATCCTGCTGTTCCTGATCAATGGCATCTTTCGCGGCGCGGGGGACGCGGTGCTCTCGATGCGCACGCTGTGGCTCGCGAACCTCGTCAATCTGGCGCTCGACCCGTGCTTCATTTACGGGCTATGGCGATTCCCGCGCCTCGGGGTCACGGGCGCGGCGGTCGCCACCACAACCGGCAGGAGCATCGGTGTGCTGTTTCAGTTGTTCCTGCTGTGGCAGGGGCGGGGAAGAGTGAAACTGCGGCGGCGGCACCTGCGCATCCACTGGCCGGTGCTGCGGCCGCTGCTGCGCGTGGCTGCGACGGCGATCGCGCAATACTTCATTGCGACGGCGAGTTGGCTCGGGCTGGCCCGTCTGAACGCGGCTTTCGGCAGCGCGGCGGTGGCGGGCTACACGCTGGCGATCCGGGTCATTACGTTCTTCATCCTGCCCTCCTGGGGGATCAGCGCCGCGGTGGCGACGCTGGTGGGGCAGAATCTGGGAGCGCGGCAGCCGGAGCGGGCGGAGCGCGCCGTCTGGCTGGCTGGCCGGTACAACATGGCGTTCCTCACCGCGGTGGGCGTGGGCGTATTCGCGTTCGCCGGGCCGCTGGCCTCGCTATTCAGCAACGACCCGGAGGTGCGCCGAATCACCGCGACCTGTCTGCGTTTCATCAGCGCGGGCTACCCCTGCTACGCCTGGGGAATGACGATGGAGCAGGCGTTCAACGGCGCCGGGGATTCCACCACGCCGACGTGGCTGAACCTCGGCTGCTATTGGATGCTGCAGATTCCGCTGGCGTCCGTGCTGTCGATGGCGACGCCGCTCGGGGCGCGGGGCGTGTACGCGGCGATCGCCGGCGCGGAAACGGTGCTGGCGGCGGCCGGGGTCACGATGTTCCGTCGCGGGCGGTGGAAGACGGTGAAACTGTAGGCGCGCTACGGCGCGGGCGGCGGGCCTGCCTCACGGGCGGCCCGCTGGCGCGCGGAAAACATCGCGCCGGCCGCGGGCACAACCGGAGCAAATGCGGACAGCCCGGAAGGCGCCTGCATATCGACATAGACCGCCTCGATCCCGCCGCGCCGGAAGTACGTCTCGTGCCAGAAGCCGGTGCCGCCGGTGTCGCGCAGGAAGTTCTGCCACCAGATGCGGTGCGGCTCCGAGCGCGCCCAGCTTTCGAGCGATTCGAAATCGCGCCAGTACTGGCGCATGCCAATGTGGCGCAGGCCGTAGAAAATGCTTTCGTGCAGCAGCAGGCCGTCCGGTCTGGCGGCCACAGCAGCGTTGATTTTGGGCCCGAAGCCGGCCAAGGTTTTGATGCCGGCCAGGGCGTTGACCCGCATGCCGAGGTAGATCACCACCAGGTCCGGGTAGGCGGAAAGATCGACGGTCGTCCGAGGGGCGTGAGGCATCGGCCGCTCCTTCACCGGCAGTCTATCGCAGGCGCCGGCGAAAAAGCTCGATCACAGCGCCGTGGATTGCGCTAGAATCGGGGGAGCTTTATCTACAGGCTGCCCTTTTCATCTCCTCGCGGACCATGCAGAAGACGCGTGCGCCACAACTGACGACCGTCGAACTGATCGATGCGCTGGAGGCCGGGATTGCGTCGCTCCGAACGCGGAACGGCCGTCCCGTGCCGCCCGCCAACGGCTCGGTCGAGCCTGCGGTATTGCGGGCGCAACTGGAGAGGGCGTCTGTTTCCGCGGCGGACCTGGCCAGAGCGGTCGGCGTGCCGCCGGGGGACCTGGATGCGTGGATCTCCCGGCTGTTCGAACTGCTGACGCCGGCCGCACGCTGGAGACTGCTGGCGCCGCGTCCGAACGGCAGCGCGCATTTCCGCGGCACTCATCCCTTTTCTAAGATCGAGGAACTTTAACGACACCATGAGCACAGCGACCCGAACCCGAACCGAAAACGACCACTGACAAACCGCGCCTGATCCTCACCCATGGCGAGAAAGGCGGCGTGGGGAAGAGCACCGTGGCGCGCATCATTGCCGATTACCTGCGCTCGCGCGACGCGGCCTTCCGCGCCTACGATGCGGAGGGAGCCACCGGCCAGTTGCTGCGCTTCCACCCCGAGGCGACCGACCCGGTCGCGGTGGAAAGCGCCGCCGGCATCGCGCCGGTGCTCGATTATCTGATGGACGGCAGCGCGCAGCGCCTGGCGCTGGTGGACCTCGGCGCGCGCTCGGGCGAGGACGTAAAGCAATGGCTCTATCGCGCCGGCGCGCTCGAAGAGGCCGAGGCGGCGCGGCTGGGGATCACGGTGGTGTACGTGCTGGGCGGCGCGGTCGATAGCGTCGGGCACCTGAAGGAGTGCTTCGCGTCCCTGGGGCGCGATGTGAATTACGTGATCGCCAAAAACTTCGGCGTGGCCGGCAAGTTCGAGGTCTACGACAACTCCAAAGTGCGCCAGGATTTGCTGGCGGCGGGCGCGCGCGAAATTGAGATTCCGGCGCTGGACGGATCGGTATACCAATCGGTCGACCGGGCCAGCGTCTCCTTCAGCGCCTTCGCCGACGGCCGCGGCGGCGAATTCGGCTTCACGGAGCGCCGCTACTGCCGGACCTGGCTCCGGGAGTGCTTCGCGGCACTGGATACGGTGGCGACGGTCCTGCAATAGAGCCCCGGTGCCGGGCCGTACATCGGCACGCGGCATGCCGGAAATTCGTGCTTGAGCACGGACGAGACTGACACCGCGCGATGGCGCCTGCTATTGCGGGCGCTCCGCTCGCGCAATTACCGCCTGTTTTTCGAAGGGCAACTGGTTTCGCTGGTCGGCACCTGGATGACACGGGTCGCGACGGCGTGGCTCGTGTACCGCCTGACGCATTCGGCATTTCTGCTCGGCTTGACGGGTTTCGCCGGCCAGGCGCCGATCTTCTTT
>DATGMB010000105.1:0-36464 GCA_035293845.1 Bryobacteraceae bacterium
TGCAGCACCGGGCCGGTCGACTGCGCGCTGGCCAGACCCGTAAACAGGGCCAAGCCAGTCAACGCAAGAAGACTTTTGCGAAAACTAACCATTTCCTTCTCCTTGTGAATTTGCGTAATTGAATCGGTCGAAGTTCTCTTCCAACCTGAGCCTCAAACGTACAACTTGAAACCGTTCAGACAACCTAGGGAACTTCTCCGTGTCGGGCGGAGAGCTATTCAAATCCATCGGTCACCAAGCTGACCGTTGGGCCTCACTGAAGTTGGTTCCGGGGGCGCATTTCTCTGTATTTTTATCGTCTGCGCTTCTCCGGAAACGAACACAAAATTGCGGATATGAACCGGACGCGGTAAAGATATACATAACTGATTGCCCGCCGCATGTCAAGAGAAATTCTTTGCCTTCAGCGGCTAAGCGCCTTCGCACGCCATCCCGGTGCATGATCCTCGAAACTGCGCCGATTACACCACGGAACGGTTGTCAGAGTCAATGGTTTCGCATCAAACGGACCTATTTTTTCTCATTGCACCGCGACGTTCACCACATTACTCGTTATTCCGCCCTGCTGGAGCGCCAAGGTACCTCCGAGGCCCGGCGGGGTGTTAGCCGGAACCACGACGTTTACCTGATACAGTCCGGGAAATCCTGGAGTCTGGCCCGCAAACGACGGCTTCAGCGTCTGGCCGTTTAGTACTACACTTACCGGAGTTACTACGGATTGCAACTGTCCCTGTGACGCCGTCACTCCGAGGCCGGTGCAATAGATTACCAGCGCCTGGCCGCGCGGCAACGGGTTCGACGGGCTGTTGAGGGCGCCGTCCTGATTCGTGATGGCCCCCAGCCTTCCAATCTGGAAAATCGCTGGCGCGGCCGCGGCGACCGCTACCGTCTGCTGCGCCGCGCCAAATGCGGACACCACGTGCACGGTGTGGTTACCCGGGGATATCCCGGGCGGCACCACGGCGTTGACCTGAAATGGCGATGCCAGCAGCACCGTCGCCGGCGTGCCATCGAAATCCAGGGTGGTGGCCGTTGCCGGTCCGGCCAGGCCCGTCCCGAAGATCGTCACGACGCCGCCGGGCGCGATTCCAGGGCTGAACGTCGCGCCATTGACGATCCCGTCGTCGGCGAAGCTCGCCGCCTGCGGCGCGACCGTCAGGTTCAACTGGCTGCGCGTGGCCGCATAGGTCGCCGGGGCGCTGCCGGAGAGATCGAAGCGCTGCCCGGCGGTCGCGAGATCGGTCAAAAACGCATGGAACGGCTGCCCCGCACCGACCGAGATCTGGTACGCGGGCTGAAGGCCGTCGCAGAGATCGAGCCGTGAAACTGCCGCGCCGCCCGCCGGCGGGTTGCCGCTCGAATCGATGGCGTCCCAAAGATCCACGGGCACACCGCAGGCCCCGGCCGCGGATTGCACATCGAGCGCCAGCGTGCTCATGAGCGCCGGCGGCTGCGAGAGCGCGCCGGTGAGGAAGCGCGTTGCGGAAGGCGCCCGCAGCGCGAACCGCACCACGCCCGCGATCGACGCTTTCCAGTTCGCGCCGCCCGCGCTGAAGCCGTTCAGGTAATCGTTCAGGTTCGTGCGCGCAAAGAATGGGTTCGGATCCTGAATGACGATCGATCCATCCGCCGCGACGCCAATCGCCACCACGAAATTTCCACCCGCCGGAGCGCCGTTCTGCGAGAGGGCGAGCGAAACGAGCGCCGGTTCGCCCTGCGCGAGGAGATCGGCGATCGTGGAGACGGCGGCCGGCGCTACCGCCACCACATCCACTCCCCCCGTAAAATCCGCCGCGCGCCACAAATTCACAATCTGCTCGCCGCTCTGCGACGCCGCAAGATACCCATCGCAAAGCTGGTTGCCGTTTACATCGACCGTGCAATACGACGTCAGATAGCTGTTCAGCGTCCCCGGGTCCACCTGCCCATTGGGCGCACGCAGCTCGCCGCGGTTCTGGCGGTAGCGCAGGATGGACGCCGCCGCGGTGAGCAGCGCGCCTTTCTGCCCAATCGTCGCCGTACCGTTGCCGAGCGGCGTACTGCCCGCCATGATCCAGTTCGGGAAGCCGGTGAGCGTCGATGCCGCCGCGCGCAGATAGAACGTCACCGGCGCCTGCGCAATGCCCGACGCGGTCGCGGTAACGGCGGTCGTGCCCTCCGCCGGCGGCAGCCGCACCGCAGTGCTGGCATATCCCGAGCGATCGGTCACCGCCGATGCCGTCGAAACCACCGCGCCCGGCGCGGCCTGGAACGTGACCGCCGCGCCGGCGACGGGCGCGCCCCCGGCATCCACAAGCTGCACCTGCAAGGGCGCGGCAAGCAGCGCGCCCGGCGGACCGGTCTGGTTATCGCCCTGCACTTTACTCATCTGGACGCGGTGATCGTTGAAGCCGTTGATGGTGAGGGTCCCATCCGCTGTCGCGCTGCTTGCCGTGTCCGCCGCGTGGATCGCGACCGTGGCGCTCCTGGCCGTAAGCGGAACTGCCATCTGCCAGCTATAAGCGCCGTTGGGCGTGCTGACGGTGAAATCCGGCTCGCCCGCGACGGAGATCCGGAGCGTCGCGCCGTTGGCGAAACCCGTCACCGCGAGCCGCACCGTGCCGCCCGCCGTCACCGCAGCCGGCGAGACGATCACCGCGGGCACGCGCGGCGCGAGGTGCTCGGACGCCGCCGCATCGCCCGGCGCATAAGTGACGGAGCCGCCCTCGAAATTCTGCTGGCGCAGGCCGCCGCTCGAAAATTCATCGCTCACGGGCATGCCGAGGTCGCCTGCGGGCCCGCCGAGTTGCGTGTAGCGCGCCAGGATCAGACCGCTCACGAAATACGCCTGGCCGGCGCGCGGTCCCGCCGTGGCGCCATAAATCGCGCCGCCGCGGAAGCTCTGCTGCTGGCCGGAATTAGCACCCGGCGTCGTGAACGGCGCGGCGTCCGATTGCGGCAGCCCGGCCGCGCCGGTTTCGTACCCCATCAGCGTCCATTTGCTCAGAATGACACCGCTCACCAGCCGCACCGGATTGCCGCTCAATGCCGCGTTGTTGGCGAATAGCTGCGTCCCGCCGGCGCTGGCATCGCTCGCGGGATACCCCAGGCTGCCGGCCGGCCCGCCGAGCGCCTGATATGCCGCGAGCAGCGGCCCGGCGACGACGTACGCCGTTCCCAGCGTGTCCGATTGCGCCACCATGACGAGCGACCCGCCGGCAGCCGGAAGCATCTGCACATAGCCATTCGCCACGCGCATCGCCGGCGAGGGCACGGGCGCCGCCACCGTAATCCTGTTGCGCGCGAGCGCGCTCACGAAGGCCTGCTGCACGTTGGCCGGCGCGCCATCGCCGATCTGGCAGCAGGGCGCGGTCACGACGAAATTCACCTTGGCGCTGGCAACTCCCCCGCTCGAAGCCTGCACGCTGGCTGCTCCCGGCCCGACCGCCGTGACGACCGCGCTGGCCGGCGCTCCGTTGGCGGCGGGCGTGGCCTGCACGCTGACGACCTGGGCGTTGGTGGTGGTCCAGGAGACCGGGCGGCCGGTAAGCGCCGTGATTCCATCGGGCGCGAACGGCGTGGCGGTCAGGGTCACGGTCTGTCCGAGGCTCAGTGCGGTGCTGCTTCCCGGAGCGGCGCCGCCGAGCTTCACGGAAGCTACCGGCACGAGCAGCGTCGGTCCGGTCGCAGCCGTATATTGCAACGCGCCGCCTTCGAAATTCTGCTGCACCAGGCCGCTCGAGTTGATCTGCAGCGCCTCGCTCGTGGGCAGGCCCAACTGGCCCGAAGGACCGCCGAGGCTGACGTACAGGTCGTAGAGCGGCTCGATGACGCCGAAGATTTTGCCCTTGTTGGCGCCTGAAGTGATCGAGTAGATGCCGCCCGCCGCGCCACCTGAATTGGGAACGCCGAAGCTCTGCACCGTGTACTGCGTCCCGGCGGCCGCGGGCGGGATCGGCGCGGCGACCTGGCTCGCCACCTGCGCGCTGACCGGCCGGCCCGGCCCGGTGATTCCGCCGAGCGCGATCCACTCGGTGTAGAAGGCCCCGGTAATCGAAAAGTTCTGCCCAGCGGTGATGGCCTGGGAATAAGCGAACAGCGCCACCCCTTTATCGAACGTGTCCCACTGGCAGAAGTTGGCGGGGTCGAAGGACGGGCAGGTCTGCGTATCCATGGTGGGATATCCGGCGGTGCCGACGCCGGTCGAGCTATAGAAGCTGTAGAGCGGCGCGAGAAGCTGGTAAACGGGCGTCTGCGGGGGCGCGGTCGCCATGTCCGCAGTGACGAGCGCGAGCTTCACGCCGGAGTCGTTGTTGGCGTCCGCGAATTCCTGCACGTAGCCGTTCGAGCCGAGCGTCTTCACCGTCCCGAGCGGCGGCAGTGAAACCAACTGGCTGAACCCGTTGCGCTGGAAGGCCTGCTGGAAGAGATAGGGCAGCGCGCCGGGCGCTCCGTCGCCGACCTGAATCGCGTTGTTCAGCGTGATCGTCGCAGTGCCCGTGGCAACGGCTCCGTCGGCGTTGGTGGCCGTCGCCGTGACTGTCACCTTCTGGCTGACCGGGATGCTAGGTGGTGCGAGGTAATAAGCGGTAATGGCGCCGCTGGGGTAGATTGTCCCCACCGATGGATTCAGGGACCATGCCACGGTACCGGTTGCGCCTCCCGCGAAGGTAGCCGTGAAGACCTGGCTGGCACTCTGGGTGAGCGTGACGGTCGAAGGCGATACCGTGACGCCGAAGGGCACGAGAGTAATCTGGACGGTATTGCTGGAAGTGCCATCCGCGTTGCTGGTCGCGGTCACGCTGACGGTTTGCGCCGCCGCGATGGGAGTGGGAGCCGTATACGTGATCCTGGTTTGGCCGTTACTCGTGGACGGCGTGCCGACGACCGCGCCGGTGACCGAGGGGTTGAAGTGAAACGTGACGGCCGTGTTGGGCGTGCCCGTAACCGCGGCCGTCAGGGTACAGACCTGGCCCGCAGATAAAGCACATCCGCTCCCCGAGGCGGAAGAGGCACCGAGGGTGACCAGGATCGTCTGGCCGTGCAAGGCGCCCGCCAGAAAGGCCAGAGGCAGCACGCGCGCAAAAAGAGCAATCGACCGGTGAGGGCGCACAAGTATCCCGCTATCTTAATATGCTGCAAACCCGAGCGCGCGGACCGTAGTTGCGCGCGGCGGCGCGAGTCGCCGCCCGCGCGGCCGGGCCAGCCCGAAAAGGAGAGCCCGTCTCCGAAGCCGCCGAACCGATTTGGTGTCATTCTCACGGCGGCGGAGTCCGCTGTGCGGAAACTCCCGGTCCGAAACGTCAGCGGTCCCATACGATAGGAGGCGTGAAACTTCCCTGGCCGCTTCTCCGCCAGATCGCAGCGCGCGACTTCACCGCTTTCGATGGGCCGGCGATCTCCTCCCGCACCCGCGCGCTCGCTCCCCGCACCCGCACGGCGGACAAAGTGGTCAAATCCATTTGCCCGTACTGCGCGGTCGGCTGCGGCCAGGATGTCTACGTCCGCGACGGCAGGATTCTCGATATCGAGGGCGATCCCGAAAGCCCTATTTCCCGCGGCTGTCTCTGCCCCAAAGGCGCTGCCACGTTTCAGCTCGTCACCGGCTCCTGGCGCGAGCACCGCGTCCTCTATCGCCGCCCCGGCGGCCGCGACTGGGAGACCATTCCGCTCGATCGCGCCATGGACATGGTCGCGGAACGGGTGCGGCGCACGCGCGACGCCACGTGGGAAGACACGGACCGCGAGGGCAAACCGCTGCACCGCACGCTCGGTATCGCGCACCTCGGCGGCGCGACGCTCGACAACGAAGAGAACTACGTCATCAAGAAGCTCTTCACCGCGCTGGGCATGGTGCAGATCGAAAACCAGGCCCGTATATGACACTCCGCCACGGTCCCCAGTCTGGGGACCTCGTTCGGACGCGGCGGCGCCACCACATTCCAGCAGGATCTGCAGAACGCCGACTGCATCATCATTGAAGGCTCGAACATGGCGGAGTGCCACCCCGTCGGCTTTCAGTGGGTGATGGAGGCCAAGCGGCGCGGCGCGGTGATTATCCATGTGGACCCACGGTACACGCGCACGAGCGCGGTCGCCGATATTCACGTGCCCATCCGCGCGGGCAGCGATATCGCGTTCCTCGGCGGCATCATCCGCTACATCATCGAAAACCGCCGCGAGTTCCGCGAGTACGTGGTGAACTACACCAACGCCGCCGCGATCGTCTCCGACGATTTCCGCGATACCGAAGACCTCGACGGCCTCTTCAGCGGCTGGGATAGCGAAGCCAACGATTACGAAATCGATTCCTGGTCCTACCGCGGCCGCGGGCCAACCGCAGCCGTCGGCGCCGGGAAGCTGGCAACCGGCCAGCCGGCCTCGGAGCGCGCACAGATGGGCAAGGCGCCGGAAACCGATCCCACGCTCGAGCACCCGCGCTGCGTGTTCCAGATCCTTCGCCGCCATTACTCGCGGTACACGCCGGAGATGGTGGAGGAGACCTGCGGCATCCCGCGCGAGCTGTTCCTCAAAGTCGCGAAAACCCTTTGCGACAACTCCGGCCGCGAGCGCACTTCGGCCTTCTGCTACGCGGTCGGCTGGACGCAGCATTCTATGGGCGTGCAGTATATCCGCACGGCGTGCATCGTGCAGGGACTCCTCGGCAACATCGGCCGGCCGGGCGGCGGAATTATGGCCCTGCGCGGCCACGCCTCGATTCAAGGATCGACCGATATCCCCACGCTCTTCGACCTGCTGCCCGGGTATCTCAAAATGCCGAAGGCGAACCAGGACGTCACGTTCGAGAAATACCTGGAGCACAACGAAGCCCACGGCGGCTGGTGGACCGAATTCCCCAAGTACATCGTCTCGCTGCTCAAGGCCTGGTACGGCGAACACGCCACGCGCGAGAACGACTGGTGCTACGGCTACCTTCCGCGCCTGACCGGCGACCACTCCCACATGACCACCTACGCGGCCATGGCCGATGGCCTCGTCAAAGGCTACTGCATCATCGGCGAGAACCCGGTGGTGGGCTCGATGAATGGCGGCTTTCAGACCGCGGCGATGCGCAAGCTGGAGTGGCTCGTGGTCCGCGATTTCGCCCTCACCGAGACCGCCAATTTCTGGAAGGAAGCGCCGGAGGAAATCCAGACCGAGGTCTTTTTCTTCCCCGCCGCGGCGCACACCGAAAAGGACGGCAGCTTCACCAACACGCAGCGCCTGCTGCAGTGGCACTACAAGGCCGTCGAACCGCCCGGCGACTGCCGCAGCGATCTCGATTTCATTCTCGATCTGGGCCGGCGGCTCCAACGGCTGTACCGCGATTCGGCCGATCCCAAGGACCGCCCGATTCAGCACCTTTCGTGGGACCACTCCGATGCCGAGGCCGTGCTGCGCGAGGTCAACGGCTTCGAAACGGCGACACGCAAGCTGGTCACCGGCTTCACCGAATTGAAAGACGACGGCTCGACGGCGTGCGGCTGCTGGATCTACAGCGGCGTCTACGCCGGCGGAACGAACCATGCGGCGCGCCGGAAACCGGGACGCGAGCAATCCTGGGTCGCGCCCGAGTGGGGATGGGCGTGGCCGCACAACCGGCGCATCCTTTATAATCGCGCCTCCGCGGACCCCGAAGGGCGGCCGTGGTCTGAGCGCAAGGCCTACATCTGGTGGGATGAGAAGGAACGCCGCTGGACCGGCCACGACGAGCCCGATTTCATTCCCGGCCGCCCGCCTTCCTACCGCCCGCCCGCGGACGCCCGCGGCACCGATACCATCAGCGGCGACGATCCGTTCATGATGAACGGGGACGGCAAAGCCTGGCTCTTCGCGCCGCAGGGATTGCTGGATGGCCCGCTCCCCACGCACTACGAGCCGCAGGAATCCGTAATCCGCAATCCGCTCTACGGCCAGCAGTGCAACCCCGCGCGCATGGAGTGGATGCGCCAGGAGAACCCCTACCATCGCGCCTGGGGCGATCCCGAATTCCCCTACGCGTTGACCACCTACCGCCTCACCGAGCACCACACCGCCGGCGGGATGTCGCGCTGGCTTTCCTGGCTGGCGGAGCTGCAGCCCGAGATGTTCTGCGAGGTCTCGCCCGAACTGGCCGCGGAAAAGGGGCTGAAGAACGGCGGCTGGGCGCGCATCCGGACCGCGCGCGCCTCGGTATGCGCCCGCGTCCTGGTGACCGGCCGGCTGCGGCCGCTGCGCATCCACGGCCGCACGGTGCACCAGATCGGCCTGCCGTATCACTGGGGAAGCCAGGGCCTGGTGCGCGGCGATTCCGCAAATTTTCTGATTTCGTTCGTCGCCGACCCCAACATTTCGATTCAGGAATCGAAAGCTTTCACCGGCGACATCGAAGCGCTTACGTCGCCCGTGGCGGCTGGGCGTGCCAGGCCCGCGGCCGATGCCTTCGCGCCGCCCCGCGACCTCCCGCCCGCGCGCAATAAAAAGCCCGGGCGCCACGGCGTCATCGCCGCGCGCAGCCCGGAAGGCGAGGAAACTTGACCCATGCCCACCGGCTTCTTCACCGACACCACGGTTTGCATCGGCTGCAAAGCCTGCGAGGTCGCCTGCAAGCAGTGGAACCAGCTCCCCGACGACGGCTTCGCGTTCACCGGCATGTCCTACGACAACACCGGCGCGCTCGGCGCCAGCACCTGGCGGCACGTGGCTTTTGTCGAGCAGCCCGGCCGCTGGCTCATGCTCTCCGATGTCTGCAAGCATTGCCAGGACGCCGGGTGTCTCGAAGTCTGCCCCACCGGCGCGATCGTCCGCACGGAGTTCGATTCCGTCTACGTGCAACCGGACGTGTGCAACGGCTGCGGCTACTGCGTCTCCGGCTGCCCGTTCGGCGTGATCGACCGGCTGGAGGACGACGGCCGCGCCTGGAAGTGCACGCTCTGCTACGACCGCCAGGTAGACCGGATGGAGCCCGCCTGCGCAAAGGCGTGTCCCACCGATTCCATTCTCTTTGGCGACGTCTCCGAGCTGCGCGAAATCGCCCGCCGGCGCGTGGAGCAACTGCACGAGCGCGGCGTCAAAGAAGCGTACCTTTACGGCGCCGATGCCGCTTCCCAGCCTGGCACCGGCGGACTCCACGCCTTCTTTCTCTTGACCGACCGCCCGGAAATCTACAACCTGCCGCCGCAGCCCAAAGCGCCAACGAAGACCGTGCGCGAAAGCTGGCGATCGCTGGCGCTGGCCTCACTCGGCATCCTGGCCGCCGCGGTGGCTTCGGTCGCGGCCACACGAAAATGAATACAGACGGACGATTCATCGATACCGGGCTCGCCGTGCTCGAAGGCGAAGCCGCTTCGGCCACCCAGGCCCGCCGCCAGCCGGCGCCGCAGCCGGACACCGGAAACGCCCCGGGGCCGACTTACTACAATCTCCCCGTGCTCAAGGAGCCGGTTTGGGAGTGGGCGATCCCCGCGTACTTCCTGATCGGCGGGATGGCCGGCGCCGCGATGACACTGGGGATGGCCGCGCAGCTCATCGGCGGCCGCAAGCTGTATGCGTTCGACGCGCGCTGCCGCTGGACGGGCGCCATCGGCGGCGCGGTCGGCTCGGCGCTGCTCATCTACGACCTCGGCCGCCCCGTGCGGTTCCTCAATATGCTCCGGGTGTTCCGCCCTACGTCGCCGATGAGCATCGGAAGCTGGGTGCTGGCGCTGGCGACACCGCTTTCGGCCGGGTCCGCGATTCTGCCGCGACCCTACAATCGCCTGTTCGGCATCGGGGCCGGGCTGCTCGGTATGCCGCTGGCCACCTATACGGGCGTGCTCCTCGCCTCGACCGCCGTGCCGCTGTGGAACAGCGCGCGGCGAAGCCTGCCGCTGCTGTTCGGCGCTTCCTCGGTGGCCTCGCTCGGCGCCGCGTTTCATTTTCTGGATTTCGGACGGCGCGAGCGCGCCATCGTCGCTCGCTTCGCCCTGCTCGGCCAGGCCGCCGAACTGGCCGCCACGGTGGCCGTGGAACGCGAAGCGCGCCGCATTCCGCAAGTTGCCCGCCCGCTGCACGACGGCTTTACCGGCGCGCTGTGGACGGCCGCATCCCTGTTCACCGCCGGCGCCGTCCTGGTTTCCCTTACCCCCGGCGGCGGACGCGGCAAGCGATGGCTGGCCGGCGCGCTTGGGCTCGCGGGCAGCGCCTGCCTCCGCTTCGGCATCTTTTACGCGGGCAAACGCTCGGCCCGCGACCCGCACGCCGCCTTCGCGCACGCGTCGTAGGGCGTTACCTGGGATTCACCGCCGAGACGCAGAGGCGCCGAGAAAACGAAGGAGCCCAGGTCGCTTCCTCGGCGTCTCGGCGCCTCGGCGGTGGAATTCTGTCCGGAATATCCCCTAGTTTCCGTTGACGTCTCTAAAATTTATGGCACAATAAATGAAACTGTATTAATCGAGAGGCTGGCCGCGTATGCGGCCGCGTGGAAGGCGGATTGTGAGCCAAAAAGCCGAAACGCCGTTCGATAGCATCGAGGGCTCTCACGAATACGTGGCTCTGCTCGCGGAAGCGGTGGATGAGGCTCGCCGCGACGTGGAAGAGGAGATCGCCGCCGCGGAAAAAGAGGGCGCCGATCGCCGCAAACAAGCCCTCCTCCTGGTTTCCTATAATCTCGCCAAACTGAATCTCCACATCACCACGAGCCGGCGCATTTTGAACGATCTGCGCACGCTTCGCCGGCTGCTCCTGGCGGAACGCGGCCTCCCCGCGGACGATGACGCCACGGAGCCTGCCGGCATCGACCTGTAAACCGGCCGGGACGCGGAGACAGCAGACGGCGAGTTACTAACACTAAGTGTAAGTGTACAGATACTCACAAGGCCCCCAGTCCGCACCGCTCCTCCGACCTACCGTCCGTTCGCTTCTTCCAAGCTACCGATGCAAAAACCGGCAAAGGGCGCGGGTTTTGGCTCCAGTTGCCTCTTGACAGCCGCCGGAAGCGAGCGTACCATTCAGGGGATGTTGCGAGAAGTGACACGCAGCACCCAGCAGCGGTGGTTTTGTGGGGGACACACCGTATGACGTTTCAGATCGGCGACAAAGTCGTCTATCCCAACCAAGGCGTTGGGACCATCGAGAATATCAGTACCCGCTCTTTCGGCTCCGCTTTCGAGAAGTTCTACCTCCTACGCTTCGGATGCAATAGCATGACCGTGCTGGTCCCGTTTTCCAATGTGGCCAACATCGGACTGCGGAGGGTGACCAAGGACCGGGAGATCTCGCGCGTCCTGTCTTATCTTTCGAACGGATCGTGCGCGATCAATCCGGACTGGAAGGTCCGGTTCAAGGAAAACACCGATAAAATGCAGAGCGGCGACCTGCTGCGAGCGGCCGAAGTGTTCAAAATGCTGCTGCAGTTGCACGTCGATAAGCCGCTCTCGTTCCGTGAAAAGAAGATGCTCGACCGCGCCCGGCACATGCTGGTCTCCGAGATTTCGATTGCGCGCAACGTGCCCGAGATCCACGCGGTCGGCATGCTGCAGAAAGCCCTGCTCAAGGCCGGGCTGACGCTGCCGGCGTTGATGTAGCGGCGAATACGCGGTTCAGGGGTGCGGATACCACTTGAGGTGTATCCGTCCCAAGCCATAATCCGCGAAGATCAGCGATTCGCCATCGGCGCTGACCAGGTACTGGTTGGCATCGGACGGCACGGGCCGCCAGACGGATGCCGCGCGGTCGAGCGTCAGCAGCCGCGGATTCTTGCCGTCCCGGTCGCGGCAGTGGAGAAAAACGGCTCCGTCCGAGGTCATCGCGACCCGCAGCTCGGGGGCGAACTCATCGAGCCGCCACCGGCCGGTGAGTTTCCCGTCGAGATCGAGCTCCACCCATTCCGTTTTCGTCCCCAGCGTTCCGGAGTAGACCCAAAGCCCCACGCGGTCGTGCCCGACCGTGATGCAGTTCGACTGCTGCCAATCCTGCTCGCCGGGTTCGAGGCCCCGCGGGAAAGTGGAGCGTGGGAGATAGGCTCCGGCCTGACGGCCATCCGGCGAGAACTTGCGGACGATCATGTAATCGGACCGGTCGGGCATGAACGGGTTCGCCGCGCTGGTCTGCCAGCCCAGGCTCCACAGAGAATGATCTTCGCCGAAGGCGAGGTGCATGGGCCGGTAGCGGCCGGTCGGGATGGTCAGCCGCAAGGCGCCCGAGGGGTCGTGCAGGTCGATGAAGCCGGCCGCATCGTTTCTCCAGGCGACTGCCAGCGTGCCGTCGGTATCCGCCGCAATGGCTTTAACTGTTCCGGCCGGCGGCGCGATGTAGGGCCCCGGAATGCCGTCCGGCGTGAAAATCTGGAGCGGCTCGCGCCCGGCCCAGTAGATGTAGCCCTTGTAAAAGGCCGGGCTCAGCATTCCCATGGTTTCACCCGCCTGGGAAATCACCTCACGAACCGGAGCATTCGCGGCCGCCGCAAAACAGGCGAAAGCCGCGGCCATCATCGACGATTTGACCATCCGCCCTCCAGAAAAGGCAGGCCCGTGGCCCATGGCCTGCGCGTCATTCTATGCCGATAGACGGAAACCAATGACGGAACGTTGAAATTTTTATTTGAGCGCTTTTCAATTACTTACACTTTGCGGGCGCCCGGCGCGGCGATTGGGCGTGCGAGGGCCTGCGCGCTTCCCGGGCAGCACGGGGAAGCCCGAGCCAAGGACCGCTCCTGGAGTCCCGGCCCGGCAATACGGGCCGCAAACGAACGAGAATTTGAGCGAAACCACCGCAAGATCCACGCCGGAACCGCACTGCGATCGCCTGCGATCGCCCGCGCGCCACTCTCCCGCGCCACCGGTGTCCCTACTTGAACAGAAATTAATTTCCAGCCCCGGCGTTCACCCGTAACCCGATCTACCCCGGTCCGTCTACAATGGAGATCCGCGTCCTCCAGGGAATCGTGTGCAAACCGGAAACAAACAGCCTCAGACGAGGATCAGCGGCCAGACCATTATCGACGAGCTGATCCGCAATATGGAATTCGGGCGGCTCGAGATGGGTTACGGGATCCTGCTGCCCTGCATTTTCAGCGTTTATCTCCATCCGGACGACTATGCTCGGCTGGCCGGCGTGCAGGAGATTATCCAGGAGGATGCGCGCCGCGCACTCTCCGCCCGAATGGCCGAGTGGAATGCCAAGCCGCGCTTCCGCCGCGGCGGGCCGCAGAAGCAGTACCGGATCGCGCGCAACGACTGGTCCATCGAGTTTTTCGCCGATACCGAAGGCGCCGTGCCGCCGGGCGATGTCGAAATCCACTCCGAGCTCAACGATGTCCCGCAGCCCGGCTACCGCGGCGTCAAGACCACCCTCATCGACCGCGAGCCCTCCGTAACCGCGGCGCGGGGAGTCCGGACGGCGCCCATGGGCGGCCGCGGCGAAACGCAGCATCGCGGCTCCACCCCGCACCGCGCTCCCACGCCCGTCCGCATCTTCGGCGAGATCCGTTATCAGGACGATTCCGGGCCGCAGACCTTCTTTATCACGCAGAACGAGGTTTCGATCGGCCGCGGCGGCGACCAGATGTCCGTCGACCTGCCGCTCTATACCACCGAGGAAGTCTCCCGCGAGCACCTCCGCGTGCGCCGCGATCCGGCGAGCGGCGCGTTCGCCATCGTCGATAAAAGCCGCAACGGAACCTGGGTCAACCGCAAGCGCCTGCCCCGGGACGTGGAGCAGCCGCTGCCCGACCGCGCCGAGATCGGCGTGGCGGAAGTCCTCAATCTGGTCTTCGAGGCGCGGCGATGAGCGGGTTATACCAGTGGCACACGGTATTTGTGGCGGGCTTCCTGGGCTTCGTGCTGCTGTTTGTGCTGGCGCAGGCGCGGCGCGGGCCGGGCGGTGGGGGTCAGGGACCAGGGGCTAGGGACCGGGGGCCAGGGCGATGAAGGAAGCGGTGACGGGGGAACTTCGCAGCTCACTCTCCGCCGGCGCCGCCTCCGATACCGGCCGGCTCCGCGATCACAACGAGGATCGCTACCTCTGCGATCCCGCAAACGGCATCTTCCTGGTGGTCGATGGCGTGGGCGGGCACGCCGCCGGGGAACTGGCCGCCGAAACCGCGGTCGAGGTGATCCGCGCGGCGGAACTGAGCGGCAGCGCATCCATTCGCGAAGCGATTGCCCGCGCCAACAACCGCATCTTCGAACTGGCGGACGAGCGTCCGGAGCATCGCGGCATGGCCTGTGTGCTGACGCTGGCGGTAGTGCGCGGCGGCGAGATCTCGATCGGACACGTCGGCGATTCGCGCCTTTACCTGATCTGGCGCGGCGCGATTCGCAAGCTGACCAGCGACCATTCGCCTGTCGGAGAGGACGAAGACGCGGGAGAGCTCAGCGAGGCCGAAGCCATGCAGCACCCGCGCCGCAACGAGGTCTTCCGCGACGTGGGCTCGCGCCGCCGCGCTGCCGCCGATAGCGATTTCATCCAGACTCTGCAGTGCCGTTTCCGCCCCGACGCCGCCATCCTGCTGTGCAGTGACGGCCTCACCGACCACCTGACATCGGCGCAGGTGCGGGAGATCGTGGATCGTTACGACGGCGACGCGGAGCGCGTGGCCGCCGAACTCGTCGATGCCGCCAACCAGGCCGGCGGCAAGGACAACATCACCGCGCTGTTCGTGGCCGGGCCGGAATTCCGCGGCGCCGGAGCGTGCGGCACCACGACGCGCCCGCGCTCTACAACCACGCGCGTACGGCCGCCGCTGCGTCCCACCGGGAAATTTCTCCTGCTGCTGTGTGGCGCGGTGATCGGGATGCTGGTCTGGATGGTGGTGCGAAGATGATTGCTCCGGCAAAACTCGGACCGTACCAGATCGTGCGGCGGCTCGGCAAGAGCGTGGCGGACGTGTACCTGGCCATCGATACGGAAGCCGGCCGCCGCGTCGCGCTGAAACTCATTCCGCTGGGCGGCGACGCCGTGAACCGCATGGTGATCGAGGCGGAGCGGCGTGGCGCCTCCATCCAGCGCGAGCTGCACTCGGCCGATCCGCGCATGATCGAGGTTTACGACTACGGCGAGCGCGATGGCTGGTTCTTCGTCGCGATGCAGTACGTCGAAGGGCGCAACCTGGCCGAGGTGTTGCGCGGCGGCGCGCTCGAGCCGGTGCGGGCCGCGGCCATCGCGCTCGAGCTGTGCGAGCAGTTGGATAAGTTCCACTCCTGGCAGTCCACGGTGGTGCATGGGGATATCAAGCCGGCCAACATCCACCTGGGACCGACGGACACCGTGCGGCTGCTCGATTTCGGCATCGCCAAAATGCTGCGGCCGGATTGCGCGGCCACCGCGCACCTGTTCGGCAGCCCGGGCTACTGCTCGCCGGAGCGGCTGGAGCGCTCGCAGGTGGATCAACAGAGCGACCTGTGGGCGGTGGGCGCGACGCTATACGAGATGCTGGCGGGAGCGCCTCCCTATCAGTCCGATAGCACGCGCAAGCTGGAGGCGCTGATCCGCTCCAAGCGGCCGCCCGCCGCGCTTCCGGCCCGTGTGCCGCGAACGCTGCGCCTGATCGTGAGCAAGGCGATGGCGCCGCAGCCTTCGCGGCGCTACCCATCGGCGCGCGATCTGCAGGCGGACTTGCAGGCATTTCTCGAGCGCCGGCCGACGATGGCGGAAAAGGAGCGGCGCGGGTTCTCCGCCGGACCGACCATGGACGCCGCGCGCCAGGCGCTGCGCCGTGCCACCCGTACCGTGGCGCGCGCCCGCCGCAGCCTGCAGGTGGCCGGCGCCGCCGCATGGTTCGCCGGCGGGATGGCGCTGTGGATCGGCAGCAGCTCCGCGTGGGAAATGTGGCACGCCCGCCCGACCTCCGCTGCCGCGGTCCGGGCGCCCGCAACCGGCCCGGCCAAGCCGAAACCGCAGCCGGAGTCCCCAGCGAAAGCGGCCGCGCAGACGGTTCCGGATATGGCCGGCCTCTACCGTGCGGAAGCGGAGCGCAGCCTCTCTGCCAGCCCGGCCGACTGGCTGAAAGCGGAAGTCCTGCTGGAGCGCGCGGTGGAACAAGGCGACCGCGACGCGCGCACCGCGGGCGAACTGGCGCTGAGCCGCGGCTGGGCGGCGATCGAGCGGCTGTCCGGCGGACAGTACGCCGGGACCGCCGCCGCTCGCGAGCGGGCCTACGCGCGGGAGCAATTGAAGCTGGCCGCGGACAAGCTGCCCGGCGATGCCCGAGTGGCCGCCGGCCTGGCATCGGCGGCGCTCGCGCCTCGGCCGGTGCCCGCGGCCAAGAAGCCCGCGCGCAAGGCTGCGGTTTACCGGAGAAAGCAATGGCGTTAGGAACTGTAGCGCGCCGCGGCATGCGGCGCGCGGTTGTGGGGGTTGGGACCGCGGCTCGTGGGGGCGAAGCGCATTGGCGCGGGCTTCCGGGCGACGGGCTTGCGCGGCGCAGAGCGGCGGCGGCGCTGCGAGGAATCGCCTCATCGCGCGGTGCGGCGGGATCGCGCGGGTGCGTGCTACCGGAGGTCCTCTATGCCGGTAACTAAGAGCTGGGCTGCGGCGGCGCCGGCGCTCATCGCGGTGGAAAAGCCGCCGGCCGCCGCTAGCGGCGTCGCGTGGCTGGCCGCAGCGTCACTGCTCGTCGCGGCGGGGCTGATCATGGCCTATGCAGGCAAATCGCAGTCCTTCGCCGGCGCGGAGCACCTCGTCAATCTCAACGCCGTGCAATCGCCGGAGGAGCTTGCGCCGCTGGTGGGGCCGGCGGCGCCGGCCATGTTCGAGTTCCTCGAGAGCAAGCGGCCGCTGGCCAATATCGGCGCGCTGGCGCCGCTGCGCCGCGAATTGCACCTGCCGCTCGCGCGGCTGAAGCCTTCGATGATCGTGCGCACGCCGGCCGAGTTCCAGCGGGAGCTGGCGAAAGCGGCCGCGCTCTACTTCGCGGGCTTTTATCTGGTGGCGCTGGTTTGGGGGCTGGCCCGTTTTCGCGGCGACCGCGCCTTACTGCCCGCGCTGCACCTGCTGAGCGGCATCGGCTTCATTCTCATCGCCGGGATGCGCGACCCGCTGCGCGATACGCTCGAATTCCACAAGTTCGCCCTCGGCGTGTTTCTCGGCTGTTTGCTGCTGGCGCTCCCCGCCCTGCGCGCCTTCGACTACATGCGCCTGGCGGATTGGTGCTACACGCCGCTATTCGGCGCGCTCACGCTCTTCGGCCTCCTGCTGCGCTTCGGCCGCGGCCCGGCCGGCAACGACGCCAAGGTCAATCTCGGTCCGTTTCAGCCGGTGGAGCTGATCAAGATTCTCTTGGTGCTGTTCCTGGCCGGTTACTTCACGCGGAACTGGGAGCGCCTGCGCGACCTGCGCGAAAAGCGCCTGGCGCCGAAGTTTTTCGGGCGCATCGGCCTGCCGCGCCTCGAGCACGTCCTGCCGGTGCTGGTAGCGGTCGCAATCGCGGTGGCGTTCTTCTTCGTGCTGAAGGACCTGGGCCCCGCTTTGGTCACGCTGTTCGTGTTCCTCGCCATGTTCGGCACGGCGCGCGGACGGCCGGGACTGGTGCTCACGGGCATCGTGCTGATGGTAGCCGCGGTCGCGGTGGGCTACCGCATCGGCCAGCCCCACACCGTGGTGCAGCGCATCGACATGTGGCTTTCGCCGTGGGACAACGACGTGCACGGCGGCGACCAGCTCGCCAACGCGCTCTGGGCGTTTTCGACCGGCGGCCCGACCGGCTCCGGCCCCGGCTGGGGCGATACCGCGATGATTCCCGCGGGCAACACGGATCTGGTGCTGGCGGGCATCGGCGAGGAGTGGGGGTTCGTGGGTGTGGCCGCGGTGTTCCTGCTCTTCGCGTTCCTGGTCGGGCGCGCGTTCCGCGCGGCTGTCCGCTCCGAGACGCAGTTCGGCTATTTCCTGGCGCTCGGCCTGGGCTGCCTGATCGCGTTCGAGATGATGCTGATCACGAGCGGCGTGCTGGGGGCGCTGCCCCTTTCGGGTGTGGTTTCGCCGTTCCTGAGCTCGGGAAACACGGCCATGATCGCCAACTTCCTGATTTTTGCCGCGATCGCCTCGATTTCCGCGGATGCGGGCGCGGAACGCAATGACACGATCGGCAACATGCGCGGGCTGAAGATCGCGATGGCCGCCGCGGCGGCCGCGCTGCTCGGCTTCGCGGCGCACTACCAGGTGCTGCACGATCGCGAATACCTGGCGCGCGACGCGCATGCATTCGACCAGGACGGCGTCAAACGCGCGCAGCACAATCCGCGGCTGAATTCCATCGCGCGAGAGATCCCGCGCGGCACGATCTACGACCGCAACGGGATTCCGCTCGCCACGGGAGACTGGGCCGAGCTGGAGCGCCACCGCGCGGAGTACGACGCGCTCGGCGTGAAGCTCGAGGACGCCGCCTCGCGTTTCGAGACGCGATATTACCCATTTGGCGCCGCGGTGGAGCACGTGATCGGCGATCTGCGGACGGGCGAAAATTTCCATGCCTCGAACGCATCGCTGGTCGAGCACGATTCGAATGCGCGTTTGCAAGGTTACGAATATTCCGAGCTGGCGGGGCTGGTGCGCTACCGGCATCAACCGTCGAACCCGGCGCTGGCGGCCGTGCTGGTCCGCGACCGCAGCGTCCACCTTACGCTCGATATTCGCCTGCAACTGCGCGCGAAGGAAATTCTGGAGCGGCACTTGAGCACGCTGCACCAGCGCGACGGCGCGGTGGTGGTGATGGACGCGGCGAGCGGCGACGTGCTCGCGATGGTGAGCGCGCCGACGCCCGATCCGCCGGGTGTGCGCACAACCGCGCCGGGCAATGACGAACTGTTGGACCGCGCGCGCTACGGCCTCTACCCGCCCGGCTCGACGTTCAAGCTGGTGACCGCCATCGCGGCGCTGAATAAAGATCCCGAGCTGAAGCACCGGACGTTCCTCTGCCGCCGGCTCCCGGACGGGCGCGCGGGCAACGTGATTGCGGGATGGAACCGGCCGATCAAGGACGATATCGGGGACCATGCCCACGGCACGCTGGACATGGAGCGCGCCATCGCGGTTTCCTGCAACGCGTACTTCGCGCAACTGGGCGTTCACGATGTCGGCTCCCAGGCGCTGGCGGATACGGCCGCGCGGTTCGGGATTTCGACCGGCGATATCCGGGAGCTGCGGAAGGCGCTGCCGTTCGCGGCGTACGGCCAGGGCGCCGTGCTGGTTTCGCCGTTCAAGATGGCGCGCGTGACGGCGGCGATCGCCAACGGCGGGTGGATGCCGGAAGGGCGGTGGCAAACCGACGCGGCGAACACCCGCACGGATGCGCCCGTCGAGGTGTTGCCGGCGGACCAGGCGGCGTTCCTGCAGCGCGCCATGCGCCGCGTGGTGACGGAAGGAACGGGGCGGGCGGCCATGCAGGGCGCGGCCATCAGCTTCGCGGGCAAGACCGGCACGGCGCAGCTCGATAGCGGCATGCCGCATTCCTGGTTCACGGGTTTTGCGCCATACGACGGCGGCGGCAAGCGCCTGGCGTTCGCGGTGCTGGTGGAGCACGGCGGCTACGGCGCGCTGGCCGCCGCGCCCATCGCGCGCGAGGTGATGGAGGCGGCCAAGGAGTTTGGGGACTTTTGAACCGCCGGGACGCGGAGGGAAGCGAACACTTCCCGAGTTTCTCGGCGCCTCTGCGCCTCGGCGGTTAGGAGAATGCACAGATGAAACTGGGCGAGTACATCGAGAAATTCGGGCGCACGATCTTCGAAGCGCCGCTGGCCGGGGGCGCGCGGCCGGATGAGCCGCCGGAGCTGGCGGAAATCCGGCTGGCGGTGCTCGATACCGTCAAGGAGAAGAGCTACCGTTCGGGCGCGCGCAAGGTGTTCCCGTACGACCTGCTGCGGGTGCATCTGCAGGGCATCGAGCAGGCTCAGTTCGGCACGTTCTCCAGCCGGTTCTTCCGGCAGTATCTCGAGCAGGAGGTGCGGAACTCGCTGCGCGCGGCGGGCTGCCGGTATCCGGAGAATCTGCGCGTGGACGTGGAGGCGGCCGTCGGGCTGCCGCCGCGCGACGGGCGATGGGTTTCGGTGGCGGCGGGATCACAGGAACTCGCGGGGCCCGCTCCGCGCCCGGCGGCGCGGCTCGTCATCCGCGAAGGCGAAGCCAACGTGCCGGAGATTCTTTTGGACAAAGCGCGGATCAATATCGGCCGCGTGGTGGATGTGTACCGCTCCGAGGGCCTGTTCCGCCGCAACGACCTCGCGTTCGAAGCCGAGAACGAGATCAACCGCACCGTTTCGCGCGAGCACGCGCATATCCAGTACGACCGCACGACCGGCGAGTACCGCCTGTTCAACGACCGCTGGCACGACCGCACACCCGGCGGCGAATGCGGCACGTGGATCGTGCGCGACGGCATGAGTCTCGAAGTGCACCGGACGCCCCGCGGAGCGAAGCTCGAGGCGGGCGATGAGATTCACTTCGGGCGGGCGGTGGTGGTGTTCGAGGCTTGAGATTCGGCCTTCAACGGGGCAGCGCGAACCGGCCGATTTTTTCCATCAGCGCGCCGACGGTATATGGTTTCTGCATGAAGCCCGCCACCCCGAGCCCTCCGAAGCGGCGGATTGCCTCTTCCTCGGTGTAGCCGCTGGAGACGATTACCGGCACGTCCGGCCGGATGGACTTCATCAGCCGGAACGCCTCCTCGCCGCTCATGACCGGCATGGTCATATCGAGCAGCACGAGGCTGACGCGGCCTTGCCGCTCGCGGAACAGGTCCACGGCCTTCTGGCCGTTCTCGGCCAGCAGCACTTCGTAGCCGCGGTGGCGCAGCATGACCTGGGCGGTCTGGCGCACGATTTCGTCATCGTCCACAACCAGAATCGGATCGCGCGCCCGGTGCAGTTCCGGGGCGGGCGGAGCTTTGACCGGAAACAGAACTCGGAACGTGCTACCCTGCCCCGGCCGGCTCTCCACCTGGATCGCGCCATTCAGGCTTCGGACGATGCCGGAGACCGCGGCCAACCCCAGGCCGCGTCCCGTGAATTTGGTCGTAAAGAACGGATCGAAAATGCTCGCTCGGATGGCTTCGTCAATGCCCGGGCCGGTGTCCTGCACCTCCAGCATGGCGTACCGGCCGGGTTCCGGCTGGCCCACGTCGTACGAACCCGCCGGTTCACCGGGACGGATGTCCCGCACTCCCGTCCGGATGGAAATTCGCCCGGGACGGTCGCCGATCGCCTCCGCAGCGTTCAGGATGAAGTTCATTGCCACCTGCTCGATCTGCGTCGCATCGGCTTCGACCGGAGGCAACTGTTCCGATAACGCGAGCTCGACATGCACTCCCTTGCCGATCGAGCGTTCGGCCAGCGGAAGCGTATCGCGCACAATTTTGGAAAGATCCAGTGGCTGCACCACGAACTGGCCCTTGCCGGCATAGGCGAGCATCTGCTTGATCAGGAGGGCCGCCCGATCGCTTGCGGCTAAAGCGTCCGAGAGCAGTCTGTGTATGGACGAGGCCGGTTCGGAGACTTCGAGCGCGAGGCTGACATTTCCGATCACGCCGGTGAGAATGTTGTTGAAATCGTGCGCCACCCCGCCGGCGAGCAGCCCGAGGCTTTCCAGCTTTTGCGCGTCCCGCAGATTCGCTTCGAGGCGTTTGCGTTCGGTCATGTCCCGAACGATCTCGAGCCAGCCGGAAGGCCGGCCGTGGCGCGTGCGGACGACCCAGCGGCTCCAGACTTCGAGCTCCTGGCCGCGGCGGTTCCGGTGCTTCAGCTCACCGTTCCATTCCCCTTTGGAGAACACGGCGGCGCGGATCTCCTCGATCGGGCGCTCGGCCGTGGTGCGCAAAAGCTCGTGCACGTTGCGCCCGAGCGCCTCTTCCCTGGTCCAGCCGTACATCATTTCAGCACCGCGGTTCCAGAACTCGATGGAGCCGTCCATAGCGAGAGACATGATGGGGTCATGGGCGAGATCGAGCAGATCCCGCTGCTCGTCGATCGCGGCCCGCGCGCGCACCCGATCCGACACGTCGATGGCGAAGATCAGGATCGCTTCGTATTGCCCGACCTCGCTGTAGATCGGCTGGCAAAGGAAACTGAAGTACCGCTCCTGGAAGCCGCCGGTATCCGGTAAGCCCACCACCCGCTCGGTGGCCGAATACGGACGCCCGGTCACCGCCACAGTCTCGATCGCGTCGAAAATATCCGACTCGACTTCCGTAAACGCCTCGCGAAGCGCGAGCCCGACGACCGGCCGGTCCCGCGCCAGTTCGCGGGCCATCCGGTTGGCGAACACATATTTCTTTTCCGGGAGGCGCAGAGCCGTGATCGCGAGGGGCGCGTTGTCGAACAACTCCTCCAGGAGTTTCCATCGGCGCTCGGCTTCGGCACGCGCGATCTTTTCCTTTACGAGCTGTGCATCGCGCTGGAACTCCTGGAGCTTTTGCGCAGTAATCTCGCGGACGATTTTGGTAAAGCCGGTTAACTCTCCGGTTTCACTCCGCGTGGCGCGGACTGTCCCGCTGACAAAGATCCGGACGCCATCCTTGCGCAGGTGCCACCGCTCGTCTTCGATCGTATCCTGGCGCGCAGCGATACCAAGTTCTTCGGCCGGCCTGCCGGCGGCTCTGTCTTCCGGGGTGAACAGCAGCGTGAGAGGCCGGCCTACGATCTCGGACGGTGCGTAACCGAAGATCTTTTCCGCCCCGCTGCTCCACTGCGAGACCGCGCCCTTCGAATCGACCGTGATGACGGCGAAGTCCTCGAGGTTCGGCGGAACGGTCTCGGTTTCGGAGGCCGAATCCCGAGGGCGATGGTTTTCCTCTGATTGCGTCATCGGCCGTTACGTCCTAACTTATTCTGTGCACGCGTTGGCGCGTGCGGAACAGGCGCGAGGGCGAGGGTGTGCGGATTCGTGCGGAACTTCAGTCTCCGGCGCGGACGGCGGAGTACGATAACTCGACAAATCCATTCCTGTACGCCGTCACGTTCTTCAGATCCCACCGCTGCTCCGCAAGATCGCCGCCGAATAAACGCAATCCGTCGCCCAGAAGGACGGGGGCGATGGTCAATCGGATGTCGTCGACCAAACCGAGTTCGAGAAAGCGCTGCGACAACATAGCCCCGCCCACGAGCCAGATATTGCGGTATCGCGGCGCGAGTCTCTGGTTCAGGAGCGCCCGGAGATCGCCCGCATAGAATTCGACGCTGGTCCTTGCCGGCCGCAGTTTCCGGCCCGTCGCTACGACGACCGGAGTGTCGCCATACGGCCAGCCCAGTTCCAGCGCGTGTTCATACGTGCGGGAACCCATCACGTAACAATCGATGGTCTTGACAAAGGCCGCGGCCTGCTCCGCCGTGATGGACACTCCGGCCTCGTAAGTGCGTGTGGGGGCATCCAGCCAACCGACACTGTTATCCTTCCTCGCGATAAACCCATCGAGGCTGGCGACCAGGTGCAGGGTCACTCTCGATTCGGTGGCAGCTCCGAGATTCGACATCGTTCCTCCGGTCTGCCTATCGTACAAGGAAATCGATGTGCGGCGGGGGCAGACCATGGGCCTGCCCTGCCGGGCGTGCGTCAGTCTTCGAAGCTCTTGACCGCTCCGCCGCGGAAACGGTTTGTGGCGGCTTTCCAGAGCCACTTGATCACGCGGGCGTCGTTGTAGCAATAGCCGAGATTGTGGTTCAGCGTGGAGAAGCAGTGCTGCTGGCAGGTGTTCTTCATGTCCTTGAGCTGGCCGGCCTCGAATTTGTGGCCATCCACGGTGCCCCAGTCGTACGTGGCGGAGTACATGGGGAAGCAGGGCCCGAGGGTGCCATCGGTGCGGACGATCACGTTGTTGTGGCCGGCGCGGCAGTTCCAGTCGGTAAAGCGAAGATTGCCTTCGCCGTCCCGCACGATGCCGGGCATCCCGGCAAGCAGCTCATCCGCTTCCGGCGCGGCGCTCGCGCCGTCGCCGTACCAGCCGATCCGCCGCAAATCGAGGCCGGACGACATCCGCATGAACGCCTTCATTTCCTGCAGGCGCGCGACCGAATTCACCATCTGGTAACCGGCGCGGTTTTTCGCGATCAGCCAGTCGATCAGTTCGTCGACAGCGCGCCAATCCTCTGGACGGATATAAGTGGGGTTGTTGTCGAGGTGCTTGAAGTGGCCATCCTGCTCCAGCATGGGGGTTTCGTTGAGGTGGTAATCGGTGGCGATGCGGTGGCTGCGCGCAAATTCGGTGAGCTGCCGGATGTCCTCCAGATTGTTGCGGCAGATATTCATGTTGAAGAAGACCATGTAGTCGTAGACATACTGCTTGCGCATGAGGTAATCGAGGTTCCTTCGGGCGGGCACCAGGGCTTTCGGAAGGCTCGGCTTTTCGTCCCAGGCGTCGAGGGCGAAATTGAAGACGGCGGTGCCTGCGTCGGCGAGCCGGTCGGCCACTTCCGGCCGAAGCAGCCGGCCATTGGTGCCGATATAGATCCAAAAGCCCTTTTTGGCCGCATAGTAGACGACTTTGTGGGCGAATTGGGGCCGCAGCAGGGGCTCACCACCCATCAGAGCCAGCACGCGGCAGCCGTGGTCGTGGAGGAAGTCGATGGCGCGGCGGGCGACGTCCTCGGTCATGCCTTTGACCTGGTTGTTGAACGACCAGCAATACCAGCAATCGATATTGCACTTGTATTCGACGAACAGGTAGGCGGTGATCGGGTGGAAATCGCCGGGCAGGACGCGGGAGCGGAGATAGGGCACCAGCCAGCCGCGCGCTTTGCGCAGGAGCGCCTCGCGGCGCCATACGCGGCTATCCGGTGGCGTTTCCGGGCCGGGATCGGCCAGCTTTTGCGGGTGAATGGGGAACTCCGGCTCGGGCAGCGTCAGGCCTTTAGGCGACGGGGGAACGGGAGCGTTCGGAGAAGAATGAACAAGCAGATCGTTAATCGCGACGTCGATGCGGAAAGTGGGCGCGGAACTCGCCATCTCTGGTTCCTCCTGAACCAAAATCGTAGCGTGACAGTGCAGCCCCCACTGTGAGTTAGTTTACAACAAGTGCAAGGCGAGTTAGGCGACCAACGGCAAACCGCCCCGGGCGGGACGGTTTCGCTCTCAAAGATTCAATCGGTTAGCGGAAGCTCTCTTAGCGTGATGCGGCGCGACGGCCGAAGCCGGCTGCTACGACGGGGGTAGAACCGGCGACGCGATTTCGTCACTTGCCCGGCACGTGACGAAATCGCATCCCCCGCCCTACCGATGTAGTTAGTATGTGTTAGCGAGTGCCTTACCCGAGAGCAGCACGAATACGCCGAATTCCGGAGCGGTATGCACCGCCGGAGCGGGCACCGAGCCGTTCGGCTGCGCGATCGTCAGGCCGGCCATCGGGATGGTCACCGGCGCGCCGGAATAAGTCCCGGTGACAATTGGGCCGTGATACCAGTTCTCCGCATCGCGGATCTGGAACGGATCGCCGGCTTTGATCCCGCTGGAGCTGAGGTCAACGGAAACCGAGCCGTTCATGCTCCAGTTGAAGACGATGATGTTGGCTCGCCCGGGCTCGTAGGCGTTGGGGCGCACGAACGTCTGCACGCCCGTGGGAGCCGAAGAGAAGGCGCTGGATTGATCCAGCCCTTCAGTAGCCTGCCAGTTGGCGAAGGTCATCGAGGAGCCGTTGCAGGGCCAGCCCACACAGTTGTTATAGACCGAGAACCGGCCGGAACCGAAGTAGCGATTGCCGCTATCCTGATAGCTCGACGGGTTATCGCCCCCGTTGAGGAGGAGCATGGACTCGGTGCCCACCGAATAGATGGTGTTGTTCTGGAATGTCAGGCTTTGCCAGCGCTCCAGGTCGATGCCGTTGGCGCCGCCGATGAAGAAGTTATTGGTCACTACGGCGCTGCCCGCCTTGGCGTCCCACAGGTAGCCCAGCTCGTTGTACCCGGCATTGTTCGCGGGCGGGAAGTAGAAGTAGTTGCTGTCGAGCTTGATGCCGGTCGGGCCGCCGGTGCCGCCGCCGATGCAGAGGTTGTCGGTCGCGGATCCGTCCGGCTGGCCGGAGTTGAAGATCACATTGCCGGTGAGATTCAGATTCTGGACGTAAGGTCCGGGATCGCTGCCGTAGGCGTGCAGGCCCATATCGAAGCTGTCGAAACCGATGTTGTCGTTCAGTGTGACGTAGTTCGGCGCCTGGTTCTGCAGGTAGAAATCGTGGCCGTGGCCGCGATCGGGGCCGTAGCCGCCGACGTTGTAGACGATGTTGCCAGTCAGCTCCGTACCCGCGGCGCTCCAGACCGACACACCGCCGCCGGTATCGTGGACGATGCAGTTGATGAGCTTCGTGCCGGGCGCCCAGATATCGACCGCGTTATGGTTGTGGCCGGCGCCGTAAGAGGGCGGGCCGCTCGTGCCGGTGCTGCGGTCGGTGTTGAAGCCGGCAAATTCCAGGCCCCAGAACCAGGTGTAAGAACCGGCGGACGGATTGATGGCGCCATCGCAGCAGCCGACCTCGAGCCACTCGTCGATGGTGACGCGCTCGCCGGGATAGGCGCGCACGATGATCGGCGCGCTGGCCGTGCCCACCAGCGAAGCGCTGATGCTCGAATTGGACTGGCCGGCGCCGTACTTGCCGGCGCGGATCCAGACGGTATCGCCAGGCTTGATCCTGCCGCCGGCGCCGGAGAGCGCCGTGGCGAGATCCCACGGGCTGGCCATCGTGCCGTTGCCGCTCGCGCTGCCCGAGGTGGTGACGTACCAGCTATTGCCGCTCGAAACCGGCGGCGGATTGCCGGCGCTGGGCGCGGCAGCCACGGAAACGCTGACGCTGACGGTCTTGGAGCCGGCCGAACCGGCATTCACGGTAACCGCGCCGGAGTACGTGCCGGCCGCGAGCGCGCCGGTGGAGACCGCGACGGCAAGCGTGCCCGCATTGGAACCGGACGCCGGCGAGACGCTCAGCCAGCTCTGGTTGCTGGATGCGGTCCAGCTCATCGTGCCGGAGCCGCTGTTGGACACGGAGACGCTCTGCGCGGCCGGATTTCCCCCGCCCGCCGTGGCGGAGAAGCTCAGGGTGCTCACGCTGATCGCAAGCGCGGGCGTGCCGCTCGGCGGCGTGCCTCCCGTGGACGTGCCGCCGGACGGCGTGCTGACGGAGCTTCCGGAGGCCGGTGAAACCTGGATGGCGTTGACGAGCGCGCGCCGGGTCACACCGGTGAAGCTCAGGTTCAGCGTGCCGTTGGTCACCGTGGCGGTGAACTGCTCCGGCAGCGGAGTCAGCGGCGCGACGTGCGCCAGGATGTCGAAGTTGCTGAGCACAGTTGCGCCGTTGATCGCGACGTTGAACACGCGCTGGCCCTGCCCCGTGTATTGGATTTCGGCAAACAGGAGCTTCACGTTATAAGTCCCGTTGGGAACCGGAATGGAATACGTGAAGTCGCCGTAGAGCCCGGCGCGGGCGCTGCGGTAGAGGTAATAGTCCGTGGGCTGCGCGCCGGCGATGGAGTAGCCGGTATACAGCAGGTCGCCGCCGATGAAGTACTCATCCGCGCTCCATTGCGTTCCATCGGAGGCCGTCATCGCGCTGCCGCCGCAATTGATGTTGACCGTCTGGGCAGAGGCCGCAACCAGGCTCATCGCCAACAGCGATCCCGCCGCCAGGAACTTCGCCAATGCATGATTCAAATAAAATCGTTTCATTTATCTTCTAACTCCTCACTAAACTGCGTTGTGAGAACACACCACGAGCGCATGCGACATACGCCCGGTTCGCGCAGACAGAGATCGGCTGCGCGGGCGCTGCCCGAAAAACTGCGAATGAAGCGCTCCAGGAGAGGCTGGAGGAGAAAGTGAGCGGCCTCTCAGGCGTGTTCCCGGTCCCGGGATCGCGCGACCCCGGCTTCAGGACCTGCCACGTTTCCCGCGTTGCGCGGGAAGGGGGAGACCGTCGCCGGACCTGAAGGTGGTCTCCCGAATGTGCGATAAAGCCGGACGAGACCGGCCTGTTCGCTGACTTACGATAACATAAATACGATTTGATGCGGCCAATTTCTAACAGAAAAATTTCTGTTTTAAAACGTGCAAAATCTGCCGGTTGCGAAAACTTACATAAGCTTTATTACATACGCCGGCCGTACTAAGACGGCCTATTCAAACCTATTGGTACCGAGCGATCCAACGGCGGCAAGGGCTTCACCGTCCCGGCTTGAAGCGGCCTGCGCTACTGAGTACCAGGGGACGCCGGTGCGATTGCGCGGTATCGCGGAAATGGACTGGTAGTATGGAAGTAGCCAGGGATGCCATCTTCGTCGCCTCAGGAGCAGCCGCAAATCAATCCATGGATTGTCGCCGTCGCGGTCATGTTCGCCACCTTCATGGAGGTGCTGGACACGACGGTGGTGAACGTGTCGCTGCCGCACATCGCGGGGAGCCTTTCCGCCAGCGTGGATGAGGCGTCCTGGGCGCTCACCTCGTACCTGGTGGCCAACGCGATCATCCTGCCGATGACGGGTTGGATCGCCAACTACTTCGGCCGCAAGCGGACGCTGCTCGCGGCGGTCATGGGGTTCACCGGGGCTTCCGTTCTGTGCGGGCTCGCGCCCAGCCTGCAGGCGCTGATCGTGTTCCGCATCATTCAGGGCGCGACCGGAGGAGCATTGCAGCCGCTTTCGCAGGCCGTGATGCTGGAGGCGTTCCCGCCGCGCGACCGCGGAAAAGCAATGGCCTTTTGGGGCCTCGGGATCGTGGTGGCACCGATGCTCGGACCGGTGCTGGGCGGCTGGCTGACGGATAACTATAGCTGGCGGTGGGTGTTCTACATCAACCTGCCGGTGGGCCTGGCGTCGGTAATCATGACGCGCCTGTTCATCTTCGACCCGCCGTACATCCGGCGCACGAGCAGCCGGATCGACTACTGGGGCATCGGCATGCTCGCGGTCGGGGTAGGCGCGCTGCAGGTCGTGCTCGATAAAGGGCAGGAGGAGGACTGGTTCGCCTCCCATTGGATTACACTCGCGGCAATCGTAGCGGCGGTGCTGCTGGCCCTTTTCGTCTGGCACGAGTTGCGCACGCGCGATCCGGTGGTGCGGCTGCGCGTCTTCAAGGACCGCACGTACAGCGCGGGGGTGTTCCTGATGACGGTGCTCGGCTTCGTGCTGTACGGGAGCATGCTGCTGCTGCCGATCATGCTGCAGACGCTGTTCGGCTACCCGGCGCTCGACGCCGGCGTGGCGATGGCGCCGCGCGGCCTCGGCTCGTTCCTGATGATGCCGGTGGTAGGCACGGTGCTGGGCCGGTTCGATCCCCGCAAAGTGCTGGCCGTCGGGCTGGTGGGGGCCTCGTGGACGCTGTACGCGTTCTCGAAACTCAGCCTGCAGGCCGGTTACTGGGACATCTTTTGGCCTCAATTCATCCAGGGGGCGTCGCTGGCGCTGCTGTTCGTGCCGCTGACGACCGCGACCATGGATCCCATCCCCAAAGAGCAGATGGGGAACGCCACCAGCATGTTCAACCTGATGCGCAACCTCGGCGGCAGCGTGGGGATCGCGAGCGGCACCACTTATCTCTTCCGGGCGCAGCAGTTCCACACGCAGGTGCTCGGCGCGCACGTCAATGCGCTGAATCCGCAGACCTCGATGTGGCTGGGCGGCCTGAAGGAGCACCTGATGGCGCAGGGCTCGGATGCAGTTACGGCAACAAAGCAGGCGTACGGCGCGATCTGGGGGATGGTGCAGCAACAGGCGTCCATGCTGGCGTTTGTGGATACGTTCCGCGCGCTGGGTGTCGTGTTCCTGCTGGTGCTGCCGCTACTGCTGCTGATGCGCAAGCCGAAGCACCACGGCGGGCCGGCGGCGATGCATTAGGGCACAGCCGGGCCGGGTTGGCGCCCCATTAGTGAACGGCCTGGTCGGCTATGCTGTTAGCTGACTATGCCGGCACGGGTTACTCTCCTGTTACTCCTGTTATGCCAGACGGCCCCCGCTGCCGATGCCGGGGCCGAGTTACTGGCCGCGGCAAAGAAAGGGCAGACGGAACGGCTCGCGGCACTGCTCACCAAGAGCGCGCCGGTCGATGCCAGGGACAAGGACGGCCGGACGGCGCTGATGTTGGCAGCCCAACACGGCCACGCCGACGCGGTGAAGCTGCTGCTCGAAAAGGGCGCCAGAGCGGACGCGCGCGACCGACAGGGTTGGACCGCCTACGGACTGGCGGTGATGTCGGCCGCGCCGGGCCGGGCCGCGGTGCTCGCGGCTCTCCCGCCCGTTCCGCCGCTGCGCCTGCTGCTCGAGCCGGCGTGGTCGCCCGAGAACCTCTCGACCTCGTGCTTTCTACGGCCGGAGCAGCTTCGGCGTGCGGTGGCGGAGACGCAGCCGGACCGCGAACTTGCCGCCGCGCTGCGAGATTTCGCGGTGCTCAACGGACGGCATGTGGTCGAGCTCGCGGCCGAACCCGCGGATGCCACGCTGCGGGTGGTGGCGCATCCTGGTTCCTCCTGCGTGCAGGCGGAAGCAGCGGACAACCTCACCCTGACCATCGAAGCGAAACTCACGACGGCGGGCGGCACGGTATTGCTCGACAAGACCTTCGGCGCCGGTTTGAAGGGGCTGCACGGCCGTATGGTCACGACGCCGGCGCAGTACGGGCCCGTCTACCAGGAATGGATGAAGGCCCACGCAGGCGAGATCTTCCGGGCGGCGGTCGAAGCCTGGCTGACGCAGTGATAGAATGCGCACAGTATGATGGCCAAACCCGCACGGCATAGCGAGCGCGCCATCGGGCGCAATCCGGACCAGTTGACGCTGGAGGAACGAAGGGCGCTCGCGGGTAAGTGGATCGCGCTCGAAATCTACACGCCGAAGAACCTGGCGCTGCGCCGCATCGAAGCGATCGGCGACTCGGTGGCGGATTGCGTGCGAATGCTCCAGGCGCGCGCGCTCGACCCCGCCGAGTTCGAGTACAGCATCCTCAAAGGACCGTACTGAGCGGGATCACTGGCGCCGGAGCTGCTCGATGCGGTCGCGCATGGCTTTGAGGAAGCAGGCGCGCTCGCTGGGGCTGGCGCCGGAGGCTTCGAGAGCGGCGGCCAGTTGGGCATCGCTGATCCGGCCCAGGTACTTCATCAGCCAGCGGACGTGCTCGACCGGGATGCCGGTGCGGAAGCCTTGCGGGATCGCGCCGTCCCATCCAAAGACCACCGACCCATTCTTTACGCCCGCGACGAACGACGGTGTCTGCGCGGCGTAGTCGCGGCAATTCCAGTCGGTCTCCCGGCCCGGAACCGAACCCCATGACCCCATCCCACTGCCCCAGTCGACAAACGCATAAACCGGCCGCCCGCGCCGCTCGAAGATGGCCGTATTGGAGCCGCCGGCACCGACACGGGCATCTTTGTTATCCCAGTTGGAGAACAGCATAAGGAGAAGTTTGAGACCGTCCATTTGCGCCGTGCCGCTGAACGGCGAGCGGTCCCAGCGCCAGCTCCGCCGGGCCAGAAAATGAAGCTGCGGATCGCGGTATTGGAAACGGGCCTCGGTGAAGCGGCCATCGGACTGGAGCCAGCGATTGGCGCGGCGAATGGGCCGGTATTGCTCGATGCGGCCGGCCGCCACGAAAAAGCTCGGCTCGCTGAAATACCCGCACGCGCGGACGATCCGCCAGCAGAAGACGTCGTTGTGGACTTCGTAGCCGAACTTGACGTTCCAGAGGGTGCCGCGGGCGTCGCGGACAAAGACTTTGGGATTGGTGCCGCTGAGATCCTCGCGCACAAAGGTGAAGGGCGGCTGCGGAGCGGGAACGCCGGCGCCGGCATCGCTCAAATCGAGCGCGGACACGTTTCCCGGGTCATGCCATAGGAACGGGGCGGCCGGGCTCGCGGGCCTCTGCCGGGCTGCGCCGCCCACAGCGACGAGCAACAGGATTGCAAATACGCTCCGCACCCCTGAGTAATATGCAAGTCACGTACCGCGCTACGGAGCGTGGGCGATGACACATTCTACGTTCCGGCGCCGGCGCGTGCGCTACGATGGAAGTAGTCCCTCCGATGTCCCCACGCAGGAAGCCCGAAATCATGAGTCCGGCCGGATACTGGCCGCAGTTGCGCGCGGCGATCGAAGCCGGCGCCGATTCGGTCTATTTCGGCCTCCATCACTTCACCGCGCGGGCGAAGGTGGGCTTCTCGATCGAGGAGCTGCCGGAAGTCATGCGCACGCTGCACCGGCGCGGCGTGCGGGGATTCGTCACCTTCAACACCCTGGTTTTCGATCATGAGACTGGTGAAGCGGCGCGCGCGCTGGCGGCGATCGCCGAGGCCGGGGCAGATGCCGTGATCGTGCAGGATCTCGGCATCCTCAAAATGGCGCGCGAGATTGCGCCGGAGCTGGAGATCCACGCCAGCACACAGATGAGCGTCACGAGCGCCGATGGCGTGCGGCTCGCCGAGAGCCTGGGCGCCTCGCGGGTGACGCTGGCGCGCGAGCTTTCGCTCGATGAGATCCGCGCCATCCGCGCCGCCACCGCCTGCGAGCTGGAGATTTTCGTGCACGGCGCGCTGTGCGTGGCGTATTCGGGGCAATGTTTCAGCTCGGAAGCCTGGGGCGGGCGCAGCGCCAATCGGGGCCAGTGCGCGCAGGCCTGCCGCCTGCCGTACGAAATGATCGTGGACGGCAGGCTGGCGCCGCTCGGCGATGCGCGCTACCTGCTCTCCCCCGGCGATCTGTTCGCGCTGCGGCAGGTGCCGGAAATCGTGGAGATCGGAATCGCGGCGCTCAAGATCGAGGGGCGCTATAAAGATGCCGATTACGTCGCCCTGACCACGCGCGCCTACCGCCAGGCGGTCGACGCGGCATGGGCCGGGCAGCCGGCGCCGGCCGATGCCGCGGCCGAGCTGCAGCTCGAGCAGGTCTATTCGCGCGGCCTGGGGCCGTATTTCCTGACGGGCACGAATCACCAGGCGGTGGTGCGCGGGCGCGCACCGCGGCATCGCGGCGTGCTGATGGGCCGCGTGGTGCGCGTGGCGGAGACGGCTATCGCGATCGAGCCGGCCGCGGCGCACCGCAGCGCGCCGCTGAAGCCGGGCGACGGAGTCGTGTTCGACGCCGCCGATTGGCGCAGTCCGGAGGAGAAGGAAGAAGGCGGGCGCGTGTTCGCGGTAACGGAGCGCGGGGCCCATCTCGAGCTGCAGTTCGGCAACGGCGCGGTGGACGCGCGGCGCATCCGCCGCGGGGACCTGGTGTGGCGCACGCACGATCCTGACGTGGACAGGGCCGCGCGGCCCTACGTGGAGGCCGCCGTTCCGCTGCGCCGCCAGCCGGTGCGTGTGCGCGCCGTGGCGCGCGAGGGCGAGCCGCTGGTGACGGAATGGACGGCGGGCCGCGCGCGCGTGACGGTGCGCTCCGCCGAGCCGCTGGGCACGGCGCGGAATCGGGGGCTGGATGCGGACCTGCTGCGCGCGCAGCTCGGGCGCCTGGGCAACTCGCCGTACGAGCTGGCGGAGCTGGAGCTGGATGTGGCGGGCGCGCCGTTTGCCGCGGCTTCGCTGCTGAACCAGTTGCGGCGGGAAGCGGTGGAGAGGCTACAGGAGGAGCAGGGTAGAGCTGGAACCCGCGCGATACAGGTACAGGTACCAGCCGCGGGCCGGGCATGGCCGGCTCCTACCGGCCCGGCAGCGGCGCAGATTCATTTGCTCGTGAGGACACCGGGGCAGCTCGATGCGGCCATCGCGCTGCGGCCCGCGTCGATCACGCTCGATTACCTGGATCTCTACGGGCTGAAGCCATCCCTCGAACGAGTGCGCGCGGCCGGGCTGGCCCCGCGCGTCGCCAGCCCGCGCGTGCTCAAGCCCGGCGAGGAGCGGATCGCCGACTTTCTGCTGAGCTGCGGCTGCCCGATTCTGGTGCGGCCGGCCGGACTGCTGCACGCCCTGCGCGGGCGCGCACATCCGGAATTGATCGGCGATTTCAGCCTCAATGCCGCCAACGCGCTCACCGCGGCCGAGCTATTCGCAATGGGGCTTGCGGCGCTCACCCCCACGCACGACCTCAACGCCGCGCAGGTCGCGGACCTTGCCCGGTCGGCCGATGGGCCCATCGAGGCGATCGCCTACCAGCACCTGCCGGTGTTTCACACCGAGCATTGCGTCTTCTGCCGCTTCCTTTCGACCGGAACGAGCTATCGCGATTGCGGCCGGCCGTGCGAGAGCCACACCTTGGCGCTGCGCGATGCAGCCGGGCGCGAACACCCGGTGATGGCGGACGTCGGCTGCCGCAATACGGTGTTCGGGGCGGAGGCGCAGCAGGCGGCGGAGCACCTCGACGCATGGCGCGCGGCGGGAATCCGCGATTTCCGCCTGGAGTTCGCGCAGGAATCGGCGGCGCAGGTCGAAAGCGTGACGCGCGCGTTCGCCGACGCGCTGGCTGGACGGATCGCGCCGCGCGAACTGGCGGCGAGGCTGCCGAAACTCGCGCCGCAGGGCATCACGGAAGGCAGTCTGTACGTGCCGCAGGGCTGGCGCGAGCTGCCCGTGCTGCAGTAGCCGTCACCCGTTTGTTACCCGCGGGTGATACCCTGTCCCAAAGAGGGGAAAACTCATGTTGCAGCGCGTTGCCTTCCTGCTGTGCGCCTCGGCCGCCTTTGCGGCCGCCGGCGAGGGCGCCATGACCGCAGCCGAGCGAACTTATCTTCTGGAGCAGCTCGAACTGTCGAAAAAGAACCTGCTGGCGAGCATCGATGGATTGACCGAAGCCCAGTGGAAATTCAAACCCGCACCCAACGTGTGGTCGGTCGAGGAATGCACCGAACACCTCATTCTGGCCGAAGAATTCATTTTCAACGGGGCGCAGCAGGTGCTGAAGACGCCGGCGGTGCCGCGGCCGGCCAATTCCAACGCGGAGTTCGACCGCCAGTTCGCGGCGGGCGTGCAGGACCGCAGCCACAAGTTCACGGCGCCAGAACCGATCGCGCCTTCGGGCACGAAGTACGCGACCCCTGCCGAGGCGGCGCGCGAGTTCGCGGCGCGGCGCGATAAGACCATCGCCTACGTGAAATCGACTGAGGACGAGCTGCGCGTACACGTCGGGCCGGGGCCGGCGGGGCAGATGGACGCCTATCAGTTCATCCTGCTGATCGCCACGCACGCCGGGCGGCATACGCAGCAGATCAAGGAAGTGCAGGCGAATCCGGGGTATCCGAAGGCCGCGGCGGAGTAGAAGACACTCGAGGCGAGCGGTATACTGAACCCAATCCCTCGGAGGGGTGGTGCAGATGCTGGCTCGTGCGTTTGTCTGTTTGCTGCTGCCTGCCGCCGCGTGGTGCGGCGATTGGAATGCCGCCGCGGCGGCGAAGTATCTCGACGGACGCGCCGCCGAATGGGCCGCGTGGCCGCGGGCGGCTAAAGAGGGCGGGCCGTGCGTCTCCTGCCATACCACACTGGGCTATCTGATGGCGCGGCCCGCGCTGCGCCACGGGCTGGGAGAATCCGCGCCGACTGAGTTCGAAAACGGGCTCGTGGCCGGAGTTCGGGTGCGCTCGGCCAAGCCGCCAGCCGCGTCCACGGCCGATAATACCCAGGCGGTGCTGGCCGCACTGGTGCTCGCCATGGATGACGCGCGGCGCGGCAAGGGCCTGAGCAAAGAGGCCGAAGCCGCGTTCCGCACGATGTGGGCCACCCAGCGCGCGGACGGCGCCTGGGGATGGACCGACGCGAACCTCGAACCGTGGGAAGTCCCGGAATCCGTCTATTTCGGCGCGGCGCTCGCGGCCGTGGCTACCGGTATCGCGCCGGATGGATACAAGGACCGGCCCGAAATCCAGGAGAATCTGCGGCGCCTGCACACCTACCTGGCCGAGAATCGCGACCGGCAGCCGATGGCCAACCTGCTGGTGCTGCTCTGGGCACAGAACGAAATCCACGGGTGGCAGCCGCAGCAGCAATCGTTCCTCGATGAGGTCTGGCGCAAACAGAGCCCCGATGGCGGCTGGATGCTGGCCGCACTCGGCCCCTGGCGCGATCGCCCGAACGCGCCGCCATCGCCCGGGGGATCGAACGGCTACGCTACGGCATGGACCGCCGCGATGCTCCGCCTCGCCGGCGTGAAAGCGGATGAACCGCACCTGACCCGCGCGCTGGCGTGGCTGCGCGCGCACCAGACCGCGGATGGCTCCTGGGATGCGGTCTCGATGAACCACCAGTACCCGGCAGGATCGATGATGGAAAAGTTCATGCGCGACGCCACGACGGCGTACGCGGCGCTGGCGCTGGCGGATCGCAAGGAGGCTCCTCACGACCTCCTAAAAACGAAAAACCGCTAAAATTAGCGGTTTTGGTTTTTTTCTTCATTGGAATCAGTGACTTAGAAACACGGGCCGCTAATCGTTAGCGGTTTTTCGTTCGTGGAACGGGCGCCAGCTTGCCTCGGCATGGGCCGGGTAGCTACTCCTCTTCCTCCGTCTGCCCCACCTTTAGCACCGCAAGGAACGCCTCCTGCGGGATCTCGACGCGGCCCACGCGTTTCATCCGCTTCTTGCCCTCTTTCTGTTTTTCGAGCAATTTGCGTTTGCGGCTGATATCGCCGCCGTAGCACTTGGCCAGCACGTTCTTGCGC